>JBLHOA010000206.1:0-5727 GCA_047622345.1 Gammaproteobacteria bacterium | reverse complement strand
GTTACCGAGTTTCGATATTGTAAAAAGCGGTAACTTTAATATCGCAGGCTTTACTTTAACTGCTCTCGATATAGGATTACGCTATTACCCGGTGCTGCCCGATTGGGTGGCATCCAATGGCTGGCACGACAGCGTGATGATGGCTTACGCCGATGATTATATCCCGGGTGCGACTGCGCCTTGTACGGTGGGTACGGATTGCCTGCAAATAACCAACTTCCCGGGTGCTGATAACAATAAGGTTTCATTGCTTGTCATCGCCGGTGAACACGATTGGGTTGATGAAGGTACCGACGGGTTTTTCAATGACATCATCGACGTTTTTGGAAGTGTTAATGCGGTAATAGACGATACATTTCAGGTAAGCGACCTCAACAACAACGACAAAATTTTAGTGATAGACGAGTTGCCATAATGAAATTAAAGCAGCAAGGTTTTACCCTGGTTGAAATTGCGATTGTGTTATTGATCGTGACTATTTTGCTGGGCTATACGGTGGCCATGTTCCCGCGCCAGCAGGAACTCAAGCAGTTTCGCGCAGCCGACGCGCAAATGGATGAAGTGGTAGCCGCAATCGTCGGTTTTGCCCAGGTCAACGGCCGTCTGCCCTGCCCGGCAATCCCGGCCTCGGCGGGTGTCGAGGACTTCAACACAACGCTTGCCGATGGATGTAATAGCTACGGTGGGTTTGTACCGGTGAATACACTCGGTATCGCCGGGCGGCTGAACGAAGATTCCTTACTGCTCGATCCCTGGGGTAACCCCTACCGTTACTATGTCAGCGATGTCGATTTCGATGGCGACACCTTTTCTGACTTCGCTTCCCCCGGAGAAATGCGAGATATCGGATTAGTCGATTCAGATACTGACAACTATATCGACCTCGATGGTCAATTGATGATCTGCGACGCTGCGGGCAGCAGCAACGACGATCAATGTACCGGCGCAGTTGAAGTTTTTGGTACCTACGACGCCGGACCGCCGGTGGTGTATGCGGGTGCCCCGTTTGTGTTGCTGTCGCAGGGGAAAAACTGGAACGATGGCAGCACGGTCGGCGACGAACTCGAAAATCAGGGGACGACTTCGCTGGCGGGAGGCCCTGCGAGTATTACCTACCCGATAAAAAATATTGGCACGGGTCAAACTACCTTCGTACGCCCACCCGGTGGTTTTTCCGATAACTTCGACGATCTGGTGAAATGGGTGTCGCCGAATATCCTCTATTCTAAAATGATCGACGCCGGACAACTCCCCTGATTCAGTCGGTCAGGTGCTGGAACAGGTTGAAGCAAACTCGACCCGGTTCATTCTGACTCAGGTCGAGCTCGTAACTGAACGCATGCGCCATGATTGACGACTGATAGAGCCCTATGCCCATGCCGCTACCCGATGATACCGGTTGTATGAAAAGATTGGCTTCGATCCCCGATTCAAGCGCCGCGCCATTGTCACAAACCGACAATAGAACAATGTTGTCGGTGGTTAGCAAGCGAACCTCAATTTGACTTGCGGATGTTTTTTTCAACGCATTATTGATCAAATTTTCAGCAACGCTATCGAAAAGGTCGACGGGTAATACCAGGTTATTATTGATGTCGGCATGAAAGCGCAGACGTCCCTCCAGATGGTGCTGTTGCTGAATATTCTCAACCCAGCTTCTTCCTTCTACCATACTGATTTGTGTGTTCAGTTTGGGGGCCTTCAGCTTGTCCAACGTGCTTTCCAGCCGGCTGCTGATCTGATTCAGGTTCGCGTGCAACAGGGTATGCGAATCGTCCCGACTTTTGTCCATATCGAGAATGTTCAGCGAGGCATTAATCGACTGCAGAATATTTTTTATATCATGGGTTAAGCGCGCACCGGTGTGGTGGATGGTGGCAAAATGCTCCTGCGCACGCATTTTCTGCTGATTGATTTTGGCCAGATAAAATTGATAGGCCATGCGAATTAACAACACCGTATGCTGAACCAATGCGGTTCCCGGGTTCGACTTAAAGTAAAACACGACCTTGGTATTGGGTTCGAGCTGGTGTTCATGGCGAGTGCCGGTTTCGCTGCCAGCCCGGATCTTGAAGTTTTCAAAGTCCCAGTGGATGCCATTCAGCCAGTCATTCTCAATTAAATTTTCGCAGGCAGCCTCGAGGTATTCGGCCGGGGTCAGATACGGCTCTTCGATCAATGTGGTCAGGGTATTAATCCAGGTTTCGAAGGGACCGCCAATGGTCATTGCGTAGCGGTTCCACAATACACCAACCCCAGAATAGCCAACTCCGGGGTTCCAGAACCAGCTGATGCCGATGGTTAATGTAGATACGATAAACACGGTCAGCAACAGGCCATCGATATAATCGACCCCGTACAACAGGTTGATAACAATGCCACCCAGCAGCACGATAAATACCAGTGTCGCGGTCAGCATGCCGTGCATCAGGTCCACCTGACTGCGCCCCTGCTGGCGGAGGTCGGGGTTGGGAGCAAAATAAAACAGCAGCACGGGTACCAGGGTCAGGGTTTGCATATAGTCGGCAAATAAAGCCGGCAGTTCGATCTGGCGGAAGGTATCGGGCACCAGGCCGACGATCATTTCAAGAATGATGATCAGCAGGGCGAGCAAATCAAACGATCGATACGAGCTCTGGTTGAGTAGGCGGCTGCCGATCAGCCCGGAAAGCATCAAACCGAAGAAAACAAGCGATTCGTTCGGGAAGGAGTAGCTCAGGAAAAGGAAAACTGCGGCAACGACATATACCGGTTTATTGGTTATACGCGCCTCTTTACTCCACAAGGGTTGCCAGAGCAGAAATAGACCATACAATATGAACGACAGGCTGAACTGCAACAGGTGGTCGTCTACCCACCAGATCAGCAGGTGATAAACCAGTAGGATCGAGGCCAGTATCTGCTGACTGAACTGTAGTAAGAATTTTATGCTTTTCAAGGTGACGGAAGTTCGAATGATCTCGCAAACTATATCACTGTTTCGCTACCTGTTACTCGGGTTTCTGAACCGACGGTTATTGTTATTTATGGTAACCCCGGCGCTGCTAGCGCTTACCATCGGCGCCTTAGTCAGCGAATTGGCGATCATCAACGCGGGTGCGGTCGCGGCGGGTCTGGTGGCTGATGTAATGCGCTATTCTCTGGTTTTAATGATGATATTGCTGGTCAGCACGGCGGTGGCGGAAGATTTTGAATTCCGCCAGTTCGAGCGTCTGCTCACCATGCCACTGGCCCGCTGGCAGTATGTGGTTGCGCAAAGCTGGGTGGTCGCCGTTATTGCTCTGCTGCTCGCTATCCCCTGTTTGATTATGGTCACCCTCTTCAGCGACTGGGCGCTCGGACTTTACTGGGCGACGGCACTCTGGCTGGAATTGCTGCTGATCGGCTTACTCGCCTTGCTGGCCGCGCTCAGTCTGGAAAAAGTGACTTCCTCGGTGCTGTTAACCCTGGCCTGTTATCTGCTGGCGAAGTTATCGGGTCTGATATCACGCATGCTCGCCGAGTCGGTAAGCCTGTCCAGCGGCAGCATCACCAGTCGCTTTGGCGATGCTATTTTCAGTGGAATTTTATACGTCATTCCCGATATCGATAGTTTTGCCAACAACAATGTTTTTTTCGCTCAACTCGATTTGATCGCAATGCTGTTAAACCAGTTCTACTCGGTGCTGATTTACGCCTTGTTTTTACTTGTGATCAGCCTGGTCGATTTCTACCGCAAAGAGTTTAATTTTTAAATGCGCCGTAGCGAACGTCCCTTCTGCCAGCTACCCATACCGCTACTGGCTGGTTTTTTTATCTTTTTCAGTGTACAGCTTACCTTCCATCGATTTGATAAGGACCTGCTTCAAGTCGAATATGAGGGTTTGAATCCGGCGCTTAACGCACAAACCTATGCAGGGCTCGCCATGGGCTCAGATCAACTAATGAGCTATCTGCTCGCCATTCGTCTGCAACTGCACGACAATCAGGCCGGGCAGCATTTTGTCTACGAGAAAATCAGTTATCCGGTTTTGATCGGTTGGCTGAGTCAGATCAGCGCGCTCAACCCTCAATCCGAGTACCCGATGTTGTTGGCTTCGCGGGTCTATAGTCAAACCCGCGATCCCGGGCAACTTCGCCAGATTCTTGAGTATATTGAAAAAGAGTTTAGTGCCAACCCGCAAATGCACTGGAGGAGGATGGCGGAAGCGAGCGTCATTGCCCGACATCAACTCGGTGATCTTGAGCTGGCGCTGCGCATGGCGGAAAGGCTGGCCGATTTACCGGCTTCGGTGATAATGCCGCATTGGGCGCGTGACCTGCGTATTTTGTTACTTGCCGAGCTAAATCAGTTCGAGTCGGCGATTGTGATTATCGAGGCCATGCTGCAATCGGGGTCAGTTACGGACCGCGATGAGCAGCGGTTCCTGCAGGAGAAATTGTTGAAATTCCGACAATTACTGTTTGAATCCCAACAGAAAGCAATAAATCAAACTAACTAAATTATCTAAACTGTTGAATTTAAAGAATTTAAGAATTACTGGCACGACATCTGCTTGGTAGTTACTAAGTCCTAATTTAATAATTTTCATTTCGGAGAGAAGTCATGCAATTTAAACAACAAAAAGGTTTCACCCTGGTCGAGATCGCCATCGTACTGGTTATCGTCGGCCTGCTCATTGGCGGTGTACTAAAAGGCCAGGAAATGATTACCAATGCAAAACTAAAACGTATCGAAAGTGATAATGCCGGTATCGCCGCGGCTATGTTTTCCTACCAGGATCGTTACCTGCAACTGCCCGGTGATGACAGCGGAGCAGCGGACCGCTTCGATATATACACCGGATCAGCGGCCGCGGGTGATGGCGACGGAATTATAGATGGTGCTTGGAGCCCCACTGCTGCTACCGTAGAAACAGCCAAGTTCTGGATGCATTTGCGTGCGGCTGGTCTGGTTCCCGGTGGCGGTAACGATACAACGCAACCCTCTAATGCTTACGGTGGTTTGATCGGTATTCGCGACGGCTCGCTCGGCATCGCCGGCCACGTCACTATTTTCGGACAGCTTGAAGGCCCGATCGCGAAAATTATCGAAGCGCGTCTCGACGATGGCTTCCCACACACCGGCCGTATTCAATCGGACCCTACGCCGGGATTAATGGACACAGCTTCTGCTTCGGCAGTCGCGAGTTATGTTGATTCGGAGCGGTATAACATCGCATTCCGTCTGTAAGCGTTATCGTAAGTTTGGAATCAAGGCCTGCCATTAACCGGTAGGCCTTTTTTTATTCTATGGACAACGCCCTTTCCTTTTCTGATCTAAGCTATCAGATTTCAGGTGCCGATATCCTGAAGTCGCTCGACCTCGATGTGCCGGCGCAAAGCTACTTTGCTATCGCCGGTGTTAACGGCGCGGGCAAGTCCACCCTGATTAAACTCGCGCTGGATTTGATTCGCCCCAGCAAAAACAGTGAAATTACCATTTTTGGTCAGAGTAATCGCGACATCCGTTGCCGTAATCGCCTCGTTTATTTGCCCGAAAAATTCGACGTCAAAAAATCGGTGAGCGGTTGGCAGTATCTAGAGTTTATCGCGGCGACCTATCATCTATCGCTCGATAAGAAGGCCGTTGGAATACTCGCTGAGCGTTTTGACTTTTCACCCGATCGGCTAGATTCGCGAGTCGGTAGTTATTCCAAAGGCATGGTGCAAAAGCTCGGCTTAATCAGTTGTTTCATGCTGGAGCGT
>JBLHOA010000205.1:0-5734 GCA_047622345.1 Gammaproteobacteria bacterium | reverse complement strand
CGAAATGCGGATCTGATCGCCGAACTCGGCGCAGCATCGGTCGACGTGGTTGCCGACCTGGTCGCGGGCCCTGGTTGGCCACCGCTACTCGATGTGCTGGTACGCGGCGGGCGTTACGTTACCGCGGGGGCCATTGCCGGGCCGATTGTCGAATTCGACGTGCGCACACTTTATCTCAAAGACTTGAGCTTCTATGGATGCACTTACCAGCCCTCCGCTGTGTTCGAAGACCTGGTGCGTTATATCGAGCAGGGTGAAGTCAAACCCGTGGTAGCCGCAAGTTATGCGTTAAAAGATATCGTGCAGGCACAAACCGATTTTCTCGCCAAACGCCACACCGGTAAGCTGGTACTAGTGCCACCGCAGGAATAAAACTGAATGGATGAACTCTCGATAGTCGACGATACCACGCAGGCCGGAATTCAGGCCTGGCGACTGGCGCAGATTCAACGACGGTTGGTCGAGGCCGATTGCGCGGCGATTGTTTTATTCGACCCGGTACATATCCGCTACGCCACCGGCACACGCAATATGCAGGTATGGACGATGCACAATAACTGCCGCTATGTGGTGGTCTTTGCCAGTGGCGATATTGTTTTGTTCGACATGCCGAGTTCGGCGCACCTGGCAAGCGCTCTGGTCGATGATATCCGACCCGCTCTGACCACCGACTTCATGGCGGTGGGTGATCGTGGCCGGGAAATGGGAAAACGCTGGGCGCAATCGATGCGCTCCCTGTTGCAGGAAAAAGGCATAGGCCGGGCTAAACTTGCCATCGACCGTGCCGATTTGATTCTGGTGCAGCAAAGCCAGCGCCAGGCGCTGCAGTTGATTGAAGGGCAGTCGATTATGGAGCGCGCGCGTTCCATCAAGTCGATTGACGAAGTGGAGGTTTTGCGGCGTTCGCTCGCCACCTGCGAACAAGGCGTCGCCCTGATGCGCGAGGGTCTTGAACCAGGCATGCGCGAATCGGATGCGCTAGCGATGTTGATCGAGGCGAGTATCCGCCGCGGTGGTGAATACCCGGAAACCCGTTTGCTAAGCTCAGGGCCGCGTACCAACCCCTGGTTTCAGGAAACTTCGGACCGGGTCATTGAAAACGGGGACATGCTCGCCTTCGACACCGACCTCATCGGCCCGATGGGCTATTACAACGATATTTCGCGCAGCTGGGTGGTTGGTGATAAAAAACCGAACGACCAGCAACGCCGACTTTACGCGCTGGCCTACGAGCAGATGCAGCACAATACCGGTCTACTCAAATCAGGGTTGGGCTTTCTTGAATACTCAGATAAGTCTTACCAGCTGCCTGACAGCTGCATTCCGAATCGTTACGCCGATGTCGCCCACGGTTGCGGGCTGGGCGTCGAATACCCGTTTATCTGGTACCGCGAAGATGAAGAATGGGGTGCCTACGACGGCGTGTTCGAAGACAATATGGTGGTTTGCATCGAATGCTATGTTGGTGAACTCGGCGGGCAGGAAGGGGTCAAGCTCGAGCAACCGGTGTGGTTAAGCGCGGACGGGCCGGTGATATTGTCTGACTATCCGTTTGAACTGGATTATCTATAAGAGGCAGTGTGATGAAGATTGGATTTATCGGTTTGGGGAATATCGGTGCCAAGCTCGCCGGCAGCTTGCTGCGCAATGGCTTTGATCTATGCGTGCGCGATGTCGATGCGCAAGTGGTACAGGCGTTGGTCGATCAGGGAGCAACGACCTGTGAATCGGGCAGGGCGATGGCCGAAGCCTGCGATGTAGTCATTACCTGTCTGCCTTCGCCGAAAGTCTCGGCCGAGGTGATGGAAGCTGACGACGGCCTGCTCGCCGGATTGAGCAAAGGAAAAATTTGGCTGGAAATGAGTTCGACCGATGCCGATGAAATTCAACGCCTCGGAGCAAAAGCCGAGGCTTTGGGTGCGATCCCTATGGATTGCCCGGTTTCGGGGGGCTGTCACCGCGCGGCGACTGGCAATATAGCTATTTTTGCCGGGGGTAAGCGCGCCGCCTTCGATCAGGTTTTGCCGTTATTGACCACGATAGGACGGGATATTCTGCACACCGGGGAGCTGGGCAGCGCTTCGATATTGAAAGTGGCGACCAATTATCTCGCCGGAGTACAGTTAATTTCTACCGGTGAAGCCTTCATGGTGGCGAAGAAGGCCGGCATCGACCTGGGGGTTGCCTACGAGGCGATTCGAATATCCTCGGGTAATTCCTTCGTCCATGAAACCGAAGGGCAGTTAATTTTAAACGGCAGCTACAACATCAATTTCACCATGGACCACGAAGTCAAAGATTTGACGTTGTTTGATGATCTGGGCAAAAAATACGGAGTACCACTGGAAATGTCGCCGCTGGCCGTTGAAATCATGCGCGATGGTCTGGCAAAATTCGGTCCGCGAGTGTGGTCGTCGATGGTGGTCAAACGCCTCGAAGATGCCTGCAGCGAAGATTTACGCGCCCCCGGTTTTCCGAATATTCTGAGCGATGCAGAACCCGAAGGCATCGGTGCCGAAGTAAAGCCGCGGCGGGCAAACTAAAGGGGAAAACCATGAACAGAAAATACAGCACGATCGAAGTAACCCCGTTAAGCCCAGCGCTGGGCGGAGTTATATCAGGCGTCGACATCGCCGCTGGAATAAGTGATACGCAGTTTGCCGATATTCGCCAGGCTTTCAGCGATTTCGGCGTCATATTTTTTCGCGATCAGGACATTACCCCCGATGAGCACATTGAGTTTGCGCGCCGTTGGGGTGACATTAACGTAAACCGTTTTTTTCAGGCTTCGCAAACCCATCCGTTAATCGCCGAAGTGCGCAAGGAAGCCGATCAAAAGGCCAACATCGGCTCGAGCTGGCATACCGACCATTCCTACGACGAAATTCCGGCGATGTGTTCGATTTTATACGCGCGCGAAGTTCCCGCGGTTGGTGGCGATACCCTGTTTGCCAGTATGTACGCCGCCTACGATCATCTGTCCGACGGCATGAAGGCGACCCTGTTAAATATGCGCGCCGAACATTCGAGCCGGCATGCCTTCGGCGAAGAAGCCTATGCCTACGCCGCTGATGTCGATCTGAAAGGTCGGCTGGGTAATACCGCCGCAGCGATGCAGGATGCGGTGCATCCGGTGGTGATCAAACACCCCTTGTCGGGAAGACCATCGCTCTATGTGAATGGTGACTTTACGGTCAAATTTGAAGGCTGGAGCAAGGATGAGTCGCAGCCGCTACTCGATTATCTGTATCAGCACGCGGTGCAAAACGAATTTACCTGTCGCTTTAGCTGGGCCAAAGGCTCGATTGCAATCTGGGACAACCGCGCTACCCATCACTGCGCGTTAAACGATTACCACGGTTATCGTCGGCTGATGCATCGCATTACTATCGAAGGGGTTGCGCTGGAACCAGCGGCCTAGCCGTCGACTGTTTCGAGATTCCAGGCGTCGAGCAAACCCGGCAATCAGAGTTTCCTTAAATCCCTATCGCGAAATACCTTTCTGCACTAGTATTTCGACTACCCGATTTCGCAGGAAGCTCAATTGCTAGAACGACGTCCGACGGGACTCCAGGCTTTTGCCGGAGATGCCGGTAAACCGCTTGCACAACTGAACGCCTTCGAAGGTTTTGCGCGATCGTTGCTAATTGGAGTTATTCCGCTGCTCGCGCTCGAGGCGCTGGGGTCAAAAGAGGCGGTCACTCAGGCTTATTTGTTCGCCTCGATTCTGACCTTGATGATTACCCTCAATTTTGCCCAGCTCGAACGCTGGTTTCAGCGCCGCTGGGTAGTCACCCTGGGGGCTGCATTTATGATTACCGCCAGCCTGATCCTGATATTTGCCGACGGACTGGTGATTGCGGTAGCCATCGGTCTGCAATCGGCTGCCACTTCGTTGTTCTCAGTCTGTCTGTCACTCTATATTATGGATTACATCGGCAAGAAGGATTTGATCCATTCCGAATCGCGACGATTGCTGTATACCGGAATTGCCTGGTTGATCGGGCCGTCACTCGGTATTTTTCTATGGAACGAAACCTTTCCTGCCGCTCCGTTTATGCTTGCTATTTGTGCGGCATCGGTGATGTTAGTTTATTTCTGGTACCTGCGACTGGGACACAATCAGATAATTAAAAAGGCCAAGAATCATCCGATCAACCCGTTAAAAATTATCCCGCGCTATTTTGCCCAACCGGCCCTGCGCATTGCCTATATGATTACCCTGACCCGGTCTATTTTCTGGATGTCGCTATTCATCTACGGCCCGATTTATGTCATCGAAGCGGGTTTATCCAGCTGGGTGGCCGGAGGTTTTCTCTCCTTTGTCAGTGGATTACTGCTGCTCAGCCCTTACATTCGTAATCTTGCTGGGCGTCATGGTACGCGTATTGTCATCGTGATGGCTTTTATACTGACGGCCGTGGCCGTGCTGATGTTATATGTCACCGGGGAAGCGCGGCCGATCGGGCTGGTCTACTGGGTTATAGCTTCGCTCGGAGGGGTGACCATCGACGTGCTCGGAAATATTCCATTCATGCGGATGGTGAAGCCACGCGAGCGCACCGAAATGACGATGATATTTTCCACCTGGCGTGAAGCGTCACAATTGTTAACGCCGCTGCTGGTGTCACTGGTGTTACTAATAGCACCATTTAAATTCTTTTATCTGCTACTTGCCGCGCTATTGTTCATTGCCGCATTCGCTGCCAGTTACCTGCCCAGACGGTTATAAAAAAGGCCGGGTTTCCCCGGCCCCTTTTATACAGCTAAGTTTAACTCTTTACACTTAAATATACTTAAGCTGATTTTACCTCGTGCATATGAACATCGCTCTGAGGGTAAGGAATGCTGATTCCGGCTTCGTCAAATTTCACTTTGACGTGTTCCAGCAGGTCGGCACGAACCGCCCAGTAGTCGGCGCTATTCACCCAGGGGCGCACATTCATGTTGACGCAACTGTCACCCAGTTCGGCAACCGCAATGGCGGCCGCTGGATCTTTCAGAATGCGCTCGTCGGCATCCATAATGGCAGTAATAATGTCCTTTGCCTGACCGATGTTATCGTCGTAGCCAATACCGAATACCAGATCGACACGCCGCGTAGGCAGCGCACTGGTATTGGTGATATTGCCACCGAGGATACCTGAGTTGGGAACGATCAGGCGCTGGTTATCTCCGGTGTGCATCAGTGTGGCGAACAGGCCGATTTCGTCGACAACTCCCGAAGCACCACCCGCCGTAATAAAATCACCGATTTTGAATGGACGGAAGATAATAATCATCACGCCGGCGGCAAAATTGGAGAGCGAGTCTTTTAATGCCAGACCAACGGCCAGGCCGGCCGCACCGACGATCGCCAATAGTGAAGTGACGTTGATTCCTAGCGAATCTACCGCAGCCAGCACCACCGCGATTACCAGAATTCCATAAACCATGTTGCTGATGAAACCGACCAGTATTTTATCGGTTCCGGAACGCTGCATCATTTTTATGATCAGGTTTCGGATAAAGCCAGCGATGTATTTACCGATTACATATATTGCAATCGCGATAACGATTTTTAGACCCCATTCAGGGCCCTGCTCCGTAAGCCAGGTGGTTAGCTTGTCCATTCTATCTCCTAAATGTGTGTTTTAGTTGTTTGAAAGGTTTTATTTTCGCATTTGCAGGCCGATAAGAGGAGGTGAATTTGTATAAGTGTGAAATATTTCATCATCATCATCATTATTGTTGT
>JBLHOA010000204.1:0-5792 GCA_047622345.1 Gammaproteobacteria bacterium | reverse complement strand
CATTGGATTGTTTGGAAAACGGCATGCGCCAGCAAAGTTTTACAGCAGAAGACTTCGAGAAATATAGAAAGAAAACCCGAAAGGAAGTTTTCCTTGAAGGAATGGATAAGATTGTACCGCGGAAAGAAATGGGCGAAGCAGTTAAGCCCTATTATCCCGCAGCCAAGGGCGCTGGCAGGCGACCGATAGTTATAGAGCGCATGCTACGCATTCAGTTTCTCCAACGCTGGTTTGAATTATCCGATCCCGGTGTCGAAGAAGCCTTATATGATTCCCGGTCGACGCCCCGGTTAATGTTGTTATGGGTTTAGCCGGAACCCCTATATCTTTAGCCGAGTTAGCGCAGGCTGGCGTTGCGCGGGTGAGTGTCGGTGGTTCGTTGGCACGGGCCAGTTTTGGCCTGGTACGCCGTGCCGCCGAAGAAATGATGACGCGCGGCAGTTTTGATTTCGCCGCCGGGCAGATTCCAGATGCGGAACTGGGCAAACTTTTCAGGACTTTACGGAAATGATGAATTATCGCCGTTACCAGGCTTCGGATCACGACAAGCTGGTGCATCTGTGGCAGCAGGTTTTCCCCGATGATCCGGCGCATAATGAGCCGGCCAGCTTGCTTGAAGCGAAGCTGGCCGTTGATGATTTAATTTTTATTGCCGAAAAAAATAACACTATCGCGGGAGCCTGTATGGCCGGTTACGATGGCCACCGTGGCTGGCTCTACGCCGTTGCCGTGGACCCTGAATTCCGACGACAGGGACTGGGGCGCGAACTGGTAAAGCAGGCGATTACGGCACTTAAAGAAATCGGCTGCATCAAAATTAATCTGCAAATTCGATCGGACAATGTCGAGGTTGCCAAATTTTATCAGTCGTTGGGGTTTGCCGTTGAAGACCGCATGAGTATGGGGGTTTTACTTAAGCATGACGGATAATCGGCGAGGTTATTAATGATGCCGACAGGCGGCGCCCCCCGGTGCCCGTCCGGGTCTGCCTGAAACCAGGCGCTTGCCTACCAGCTGTATCAGCCTGCTAATTTTCTGCGACGACCGGCACTACCGTTAAAACCTATAGGGCCAGAGTAACGAATTTTAAGCGCAGTAATTGACTGACAGGAAGAAGTTATGAGTAGCCTAAGAAGATTTATTCAATGTGATGTATTCAGCCCGACTGCAACGCTTGGAAATGCGCTCGCCGTGGTCGTCGATGGCGAGGGCTTGAGCGATGAGCAAATGCAAAACTTCGCCGCCTGGACCAATCTTGCGGAGACCACATTCATGTTGCCCGCGCAACAGCCGATCGCCGATTATCGCTTACGCATCTTCACCCCGACCCGCGAAATGAAATTCGCCGGGCATCCAACCCTCGGTAGTTGCGCGGCCTGGTTGCATTGTGGTGGCCAACCCAAAGATCCTGCATTGATCCGACAGGAATGTGCCATCGGCATCGTCGAAATCGATGCCCGCGATCGTCAGTGCCTGGCTTTTGTCGCGCCGCCAACGCAGATTAATGCAATGAAAGACGAAAATTTTAGTGCTATTGTCGATACCCTCGATATTCCTCCAGATCAAATACTGGCTTCGGCCGAACTCGATAACGGCCCGGTGTTTCAGGTATTTCATCTCAACTCTGCCGACGCCGTTTTACGGCTTGATTCGTCTGCGGTGCGTTGGCCGCAGTTCAAAGCAATCGGTGTCATCGGCGCACATCCTGTGGGCAGTGAATGCGATTACGAGGTACGCATGCTGGCGCCGTCCAGCGGCATGAGTGAAGACCCGATTACCGGCTCGTTAAACTCGGCTCTGGCCCACTGGTTGCAGGTGAGGGGAGAATTGATCGATTCAGTTATGATCGCCCAGGGTACTCAGATCGGCCGGCAGGGGCGGGTCAGCGTATCGACCATGGCCGATTCGAACGGATTGACCATTGGCGGGCAAACCCATGTGCTGGTTGAAGGAACATTGAATTTTTAGCGGGGAGCTCTGAATGATCGATCTATGGGGACGGAAAAATGCCTACAACGTGCAGAAAGTGCTGTGGGCACTCGATGAACTCGAACTTGAATATCGCCACTACGATGTTGGTAGCCTCAGCGGTGATTTGACCACGCCCGAGTATCTGGCGATCAATCCGCATGCGCGAATTCCGACCATTCGCGACAAGAACGGCGTGGTCTGGGAGTCAAACAGCATTATTCGGTATCTGGGCAATGAATACGGGGGTAATGACTTGTGGCCGCAGGATGCCTATCAAAGGTCCTGCGCCGAGCGCTGGATGGATTGGGAACTGACCAAACTACAGCCGGATTTTATTGATCTATTCTGGGGGCATTACCGCAAACTCGAAACGCAGCGCAACTTGCCGGAAATCGAGTCCAGTCGGCTGGCCTGCCAGACCCATTTTGACCTGCTCGACGACCATTTAAGCCGCTTCCCTTATCTTTCCGGTGACCATTTTACGCTGGGAGAAATCCCATGCGCGACCGGGCTTTTTCGGTATTTCAATATGGGAATTGATGTTGATAAACCACCCCATGTAATGCGCTGGTATAAAAATTTGTCGGAACGCGGGCCGTTTAAACGTAATATTGCCGTTGCTTTCGACGAACTCAAAGGTCGAGTCGATTTTTGACTAATCAGGGGAATAAAAAAATGAAAGGACAGTGTTTGTGCGCCGCGGTCGAATTTGAGCTGGATGCGCCCATTGCGAAGTTGTATCAATGCCATTGTTCGCTGTGTCGGAAGGTTTCCGGGTCGGCGTCGAATTCCGCGTTGATAATTCCCGCAGCGCAATTTCGCTGGATTAAAGGCGCGCAGTCGATTTCTAACTTTGAAAACAGTAGCGGATTCAAATCCGACTTCTGTGCAAACTGCGGAAGTCCGCTACCGAACCTGACTCGTGACGACCAGTGCTATTGGGTGCCGGTTGGTTTGCTCGATGATAGCGAGCAACTGTCCATCGCCGCGCATCTGTATATCGGCTCCAAAGCGCGCTGGGACATTCCGGCCGCAAGTGGTCAGCATTTTGATGAAATGCCCGATGCAGAAGTCCTGACCCAACTTCTGTCTAGCGAGTAAGTCAATTGCCGGATTTTCGAGAGATGCAAATCAGCGATCATGCGGCCGCGATAGCACTCTGGCAGCAGTCACCCGGGGTGAATGTGCGTGAGGCCGATTCATACGAGGCGATCGAAACCTATCTTAATCGAAACCCGGGTCTCAGCTTCGTCGCTATGGACGCCGAACAATTGCTCGGCACGATTATGGCGGGGCACGATGGCCGACGCGGATATATCCAGCACCTGGCAGTAGACAGCCAGGTAAGAAATTCCGGTATCGGCGGTGAGCTAATTGATCGTTGCCTGGCCGCATTGAAGCGATCGGGGATTGTAAAGTCGCACGTTCATATCCATCTGGATAATGACCTGGCGCGTCGCTACTGGTCGAATCGAGGATGGCAGGAGCGCGGCGAAGTCACTCTGTTTTCCTATATTAACGGGGGCGATGCGAATGCCTGATATGCACATCGAACAAATCGACCCCGCGCGTTTTGATGCGAAAAAAATTATCGCCCTGTCCGATGAGTTTTATCGCGATCTGTACCCACCCGAAAGCAGCCACCTGGAAAGTAGTGATGACTTGCAACAGTCGCACGTTATTTTTCTCGGTGGGTTTGTGGACGGCCAGCTAGTCGCCTCTGTGGCGGCAAAGTTAATGCAGGACGACGGTGACTATGCCGAAATCAAACGCCTGTTTGTCATTGAAACGCATCGGGGTATGGGCTTGTCGATAGCCATAATGAATTTTATCGAAGCCGAACTGGAGCGTCAGGGAGTGCGTCTTTTGCGGCTCGAAACCGGGGTAGAACAACCCGAGGCGATCATGCTTTATACGAAATTAGGTTATCTCAAAAGAGGGCCCTTCGGGCAATACCAGGATGATCCGTTGAGTGTTTTCATGGAAAAAACAGGCATAGATGGTGAGGCATAATGAGCTAATGAATATCGCATTGATAGGTGATTATCAGCCCGATGTTACCGCGCATCGGGCGATTCCGTTAGCGCTTGCCGCAAATGCAGACGGGCGGGTGCTAAACCACGTCTGGATTCCGAGCAACGACGTTGATGTCGATGCCTTGCCCGGCTTTGATGGCATCTGGTGTGTTCCATTCAGTCCCTACCAGAACCGGCTGAATGTCATGCTTGCGATCCGTTACGCGCGCGAACATAACGTCCCCTGTTTAGGAACCTGCGCCGGCTATCAACATGCCGTTTTAGAGTTCGCTAGGAATGTGCTGGCTTTGGCAGAGGCCGACAGTGTCGAAGATAACCCTACCTGTACCCTGCCGCTGATTTCATCGTTACGGTGTCGTTTGTACGATCAATCAGAAGCGATAAACATCGACCCAGCGTCGATAGTCGGTGGCCTTTACGGCCAAGCCCGGATTGCTGAGGCCTATCATTGCGGGTTCGGAGTGAATCCGGAATACCTGTCTTTATTCGAACATAGCGCGATGCGCTTCAGCGGCTTTGACGATGCTGGTGACCCCCGAATTTTTGAACTCGAAGGGCATCCTTTTTTTGTTGGCACCGCCTTTCAGCCGGAAAGATCCGGGCTCGAAGGTAAAGCACATCCTCTGATCGGCGCGTTCATCAAAGCGATGGATCAAGTTGGTGAGAAGTAGGTCGGTGCCGATGTCGCCTGAAATTTTTATCATCGCCACAATCGAAGGAGGCTGTTTATCGGTAATGCCCCGACCCGGGGTCAATCAACCGCTGGCGGACGATATCAGGGCCATTGCCGATGAGGGTTACGACCAGGTCGTTTCATTACTGGCGCAGGATGAGGCGCAGGAATTAGGGCTCGCGCAGGAAGCAGCGCTGGTGCAGGCGGCAGCGATGGAGTTCACCGCATTCCCGATCGATGATTTTACCTTGCCGGAACCCCTGCAAGCTTTCAGTGAGTTTACTTATTGCCACTATCAGAATTTGATGCAGGGCAGGAAAATCGTGCTGCATTGCCGTGCGGGAATTGGGCGTTCGGGGATGACCGCAGCGGCAATATTGATTCATTCCGGCCAGACGGCTGACGCGGCTTTCGATCAGATATCGAGATGCCGCGGGGTCGAGGTCCCGGATACCGCAGAGCAGAAAGACTGGATTAGATCCAATCAGGTGATAATCGCCGAATACGGTGCAATTCAGGCCGCGCTGCTTTAGGCTTGTGCAATGAATTTAGCCCTCGAAGAATTTGCCGATAATCCTGTCATCGACGAACTGGTGCAGTGGCCGCCCCGGCCCGGCAGGATAATCAGTATCCGCGGATGTTCGACCTTGTTTCGAAAGCCCTTTATTGAGTTATTGATGGAAGACGACGCTTTGATTCAACACCATTTTATGCGCGAAGCATTTGCCGAGCACTGGGCTGAAGCCGTGGTTATTATCGAGGCAATAACCAGCATTAAAATCGTTTCTGATTTTGACTTCCGCTCGTTTCCTGACCCCGATGAGCTCATTGAAAGAGTATTGGCCAGCCGGCTTCAATGCATCGCAGAAAGCAATTTGATGTTTGATAATGATATGTTCGAGCAGTTTTTGGATCAGTACGGCGAAGACTGTTATGCGTTGCCAGAAGATGCCGTCGCGCGGGTCGACGTGGCCAGGGCAAGGGTAGCCAGGGCAAAGATGGCAGAAGCCCGCCCCCGAAGTTGACCAGGTAAATCGCCCGGTATGCCAGCGGATAATACATTGCCGACAGGGTTCAATAATCTGGATTCCTTCAGTCATTCCGGCTCCTGT
>JBLHOA010000203.1:0-5807 GCA_047622345.1 Gammaproteobacteria bacterium | reverse complement strand
TCGATTTCGTCCGGAATCTACTTCAGGATCACGGCATCGGCTCGACCCTGGTACCAAACGAAGACCAAACCCGCGCCAACCTGTACGCAACCATTGGTCCCGATGACGTCGGTGGCATTATGTTATCCGGACATACTGATGTGGTGCCTACGACCGGTCAGGACTGGAATAGCGACCCCTATCAAATGAAAATCGGCGATCAGCTCTACACCGGTCGCGGCAGTTGCGATATGAAGGGGTTTATCGCATCGGTGCTGTCTACCTTGCCGCAAATGACCGATAAACGATTGCTCACCCCGATCCATCTGGCCTTTTCCTACGACGAAGAAGTCGGCTGTGTTGGCGCGCGTAAACTGGTAAGCGCCATGCAGGGATTCGACGTTAAACCGAATTTGGCGTTGATTGGCGAGCCAACCAGTATGGCGATGGTTCTCGGGCACAAGGGCAAACTGGCTTACACGGTTAGCTTTAGCGGCTTATCCTGTCATTCGGCCTATATTAAAAACGGCGTCAATGCGGTCGAATATGCCGCTGAATTGATTAGCTTTATCAGCAAGATGAACCAGAAAATGATCGAGAGAAATCATCTCAATGACGGCTATTCGGTTCCCCATTCGACCTTCCATGTTGGCAATATTCGCGGTGGCACCGCGCTCAATATCGTTCCCAGCCTCTGCGAATTCGAATTTGAAATACGTAATTTGCCGGAACAGGACCTCGACGCGCTGGCGCATGAAATTAAGCACTACGCCAACGAGGTACTATTACCCGACATGAAAACGCGCTTTGAGCACAGCAGCATCGAATTCACCCAGCTTTCGCACTATCCCGGGCTGAATACCGCGGCAGATTCTGAGGTAATCAATTACACCCGTTCGATCAACCCGGTCGATAAAATTGGCGACAACGTCAGCTTTGGCACCGAAGCCGGGTTATTTGATGCTATCGGTATCAATAGTGTTGTCTGTGGCCCTGGTAGCATCGATCAGGCCCATAAGCCCGATGAGTTTGTCAGTCGGGAACAAATGCAATGTTGCGATCAAATGATCGAAAACCTGGTAGAACGTTGCCGTAAACAAGCAGGAACTCATTCGCACTAATGACTAACCATGATTCGCTACAAACCGTTGGCTGGCGTGAATGGGTTGCCCTACCCGACCTGAACTTACCGGCGATCAAGGCCAAGGTTGATACCGGCGCCAAAACTTCAGCCCTGCATGCCTTTCAGATCGATAACTTCCAGCAGGATGGCATCGACATGGTGCGGTTTCTTATCCACCCCATTCAAAAGAATCAGGAATTTCAAATCGAGTGCCAGGCACCGGTTTTCGATTATCGCGAAGTCTCAGATTCGGGGGGGCACAGGGAAATGCGTTACGTCATCGAAACCAGTATGACCCTCGGTGGCTTACATTGCCCGGTAGAGTTAACGCTGACAAACCGTGATAATATGCGCTTTCGCATGCTAATCGGACGCAGAGCTATGGAAGACCGCTTGTTGGTTGACCCGGCCGCCTCCTATCTCAGTGGCAAGCTAAAACCGCGAACACTGTATGACTTTAATTCGGGAAAATAAATGAAAATTGCGCTCCTATCCAGAAACAAAAAACTCTATTCGTCGCGTCGAATTATTGAAGCAGCCGAAGCACGCGGGCATGAAATAGTCGTCATCGATGTGTTACGCGCCTATATGAACGTTGTCTCGCATAAACCGTCGATTCATTACAAAGGCGAAACACTCGAAGGCTTCGACGCCGTTATCCCTAGAATTGGGGCCTCGGTAACTGCCTATGGTCTTGCCGTGTTACGTCAGTTCGAAATGATGGGCGTGGCACCGTTAAATGAGTCGGTTGCCATTGGCCGTTCGCGCGATAAGCTGCGCTCGCTGCAACTTTTATCGCGTAAAGGCATCGGTATGCCGCTAACCGGCTACGCCAACAAGCCCGATGACATCAAGGACGTGATCAAAATGGTCGGCGGGGCACCATTGGTAGTCAAGCTGCTGCAGGGCACCCAGGGCATCGGTGTTGTTCTGGCGGAAACACAAAAAGCGGCCGAAAGTGTTATCGAAGGGTTCATGGGTGTCAAAGCCGATATCCTGGTGCAGGAATATATTAAAGAAGCCGGTGGTGCGGACATACGTTGTCTGGTCATCGATGGCAAAGTCGTTGCCGCCATGAAACGCCAGGCGCAAAAGGGTGAATTTCGCTCCAACCTGCATCGTGGGGGCTCATCCAGCTTGATTAAGATCACCCCTGAAGAACGATCTACCGCAGTGCGTGCGGCACGCATCATGGGATTGAACGTTGCCGGTGTCGATCTATTGCGTTCTAACCATGGTCCGGTGGTGATGGAAGTTAATTCCAGCCCCGGCCTCGAGGGAATCGAACACGCGACGGGTAAAAATATTGCAGACATGATCATTACCAACCTGGAAAAAATTCAACCCGGCAAAACCAAAACCCGCGGTAAGGGATAGAGGCTAGCAGCAACATGCAATCAGCAATCGAGATTGCCGGGGTTAAAATCAAAGCCGGCAGCCGTCAGTCAATTGATATCCCACTCCCCAGTTTTTACACGCACAGCAGTGTCAATATGCCGGTGCACGTGGTACATGGCCGTAAACCCGGGCCGACCCTATTAGTATCGGCGGCGATTCACGGGGATGAAATTAATGGTGTGGAAATTATCCGCCGCTTGTTATCGCGCAAATTTATCGACAAAATTCACGGTACTTTAATTGCCGTTCCGGTAGTCAACGTGTTTGGATTCGTGTCCAAATCACGATACCTGCCCGACCGGCGCGATTTGAACCGCTCTTTTCCGGGCTCCGTAAAAGGGTCAATGGCGGCGCGACTGGCCAATATACTGATGACTCAAATCATTCCGCATTGCACGCATATTATTGATTTACATACCGGTGCCGTAGACCGTGAAAACTTACCCCAGATACGCGCAAAACTGCGCGATGAACCCGAAACCGAAACGCTCGCGCGCGCTTTTGGCGTTCCAGTGATTTTAAATGCGGAAGTGCTCGAAGGCTCTTTCCGCGCCGCAGCACACAAGCTGGGTATTCCAGTATTACTTTATGAAGCCGGTGAAGCATTGCGCTTTGACGAATTTGCTATTCGTGCCGGAGTGTTGGGTATTCGCGGTGTTATGACCGAACTGGGCATGCGCACCGGTAAAAAGAAAATCGGCAAAACGGATACATTGGTCGCCAACACCACGCGCTGGGTTCGCGCGTCACAAAGCGGAATTCTGCGCTCGCTAGTGGCCTCAGGGTCAAAGGTAATGGAAGGCGATATTCTTGCTTACATCAGTGATCCGCTCGGCGAAAACGCCACTCCTCTGCCCAGCCCGGTATCCGGAATCATAATCGGTAAGACGAATTTACCCCTGGTTTTCGAAGGCGAAGCTATTTTCCACATTGCGGATTATAAATCGATAGACCGGGTCTCCAATTATATCGAAGCGCACCAGGAAGAACTTGCCACCCATGCTGCCGGGGCCCACGACGGCGAACCGCCACTGCAGTGATTGATAGCCCCTAGGCAGTTCGCACCACCGCTTCTTCCTTGATCGGCCAATGCACGACCGCGGCAAAGATACCGAGGCCGACACCAATCCACCAGACAACATCATAGGCGCCGGTCATATCGTAAAGTAAGCCACCCATCCAAACGCCCAGGAAAGAACCCAACTGATGGGAAAAGAATACGATTCCACCGAGCATGCCAAGGTAACGGGTGCCGAACATAACCGCGACCAGCCCGTTGGTCGGCGCTACCGTCGACAACCAGAGCAAACCGATCGCGATCGAAAAAACGACCACGGTCATCGGGCTGGCGGGGGTTAAAACGAATATAGTTACCACCACCGATCGCGACAGATAAATAAATGCGAGGAAAATGGGTTTGGAATAGTGCTGGCCGATATACCCCGAGGCGAGTGAGCCGAATATATTAAAAAATCCGATCAATCCAATCGCCCATACCGCCCACACCGGCTCAATTCCCAGATCGCTGATATAGGCGGGAAAATGTGCGGTAATAAAAGCAACCTGAAAACCACAGACAAAAAACCCTGATGTCAGCAATAGATAACCCCGCGTTGCCAGTGCTTCACGCAGTGCTTCGGACACCGTTTGTTCGACCTGATGAGCAATTTTCGAAGTCGATGAATTGCCGCACAGCGGAATAGCCAGTAGCGGAATGATCAGCATCAATGCGCCTAAGGCCACCAGCGTATCCGACCAACCCAGCGCAGTGATCAAAGACTGCGAAATCGGGGCAAAAACAAACATCCCCGCCGAACCCGCGGCGGTGCCCAGACCAAAGGCAAAAGAACGCTTCTCCGCGCTTACTAGCCTCGCCATTGCCGACAGAATAACGCCGAATGAACAGGCCGCAATGCCCAGCCCGATGAGTATGCCGCCACCGATATGCAACCAGACCGGGGAATCGGCGGCGGACATAACCAGTAACCCGGCCAGATACAGTAAGCTGCCGATAAACATGACCCGCCAGGTGCCGAACTTATCGGCAATGACCCCGAAAAACGGCTGCCCCAGGCCCCAGAACAAATTCTGTAGCGCCATCGCAAAACCGAAGGTAGATCGATCCCAACCATTAGCTTCGATCATCGGGAGCTGGAAAAAACCCATCGCTGAACGTGGCCCGAAAGCGACCAGGGCAATCAGACAGGCACAGGTAATGGGGATGATGGGGAATTTCGCAGATTTAATGGTCATTTATGCTTCGTCACAAGGCCAATGGGTAAAGGCGGCTGGATTTAGAATTTCAAGAGTTTACAATATGCCGCCAAACACTACTGCAAAACTTTAACCACAATGGATAAAAAATGACGATCAAAGTTTTAACCACTGGTGGTACCTTCGACAAAATTTATTTCGACGTCTATAGCGAGTTCAGCATCGGCGAACCCATCATCGGTGAAATGCTCAAGGAAGCGAACTGCAGCCTTTCGGTCGAAATCGAGTCGATCCTGAAAAAAGACAGTATCGATATGAACGACGATGACCGACAAACTATTTTCAAGGCTGTCGAATCCGCCGATTGCGATAAAATACTGATCACCCATGGTACCGATACGATGGTTGAAACCGCCCGATGTTTGCAGGGAATCAGCGACAAAACCATCGTCTTGTTCGGAGCTATGCAGCCGGCTCGAATGCGTTATAGCGATGCCATGTATAATCTCGGTGTTGCCACGATGGCGGTTCAATTGCTACCGGCCGGCGTCCATCTGGCGATGAACGGTCAAATATTTGCCCCGGACACCGTGCATAAGAACCGTGCAATCGGCAAGTTCGAAGAAACCTCAGTCTAGTCGCGAATAAACACAGGCCGAACTTGTCCGGACAATATTAATCTATATCATTGCCTTAGTCTGGCCATTTCCAGGCACCGCAATACAACCAACCGTAAACTGAAAAAATGACCGCTAGAAATTTGGTGAAAATAGTTCTCCCGATTATTGTCCTGCTGCTGGCAGGTCTGGTGTATTTTTCGCTGGTTGATGGCAAAGTTGAAAAGGAAAAACCCGTGCTCAAGGAAAAGGTCTGGCTGGTCGAAGTTCAGCAGGCCATCAAACAGTCACTATCCCCCGCTATTACCTTGTACGGTCGCATCGAATCACCGGAAACCATGAACGTCGCTGCGCCCGGTGGAGGCGTCGTTGAAGGAATTTATGTGCGTAATGGCGCGCTGGTCAGCAAGGGGCAGGCACTGGTTAAGCTCGACCCAAGGGACTTCAGCTCATCGTTAAATCAGGCGAAGGCCGAT
>JBLHOA010000202.1:0-5875 GCA_047622345.1 Gammaproteobacteria bacterium | reverse complement strand
CAGCCCGAATGGGTTGAATATTAATGATCAGGTGGGCGCATTGCATCCACAGAATATGCGTTCGCTGGTGCTCGATAATCAGGCCGACATGGGTATCGCATTTGACGGCGACGGCGACCGTTTGATGATGATGGATGCCAAAGGCGATGTTAAGGACGGCGACCAGCTGTTGTACATTATCGCCAAAAGTAAAATAAAGCATGGCAATCTCGGTGGAGGGGTTGTGGGTACGCTGATGACTAATCTGGGATTCGAACATGCCCTGGCCTCGATGGATATTCCCTTTGATAGAGCCAATGTTGGCGACCGCTATGTCATGGAAAAACTGATCAGGCACGGTTGGTTTATTGGCGGTGAATCCTCCGGACACATTATCTGCCTCGATAAAACCACCACCGGCGATGGCATAGTGGCTTCCTTGCAGGTACTCGACTGGTTGGTCAGCAATGATGAAACTTTAACCGAAGCCTGTAGTGGCATGGAGTTGTATCCACAAACGATGATTAATGTGCCGATTTCCAGATCCGGAAATCTGGTCGATTTACCCGTGGTTGCCGAGGCGGTAAAGGCTGCCGAAAACGAGCTGGGAGAGCGGGGGCGGGTGTTGTTGCGGCCCTCAGGAACCGAACCTCTGGTGCGGGTAATGGTAGAAGGGCGGGACAGTGCCGAAGTGAATAAAACTGCCGAAGCGCTCGCGCAAGTGGTGAAAGAAGCCGCCGCCGAATAAAGAAAGTTAAAAAAAAAGAGTTAATTGCCAATTGCAGATTGATTTATGCGGCTCAGATGAGTAACCTTTGTCGCCGTTTTAGGTGCCGGAAAAAGATATGCGACCCAGCTTAATTGCAGGTAACTGGAAGATGAATGGCGATATGCAGTCAGTCATTGAGCTAGTTGAAGGGATTAAAGCCGGAGATGCGGGTAAAGCCCAGCTTACCGTCTGTCCGCCTTCGATATTCTTGATGAAAGTAGGGGGCATGCTCGCCGACAGTGGCGTGGCGCTCGGAGCACAGAATGTCTGTGACCAGGCGTCTGGGGCCTTTACCGGTGAAATTTCAGCCGAAATGCTGAAACAAAGCGGTTGCCGCTATGCGATTGTGGGGCACTCGGAGCGACGCGCCTTGTATATGGAATCAGATGAATTGGTCGCAGCGCGTTGTGCGATGGCGGTCGAATCCGGGCTGACTCCGATATTATGTGTCGGCGAAACCCTGCAGGAGCGAGATCAGGGAATGACCGAACAGGTTGTGGCGCGTCAGTTGGATGCGGTGATCGGGTCTAAAGGAATGAGCGTAATGGCTCACGCGGTAATCGCTTACGAGCCGGTATGGGCTATAGGTACCGGTAAGGTGGCAACTCCTGCGCAGGCTCAGGCAGTGCATGCCTTTATTCGCGGGAAGTTGGCGGCAATCGATGTGTCGGTTGCCGATAAAATACAAATTTTATACGGTGGGAGTATGAATCCTGCTAATGCGTCCGAATTGTTATCGCAACCGGACATTGACGGCGGACTAATCGGTGGTGCTGCTTTGAAAGCTGCCGATTTTCTCGCCATCGCACAATCAGTTTAGGTAGTTAAATGGAAAATTTAAATAGTATGTTGTTAATCGTGCAGGTGTTACTGTCGATTTCGTTAATCGTCCTGATTTTGTTGCAACACGGAAAAGGTGCCGATGCGGGTGCTGCATTTGGAAGCGGTGCTTCGGCCTCGGTATTTGGTTCGCGCGGCTCGGGTAATTTCATGAGTCGGGCAACCGGGATCATAGCGACCCTGTTTTTTATTGTTTGTCTTTCGCTGGCCTATCTGGCGAGTAACCGGGCCTCTTTGGACGGTGCTGCTGACAGTATCATGACTCAGCAGATCGAGGCAGAGACGGACATGCAGGGAAGCGGTTTACCACCTGCTGAGGTTAGCGGTGAAACGGGGGTCGATTCAGACTTGCCACCCGCTGAATAAGCGGAACACAAGCCGATGTGGTGAAATTGGTAGACACGCTATCTTGAGGGGGTAGTAGCGAAAGCTGTGCCGGTTCGACTCCGGCCATCGGCACCATTTTATGAATTTGAACCCGGCAAACCGTCGGGTTTCAATTAAAACCAATCATTGAATGCGGCGTTTTAGTAGCCGGCATTGATTTAAATGATTTAATAGCTATAAGTAGGTCAAGTTTACGATTTTTAATGCTAATGATTATGAATTTTACATAGGCTTTGAGATACCTTGACAGTCATGAAACGCGACCATAGACTGAGCCCCTCTCTTCGCCACTCGCTGCACTTCAGAGGCATAAAAACGTTCGATGCTTGGTAATTACCTACCCATTTTAATATTTATGTGCCTAACCCTGATCATGGGTAGCGTATTCATTCTACTCGGAAAACTTCTGGGGCCTTCGCGACCCGATGCTGAAAAGAACTCACCTTATGAGTGTGGTTTCGAAGCGTTTGAGGATAGCCGAATGAAATTCGATGTTCGCTATTATCTGGTTGCCATCCTGTTTATTATTTTTGATCTGGAAATTGCCTTTCTTTTCCCCTGGGCCATTGTCCTCGACAAGATAGGAACCTTTGGTTTGGTAGCGATGGCAGTTTTTCTAGGAGTTCTGGTGATCGGCTTTATTTATGAGTGGAAGAAAGGAGCGCTGGAATGGGAATAGAGGGCGTTTTCGAACAGGGATTTGTAACAACATCTGCCGATAAGCTGATCAATTGGGCGCGTACCGGTTCAATGTGGCCGATGACCTTTGGTCTGGCCTGCTGCGCAGTAGAGATGATGCAGGCCGGTGCGGCCAGGTATGATCTGGATCGATTCGGTATCATTTTCCGACCCAGTCCGAGGCAATCGGATGTGATGATTGTGGCGGGTACTCTGGTTAACAAAATGGCGCCCGCACTGCGCAAAGTTTACGATCAAATGGCCGAACCACGTTGGGTGATTTCGATGGGGTCCTGTGCCAATGGCGGAGGCTACTATCATTACTCCTATGCCGTGGTTCGCGGTTGCGACCGTGTGGTCCCGGTCGATGTTTATGTACCCGGTTGCCCACCTACGGCGGAAGCGCTGCTTTACGGTATCATCCAGTTGCAAAATAAAATCAAGCGCACCAACACCATAGCCCGCTGAAATGTCTAAATCGAAACAGCAATTTGCCGATGCGCTGCATTCGGCACTGGGTGAAAAAATCGACCGCGTTATCGTTGAATACGATGAAGTCAGCATTGAGGTTTCGCCCGACAATTTGATTGAAGTGGCCAGTGCTTTGCGTGACCAGGCCGAATTTGGCTTCGAGCAGCTTATCGATTTATGCGGCGTTGACTATTCTCAATTCGGACAGGTCGAGTGGCAGACTGAAGATGCCAGTCGTTCCGGTTTCAGTCGCGGCGTTGACGCGGCTGGCAGTGTCGGACGCTTACAGTTCGGTGACGATCTGGAATCGGTTTCTGTTCAGGGTAAGCGCTTTGCTGCGGTCTATCACTTGATGTCTTATGCGAATAATCATCGCCTGCGAATCCGTGTGTTTGGCGAAGACGATGACTTTCCGGTAATTCCGACGGTGACCGATATCTGGCGTTCAGCCGACTGGTACGAACGCGAAGCATTTGATTTATTTGGCATCCTGTTCAGCGGTCATCCTGACCTGCGTCGGATTCTGACCGACTACGGTTTTGTGGGACATCCGTTTCGCAAAGACTTTCCGATGATCGGAAATGTTGAAATGCGCTACGACCCGGAAAAAGCCCGGGTTGTTTATGAGCCGGTTAGCATAGAACCGCGGGTACTGGTTCCGCGAGTGAAGCGTAGCGACCATCGTTATCTGCCGGATCACCCCGACGAGGTGCAAGACGATGCCTGAAATTAAAAACTACACCCTGAATTTTGGGCCGCAGCACCCGGCAGCACACGGGGTATTGCGCCTGGTTCTGGAAATGGATGGCGAGGTGATCGAACGCGCCGACCCGCATATCGGACTGCTGCACCGTGCCACCGAAAAACTGGCCGAAACCAAACCCTACAATCAGTCCATCGGATACATGGATCGACTCGATTACGTTTCGATGATGTGTAATGAGCACGGCTATGTGCTCGCGATTGAGAAACTGCTCGGTATTGATATTCCTGAGCGCGCCAAATACATACGCGTTATGTTCGACGAAATCACGCGAATTTTGAATCATTTGATGTGGATTGGTACGCACGCGCTCGATGTCGGCGCAATGACCATGTTCCTGTATGCCTTTCGCGAACGCGAAGACTTGATGGATTTATACGAGGCCGTTTCCGGCGCGCGTATGCATGCGACCTATTACCGACCCGGTGGCGTTGCCAGAGATTTACCCGATGCGATGCCGCAATACCTGGAAAGCCGTTGGCGTAGTAAGAAAGAAGCCGAGCGGTTAAATAGTAATCGGCAGGGCACTATGCTCGATTTTATTGAAGATTTTATCGGCAAATTCCCGGGCTATGTTGACGAGTATGAAACGCTGTTAACCGACAATCGTATCTGGAAACAACGCACCGTCGGCATCGGTGTGGTTTCCCCCGAACGAGCATTTCAGCTGGGCTTTACCGGACCGATGTTACGCGGCTCGGGGATCGAATGGGACCTGCGCAAAAAGCAGCCCTACGAAGTTTATAATCGAATGGATTTTGACATTCCGGTTGGCACCAACGGCGACTGTTATGATCGCTACCTGGTTCGTGTCGAAGAAATGCGTCAGTCGAATCGTATCATCAAACAATGTGTCGACTGGCTGCGGGTTAATCCGGGATTAGTGATCACCGAAAATCACAAGGTGGCGCCACCACGACGCGAAACAATAAAAGCCGACATGGAAGGCCTGATTCACCATTTCAAGTTATTTACCGAGGGCTACACGCTTCCCGAAGGCGAAGTTTATACCGCCATCGAACACCCCAAAGGGGAATTTGGTATTTACCTGATTTCTGACGGCACCAACAAACCTTACCGGGTAAAAATTCGTGCTCCAGGATTCGCGCATTTATCCGCGATGAATGAAATGGCCGAGGGGCATATGCTCGCCGACGTGGTTGCGATAATCGGTACCCAGGATATTGTATTCGGCGAGATCGACAGATAATGGCTATCGATAAAAAATCCAAAATTAAACTGCTGTCCGAGCATAGCCGGGATGAGATCGATCTCTGGGTTAAAAAGTTCCCCGAAGACCGCAAACGGTCGGCGGTGTTGTCGGCACTTACCATAACGCAGCATCAGAATAAGGGTTTTCTAACCACCGAATTAATGGATGCCGTTGCCGAATACCTCGGACTGTCGCCGATTCACGTTTATGAAGTGGCTTCGTTTTACTCGATGTATGAGACCAAACCGGTGGCGCGTCACAATGTTGCTATCTGTACCAATATCAGCTGCATGCTAATGGGGTCGGACACTATTGTTGACCACATTGAATCCAAGTTGGGTATCAAGATTGGCGATAGCACTGACGACGGGCGTATTTATTTAAAGTGTGAAGAAGAATGTCTGGCGGCCTGTGCCGGTGGGCCGATGATGCAGGTCGACCATGTCTATTATGAAAATTTGACGCCCGAAAAAGTCGATGAAATCCTGGATGGACTGGAGTAGTCATGGCTAACGAAGTTTGCTTTGCAACCTTACAATACGATCAGCCCTGGTCGATGGAGAGCTATCTCAAGTCTGGTGGATACCAGGCCTTGAAAAAAGTATTCGAAGGAGGCATGTCGGAAGACGAAGTCATTGAAGTGGTCAAGGCCTCAGGCCTGCGTGGCCGCGGTGGAGCCGGGTTCCCGACGGGCCTGAAGTGGAGTTTTATGCCGCGCAAAGCCCCCGGGCAGAAATACATTGTTTGCAATTCGGATGAATCCGAACCGGGCACC
>JBLHOA010000201.1:0-5920 GCA_047622345.1 Gammaproteobacteria bacterium | reverse complement strand
TTTGAAAGACGTGCAAGCAACCAGCGGCGCGGTCAACTTCGGTAATCGCAGCCTTGAACTAACCCGCCGCTCACGCGCGATCAAACTGTGGATGAGCCTGCGCAGCTACGGCGCGGAAAAGTTTCGGGTGGCGGTGCGCCGCGGCATCGAACTGGCCGAATTTGCCGAACTGGAAATACGCCGGCATCCTGACATCTGGGACCTGGTCACGCCCGCACGAATTGGCGTAGTCACCTTCGCCTTCAAAAACTGGCAACCCGGCGAGCACGCCGCCAGCACTAAAACGGTGACGGATTCGGGCTACGCCTGCGTGTCGTCGACCATGCTGCGCGAAAAGAGCGTGTTGCGCCTGTGTACGATCAACCCACTTACCACCGAGGATGACATAGTCGAAACGTTAGCGCGGCTGGCCGCGGCACGACCGGTTTGAATTAAGGATTAATATTTGTAAAAGAGACGCTCAATCTGAAATTTTGTTAGTGGGGTAATCCAGAACAGGAAGATGCACCCGGGCAAGCCAGCCTATTTTAGACCGACATCCAGGCTCCCTGGTTATTCAAAGCCTGCGCGGTAAAAACGATACGGCAACACTGGCGAGAATCAGGAATATTGCCAGCAAAAGGTAGAATGCCTCAATCGGTGCGACCAGCAAGACCAGGGTCACCAGCAACGGCGTCAGTAAATTTGACGATTCACGCCAGGTCGAAAATATCATCGTCATTTCGCTTCGCTCACGCGGTTTTACCAGTCGCATGAACGGGATATTGCCGACCACGTCGAGCGCGGCGGCGCCAATTGAAGCAATCATCCAGTAAACCAGGCCAACCGGTTCAGGCGCGCCGGTCACGAATAACATCACCAGCGCGAAGGCGCAGATGTTTTGAGCTGAAACAGTAATAATTCGGACTCCGTGGCGGTCCACGAGTTTGCGTATCAGCGAACTGAATAACATCAACGCGCTGGACAGGGATATCAAGCCTCCCGCCATCCAGGTGGGTAAGCCGGCTTCTATCACGTAAATGGGTCCGTAGATAAACAGGGTCAGCCAGAAAATGGAACGGGTCAGCGTTATCAGGTAGGCAATTCGCAAGGCGGGTTGCGAAAAATAGCGGGGGATCAACTTGAGCGGGTTCACCGAAGCCGATTTTGCCTTGCTGATCAGCTTGTTTTCGCCCAGCCGCAGACGCCAGAAATAAGCCAGTGCCAGCATCGACGACATTATTGTCAAAACAAAAGGCGTCCAGTGCGAGGTTTCGTTCCAGAGCCATACCCCAAGCGTCGGGCCGACAATCCAGGCGATACCACTATAGAATATGCGTCGCGACTCGGTGACGATCAGTTCTTTTTTGCCGATATAGTCCATAATGTAAAGCGATAGGCACACCGCGAACAGTGAACCCGCGGCCTTTTGCAGGCCAATCGCAAATGAAAGCTCGTAGCCGTCGCCGATTATAAAAATGAGCGCACATAGAATACTGAGAATGCCACTCAGTGTTACAACCCAGCGTCTTCCCAGCCAGCGCTCGAGCATCGCAAAATTCAACGTGACTGTCAGCGTCAGCAGCGACGCCAGCAGATAAACCAGTGTAACCGCCTCCTTGGATCCCAGCGCCTCATAGGTCAGTATCGGGATGACTCCGACCAGCAGCGCGCGCGAAAAACATTCGAGCGCGTTTAACCGGGCCAGCGGTATGCCCGCATCGCCGACAGACGCACTTAAACCTACAGGTGACTGTTCGAGCAAATCGTTTAAATCAAATGGTTAGAAAGAAATTGCATGTTATTTCATAACCCTGCAGCAGTCCAAATAAGTTAAAGAATTAAAGCCTTTGAATTCTACTAAATGATCAACTGGTCACCAGTCCGATTTTATTGGGCCGCTGTAACTACAGGAATCCTTTCTTGTGACAACGATGGATGAAATGCCGAAACAAGCCAGATAAAAAGTGTCGCTTAACTCGAGGCCTGGTCTTCTTTCTGAAATCGCAATCCTTACAATTCGCTGCACAGCTGCTCTTTAATAAATCAGGATCGGCTTGCCGAGCACTCACTCATCCCGTTGCACAGCACCGGGCAGCGTACACAACATTTCGTACAGCAGGTTGGCCGCCAACGTAGCTGTTATGCCACCGTGATCATAAGCCGGGGCAACCTCGACCAAATCACCACCGATGACATTCAGGCCGCGACAACCACGTACAATTTCGAATGCCTGCGCCGAGGTTAAACCACCCGGCTCGAGGGTACCGGTACCCGGTGCATAGGCCGGGTCCAGGCCATCGATGTCGAAGGAAATGTAAACAGGACCTTCGCTACCAAGCTGCTCACGGACTTCCTCCATTAATGGGGTCAGTGATTTGTGCCAACAATGCTCAGCCTGCACTACGCGAAAGCCCTGTTCCCTGGGCCAATCGAAATCATCCGCAGCATAACCGGTGGTGCGCAATCCAATTTGCACGACCCGGCTGGGCTCAATCAGTTTTTCCTCAACCAGACGCCGAAAAGGCGTGCCGTGTGCAATTTTTTCGCCGAACATGACATCGTTCACATCCGCATGTGCGTCAATATGTACGACCCCGACCGGGCCATGTTTTTTCGCCAATGCACGTATAATCGGCAACACAATGGTGTGATCGCCACCGAGCGTAAAAGGTGCCGCACCATGGGCGACAATTTCATCGTAAGCCTGCTCGATGATATCGATCGATTTCAGCAGGTTGAAGGTATTGATGGCGACATCGCCGATATCCGCGATCTGCAACGAGTCAAACGGTGAAATTCGAGTCCACATGTTGTAGGGCCTGATCATCGACGATTCATTGCGAATACCACGCGGTCCAAAACGTGCCCCGCTTCTATTCGAAGTTCCCAAATCAAAGGGAACACCGACAAAGCAGGCGTCCAGCCCTTCGGCTGTGGCTTGCGAAGGCAGGCGCATCATCGTGCCTGGGCCCGCAAACCGGGGCATGTCATTACCCCCCAGCGGTTGGTTGAATTTTTCAGACTCACTCATCTCGATTACTCCAGGTTCGATGTGGTATTTCAGGTGTCGTTAACGCGCTTCAGACAGGCATAACTCTGGATCAAATCCTGAGCTTTCAGCGAACTGAAAGTATCCAGTCAAGGGTACCGTTATAAAACCTGTACTGGCCAGAAGCATGACTTTGATTCCAGTTATCGTCGCGCGGACTGTGCTCCAGGAAGTTTACGGAAATTTCCAAAGCGACCCTTCAGCCCGAATATTACTACCTTAAAGACGATAAACAGCCTGAATTTAAGGCGACAGTATACCCGTTAACTTCTCCTCCCTGATCTAAACCTACTAACCCCGGGATTTTATTTCTGACAAGGCCAAACCGGGTACACAATTCAATCTGCTCCAACCCTGTTTGTTCAGAGTCGATTGATAAACTTTCACTATCCGGGTAAAACATGTTCATCCAAATTCTTATTCTTGCCGCCAGTCTGTTGCCGAACCTGGCTATCGCACAACAGGCCGCGCCGCTTACCACGCCACTTGCCACGGTGGCAGCTCAAACCGTGACATCACTCCGGTTTTACCCGCTCGATGGCGCAGTAGAGGCGTCTCAGCAGACGGTACTCTCAGCTCAGATTAGCGGGCGGGTCGAACAGATTTACTTTGATATCGGCAACCAGGTCGAGCAGGGCGCGGTTTTGGTCAGGGTACGCGACATTGAATACGCCGCCCGTCTGGACCAGGCCAAAGCGCAATTAGCCGCAGCCAGCGCCGGCTTAAAGCAGAGTCAGCAGGAAATTGAACGCCGCCAGGGCATGTTCAATGAAAAGCTTTTGTCGGCCGCCATATTTGACAAAGCGAGGGCAGACCTGCAGGCGAGTAAGGCACGCGCTGCAGCGAGCCGGGCCAGCGTCGCCGAATTGCAGCAACAGTTGAGCAATACCGTAGTACGCGCGCCCTACAGCGGGGTCGTGATTGCACGTTACATAGAGCCGGGTGAAACCATCGGTGTCGGCCAAAAGCTGATGGCGGGTTACGCGCGCGACAGTTTGCGCGTACTGGTGCAACTGCCCCGGTCCATGTTTGCCGCAGTGCGTGAACAGCGTATTGGACGTAGCGGATGGGTGGTCGCTATTATTGGCGCTTCGGGTACTACCACGTTTATTCCCGTGTTCAAGCTGACCACCGATGACGGTTGTGATGGCTACCCTGATGGTGATCTATCGGCGTTTTCCAACAAGCCGGACCAGCGGCACTTTCATCGCTGGTGCTGCTGCCACTGGGAGTTTATTACGGTGGCCCGTCGGCGGTAATCGGGTCAGAGGATTTATGGATCCCCGCATTATTGATTAATACGTCGAGCTGGCTGCGATCTTTGGTCACCGCTTGTGCCAGTGGCTCGACATCGGACAAATTCGAAAGGTCAGCCAGGTAGCTTGTCACCGACCCTGCACCAGCGAATGTGGAAAACCTGTTTTGCAGGTCTGTCAGCTTGCCCGCATTACGCCCGTGCAGCAGCACATGGTGACCCTGCTCGACCAGCGCCTTGGCCGTTGCCAGGCCGATGCCATCGGTTGCTCCAGTAATCAAAATAGTTTTCTGCATGGTGTTTACTCTGGGTCGGTGAAATCGGGCAGCAGGTCATCTGCCAGACGTTTCAGGGTGGTTTCGATATCGGCGCGGTTAAAGCGCAGGTTCAAGGCCACATGGTTGACCCCGATCGCCTGCAGCGATTCGAGATAGGCACGCAGGTGGTTTACTCCCGAACGAAACCCCAGATGAATCGGTTGCGGCAGCGTATCCGCGTCTTCGGTCAGGTCGATATAAAGCGATTGCGAAACCGGCTTTTCGGGGGCCCCAAGGGTTTTAGCCCGCAAACGCCAGTCATTAATCAAGCGCTGTTGGGTGTCGACATTGCGCGGATAGGTAAGCCAGCCATCGCCGTTGGCCGCGATCCAGTCGGGGCTTTGCTGGCTGCCGCCGGTAATCAGCAAGGGAATTTTTGTGCCCGTCGGTTTGGGCAACATATCCATGCCGCCATAAGGGCTACCATAGTGGTTCTGGAAGGCCGGGGCATCCTCCCCGATGCGTTCAATATAGTCAAAACTGGCGCGAAATAGCGCACCGCGCTCGGCAAAGGAAATATTCAATGCCGGATATTCCTCGGGTCGATCACCCAAAGCGACGCCAAGAATGAGACGTCCACCGGAAAGTACATCGACGCTGGCGGCTGCCTTGGCGACATGCGCCGGGTGACGCAACGGCAGTACGATGCTACCGACCCCCAGGGCAATGCGTTCGGTGCGCGCGGTGAGCAGCCCGAGGTAAACGAAGGGATCGAAGGTTTGTCCGGCATCGCCGAAAGACGGTACGTTAAACGGCACGTCGCGTAACCAGATGGCGGCAAAGCCTAGCGATTCGGCCAATTGCACACGCTCTACATGACGCTGCAGGTTAGGCACCGGATTTAAATCGTAATTCTCAAGTGGCACTATCAACCCAAGGCTTAAGCGGTTCGGACGAAATACCGCGTTATAGCCCCGGTTGATGGGTCGGAATCCGGTGTTACTTAACGGGTCATGCATTGAAAAGCCTGGCAACGCTCGAGTATGAATAATACTATGAATTAACGGCAATTATTTCCGTGGCATCGCTGCGATACATGTTTTCCCGCAACAACTCCAGGAACTCATCCGAGCTAACCGGTTTACTCAGCAGGTAACCCTGAAATTCGTCACAACCATATTCGTTTAACAGATCAAACTGCTGTTGATCTTCAACCCCTTTGGCGATTACTGACATGTCCATCGACATGCAACATCGATATCAGGGTTTGTACAATTTTGTTATCACTTTCATCGCTGCAGATGTCTTGGATAAAAGCCCGGTCTATTTTCAGGCTGTCGATAGGCAAGTTTTTCAAATAGCTTAGCGATGAATATC
>JBLHOA010000200.1:0-5929 GCA_047622345.1 Gammaproteobacteria bacterium | reverse complement strand
GCGGGGATAAAAAAGCGCGTCTTCTCACCGACAACCATCAACTGCAGGCCTTCAGTCCAGCCCTTGATCACCTGGTTCAAAGCAAAGGAAATCGGCTCGCCACGCTGCACTGAACTATCGAACACAGAGCCATCCAGCAGTTTGCCTTCATAGTGTACTTTCACCCGATCCGTCGACGAAGGATGCTGGCTTCCCGTGCCCGATTGCAACACCAGGTACTGCAGACCCGAGTTTGTCGTTTTCACCCCCTGCGCCATTTTATTGGTTTGCATAAACTCAGCACCGGCTTTCTTGTTTGCTGCGATCTCTTCGGAATTGGCACCCCCTGAATTGCGCAAAAAAAAGTAGCCAATCAAAATAACAACAATAACGATAATAATGTTTTTTTCCACAGTGACCTCTTAAAATCAAATTTCATAATAATGAACAAATAACGGGGTAAAGACGCTAAATGCCTTCCCGGTTACGGCATTGTTCGGCCTATACTGGGCATCGATTATTCAGGCGCCCAAAAGAAGCTATTTCTATCTAACCCAATGCCCACGTTAAAATACATTTCAAACTACCCTCAGCCAGTGAAAGACCAGGTGCTGCAATTGCTGGCGCAGGATAAGCTCGCCGATTATCTGCTCAATAAATACCCGACAACGCATCAGTTTGTGAATGACAAATCCCTGCGTGTGTTCGCTGTTTCCATCAAAAAACAGTTCATCAAAAAATCTTCCCCGTTAAGTCAGGTGATTTATGACCCCAAAATTCACGTGATTAACAATGCTCTGGGATTACATACTTTTGCCTCTCGTATACAAGGCAATAAGCTCAAGAGTAAAAATGAAATCCGGGTCAGCGATGTTTTCCGGAAATCTCCAGAGGCCTTTCTAAAGATGATTGTTGTTCATGAACTCGCCCATTTAAAAGAAAAGGAACATAACAAAGGCTTTTACAAACTCTGCTGCCATATGTTGAGCGACTATCATCAGCTTGAACTCGATATGCGCCTTTATTTAACTCAATTGGCGCAAAATGGCGAGATATATTGAGAAATACTGGTCACAGAGCCAGGCTTTGCTTTTATTAAACCGAAATCAAGATCCTCAGTTAAACGTAAATTCAGGCCTCAATTCAGCGCTAAATTACCGTCATAACTAAAGCACCTTGGTTGCTGAGTCACCGGGTCAATAAACTGGAGCTCTTTTGCCAGTAACTGCAATGGTGCTGAATAGTTATCCGCAGATAGCGGCTGTAATTGTGGGTAGTATTTATCATTCAGTATGGGCCAACCGAGTACCTGCATGTGAACGCGCAATTGATGGGTTTTACCCGTGATTGGGGTTAACTCAAATAACGCTTGCTGCGTCGATTGTTGCAAACATCGAATCACCGAATGGCTATTGGCTACGCCGTCGGTCACCTGCATGCGAAAGCGCGGTTCGGCCGGCAGGATACGATTTTTAATTTCCCATTCCTGGCCTATCAGGTTTTCACCCTCACTGATTTCGGCAATCGCCTGGTAGGTTTTGTGCATTTGTTGTGTTGCAAATAAATGATGGTAACGGTGGCGGGTGTCCGGGTTAACCGAGAACATAACCAAACCGGCGGTCACTCTATCCAGGCGATGCAACGCTTGTAAGGCTTCAATGCCGGTGCTGCATCGCAGCCGATTTTGTAAACATTCATTCACATAAGCGCCACCGGGGGTTACCGCCAGAAAGTGGGGTTTGTAGGCCACCAATATATGTTCATCCTGACATATGATTGTTTCCTTAAAGGGGATGCTGGGCTCGCTTTCGACTTCGCGGTAATAGTAGATCCGTTGCTGCGCCTGAAAGCGCGATTGTGCCGTAACCAGGGAGCCATCGTGGTAGTGTACTTTGCCATCGGCGATGCGCTGCCGCCAAACCTGAGCTTCAATATAGGGGAATTTAATGATCAGGTATTCCTGCACCGTGGCAACACCCGGGTTAATCTGCGGTAGGCTCAGCTTGGAAGGTTGCCCGGAAATTACCATTGAATGGCCCAAATATTGGACTATAGCATGCGCTTAATTGCGGTCGAGTGTATCGATTGGGTCCGTCTTGAGTTTCCATCAAAATTCCGGACGGTTTAACGACTGGCATACAAAGGGGCAGAGTGTCAGACCTCCTGTTTGTTTCCACCATTTCCCTTTGTCACCCGAAGTCGCTGCCGGAAAAAGATGTTAGATTCCACCCTGTAATACCAGGAAGGGTAAAAATAATTTTAAATTGCTGAAAATTATAGATTTATTGTGATTTTCCTGTTTTATTGTTGCGTACTTCGCTTGGTTGTTTGATGGGCTGTGTGGTGGCGAATTACGCTCCGCAAAGTATCATCGCCACCGACCTTTCAGCATTTACCCATATTGCCGACGAGCCGTGGAAATTACTCCGTATGGACGGATCCGATGTGTCATATCAGGGGCTGGCATCAGGGCCAGAGACCGTCGCTGACATTCTGCATCGATTGCGCTCGCCGGATAGCCCGAAAGTGCGAACGTGAAACGAAAAAATCGCCTGAGAATCCAGACTAGTGTTGCTGCCTGTTTAACACCCATGGATCAATAGCTCCAACTAAAGAGAAGCCGATCAGCGATCGATGTCGACCAGGCTAAAGGTGCTGAAGAAGAACCGGGCTATGGCCTGGTATCAGAGCTTCGGGTTTGCCTTAACGGGCGAAACCACGGACACGCACTACTGGATGCGCAGAGAACTTATGGTCAGGGAATAGGGGGCTGTGACAACGGTGTCGCTGTGAAATTAACACTTCAAACCTTGATTTTGAAAGAGGGAGGTCCTTTTTACGACTGGTCGGCATAATTGCAAATCCCAGACCTCGCAGTTCAAACTGCTGAGTTCAATCCATAACCTGGAATCGCGCCTTACTTGCTGTACTTTTCCAGACGTCCTGTACCCAATTGGAAGGTAGCAGCAAGCGGCTCGGCATTTTTCACCAGTACCAGTGCGAACTAGTACCGAACAGCGGCGCGGCAGGAGCGACCGCAACGCTGATCAATTTCAGATCGAAATGCTGGCCTTGTTAGCCTGCCCCAGTCGGTAGCCATACAGATGCTCGTAGTGCGGCATCATCTTCTCGTAAACCGCTTTAACCCGGTCCGGCGCTTCATCGATATTGATATATTGGCTGCGTTTTTGTGGTTTCAAGCCATCTGAATCGCGCAGGTTGGCGTGGAAGGACCCGCCATCCCACCAGCTCACCTCGTCGCGCGCACCGGGCTGCCAACTCAGCGCCGACTCGATGAATGGAATGCCGACGCTTGCGCACCAGCGACTGATCATGTTGACCGGGTCTTCGAGCATGTCATCGCTGTCGATAACCGGCGGGGGCGCGCCGGTTTTATCAGCGATGCAATCGAACAGGCGTCGTTGTTCGGGGAAGCCCACTTCCTTTTCGTGAAAATCCGGCCATTTGCTGTACATCGAAGTGATGGTTTTGGCCGGGTCGCGAATGAGGAAGGAATGGGTGAATATCGACAGCAACTCGTCGTCCCAGCAATGGTCGATATAGTGAGGAAAATCCTTCGAAAATACCGCACCGCTGGCGGCGGCCGCCTTCAGCGTATCAGTCACGCTTTCCAGGGTCAGGCCGGCAGTCCGCACCGAGTCTGCACTCAGGCGAGGCCACAACGGGTTCTCGCCCTGGTACCAGGCTTCGCCATAGGGTTCGTGGAAGCAGGCCATATCACCGCGCTGGCGCATCATCCATTCGAAGGCCGTTGAAGTAGAGCGGGGCACAGCCCATAGGGCAACGATTTTACTCATCGCGATTAATCTCCCGTTTTTAACGAAGACAGCAAGCTGCCCTGTTGGCTTACCGGGCCAATGCCCAGCGTCTTGTAAATGCGCCAGTAAAGCGCATTGTCGTGGCTGACAATTGTTTTGCCGAGCATCGCCTCAAGTTCGACCTCGAGATGTACCGGTCGTTGTGCCTGGCCGTTCGGACCACCACGGAAGTTGCACATGCCGTTGATCAGGTAAGCGTCTACATTCGGCGCTTTATCGGCAACGTACTGAAAACTCTTGCGCGCCAGGTCGCCATCGAAGCACCAGATGCTGGCGTTGACTTCTTCCTGGGTTTCGAACCAGCCCTGGTCGTGGAAGTTGCCCGCCCAGACTACGTCGAAGCCGGCTTCCTTGAGGAAACCGACCGTACCCTGCCACCAGTCGCGGTGATGGTAGGCGGCGTTGAGCGCGACTTTTTCAACATTACGGTCGCGCAGCGCCTCGACCATGGCATAACCGGCCATGTGGAATGGCGTTTCGTATTTTTCGCTGAGCATTGCCAGATGCTGGCGTATCCCTTCCACCCCGAGTCCGCTGGCATGCACCCAGTTTGACCCGACCTGGCCGCAGACATCGACACCGTTATTGGCCATGCATTCGACGAATTCTTCGAGCAGGCCGAAGTTTTTCTTGCGCTGGTCCAGGCGGTGTTTGTAGTCCGGCAGGTGCAGCATGCGGCCATGAACCCCTACCGTGCCGGGCGACATGCGCAGAAAGTCCGAAGGCGCGGCATCGAAGTCGTGCGGTGGGCAGGTAAAACCAACCTGTTGGGGGAAAAGCTTGTTCGCCGGAACGGCCCAGTGGGCGGGTTTGCGGTAGTCGTTCATCGTTACGCCTGTTAATTTAATTCAGCTATACTTTACGACCCCAAAAGCGGCAGGTAAACTACGTTTTTGTCATACTCAGCATATCAATATTGATATAGTTAGAAATGATATGGTTAAAAATCAATATGACTAAAAAGAAATACCACATTCCATCCAGCAGCGCGCTAACGGCCTTTGAGTGCTCTGCCCGACAGTTGAATTTCAGTCGCGCCGCCGAAGAGTTGCACACTTCGCAGTCGGCGGTCAGCCGGCATATCACCGAACTCGAGTCCAGCCTCGGCGTAACGCTTTTTATACGCGGTAAAAAACAGCATCGGCTCACCGAACAGGGGGAGTATTTTTACCGGGCCGTTGTCTCCGGGCTGGATAACATTCAATCGGCGGCGAATGCCCTGACCGGCTGGTCGAGCGACAATGATTTGACTATCGCCTGCACCCACGAAATTTCGCACCTTTACTTGATGCCACGGTTCGAGGCGATGCGCGAGGCGGTGGGCGAGAGCGTCAAGATCCGTATCGTCACCAACGAATATGAAGACAATACCGTACTGGACCCGCGTATCGATCTGTCATTCGCGTATAAGGCAGCGCAAACGGCCAGTGAATCGACATCGATTGTTTTTAAAGAAGCGGTTTGCCCGGTCTGCAGCCCTCAATTTCTGGCGCAACATGGCGATATGTTTGATGGGCCGGTTTCGAGCTGGTCCGGGCTGGCATTTCTGCAACTAACCAAACCGAACAAAGGCTGGGCCACCTGGGACGACTGGTTTGCCTGGTCCGGCGCTAGCGCCAGCGCGTTTGAATATACCCGCTACGACAACTACGTTTACCTGCTGGAGGCCTCGGTAACCGGGCGTGGCCTCGCGCTCGGCTGGCGCGGGCTGATCGAACGATACCTCGAGGCGGGCACTTTGGCCCTGGTAGCTGGCGAGTTCATGCAGACCAGTAATGCCTTGCATGCGCAACTGACCCCCACGGGTCAGGCAAAGCAAGCTGCATTAACCTGCCTGGAGTTTCTTACCACCGATGCGGCCAGGACGCGGGAGTCGAAAAAGACCTGACCCGAAAGATTACTATTCCCGAGCCCTTTTTCCCCGGGATTCGCGATTATCGGGCTGCTGTAGGCTTTCGCCATTAACCGAAGGTAATTGCATGACTATGAAAAAATTGAAATCTCCGCTGAATCGGCGGAATCGGTAAAACTCCGGGCGGTCAGTTTTTTCACATCGTCAACACCTAGGGAGAGCAGGTGGTCAATACCTGGGCCTTGTGCGTCGATGATCC
>JBLHOA010000199.1:0-5940 GCA_047622345.1 Gammaproteobacteria bacterium | reverse complement strand
ATAAAAATTAGCGGAAACAGGAATTATGGTGCCAGGAGGGTGGGCCGGCAGAAGAAAACGCCCTGCATTTTCCCTGCGAACGTCCGAGAGCTGTGCTCGAGGGTCGAAATAGTCCGCTTTATCGGGGGTCTCGATCAACGAAACGCTAAGTATTTGAGAGGTTGTAAAGCTAAGGAGTTGGTGCCCAGAAGAGGACTTGAACCTCCACGACCATAAGGTCACTAGCACCTGAAGCTAGCGCGTCTACCAATTCCGCCATCTGGGCATGGCGCGGGAATATACAGCACTGATTTTACTTGTCAATCTAGTAATAGGCAGTAACCGCATGTTTCTATATACTCCCGGTCTTGTGATGGATATCAAATGCCCAGAAAACCTGTAAAAACCCCAAAAGACCCCTTTGAGTCGCGTGAAAGCGCTAAATACGAACGTCCAATCGCCAGTCGCGAGCATCTGTTAGAGCTGATTAAAACGGAACTGGTTCCAGTTTCGCAAGAGCATATAGCCGATTCGCTGGACTATCAGGACGATGAAGCCCTCGAAGCATTGCGCCGACGCCTGAATGCGATGGTGCGTGATGGACAGATATTTCGCAATCGACGCGGTGGCTACCTTAGTTTCGACCACATGGACCTTGAAAAAGGCGTGGTGCAATCGCACCCCGATGGCTTCGGCTTCGTCAAACCCGATTCGGGCAATAAGGATATTTTTCTGCCCGAGCGACAGATGCGTACGCTGATGAATGGTGATCGTGTGGCGGTCAAGATAGCCAGCTACGATCAACGCCGGGAGCGCTCGGAAGGCGCCCTCATTTCGGTACTCGAACGCGCGCACGAAACCGTGGTCGGGCGCTTTTATTGTGATAGTGGCATCGAATATGTAGTCGCCGACGATAAGCGCCTGGTGCAGGATGTTTTGCTCAGTCGGGAATTCGGGCACTCGGCCAAACCCGGTGATATTGTCGTGGTCAGGATCACCGAATACCCGTCAAATCATAGCCAGCCGATCGGTCTGATTTCGCAGGTTCTGGGGCTCGATAATGCCCCCGGAATGGAAGTCACCATCGCTGTCAACACGCACAATATTCCGCACAGCTGGAATGATAAGGTACTCAAGGCGACGAAGGCACTGTCCCCCGAGGTCGCTGAAAAAGATAAAAAGAACCGAAGCGATTTCCGTGATTTACCTTTTGTCACTATCGATGGCGCCGATGCCCGTGACTTCGACGATGCCGTTTACTGCCATCCATTGGAACATGGTCACCGCCTTTATGTGGCGATTGCCGATGTAGCTCACTATGTCGCCATCAATTCGCCGCTCGACGAAGAAGCGATTGTGCGTGGCACCTCGGTTTATTTCCCCGGCGAAGTCATTCCGATGCTGCCGGAAGCACTGTCTAACGGTCTGTGCTCATTGAACCCTGATGTCGATCGGCTTTGCCTGGTTTGTATAATGGACGTTAACCCGCAGGGCACGGTGAAAAAATTTGAATTCTGTGAAGCCGTTATTCATTCGCATGCCCGTTTGATTTACGAAGACGTTGCCGCGGTTTTATTCGATGGGCATAAGTCGGATGACCTGGCATTAAACGCTGTGATCCCTGACCTGGCTAATCTGGAGCAGGTTTATCGGGCGCTGGCAAAGGCGCGAAAACGCCGCCATGCGATCGAGTTTGAAACGCGGGAAGTGGTCTTTAAATATAATGAGCAGCGCAAAATCGAGACCATCGAGCCCTATGCGCGTAACCAGGCGCATTTACTCATCGAAGAATGCATGATCGCGGCTAACGTCTGTGCGGCGAGATTGCTTAAAAAGAAAAAAATACCGAGTCTTTTCCGCGTTCACGAAGGTCCCAACGCCGACAAGATACCTAATTTGCAGGAGTTTCTTGCCAGTTTCGGAATCCCGTTCACGGCGGAAAAACCGACCCCCAGGGATTATGCAAAAATTATCGAACTGGCGCGTGGGCGCATCGAATTTGAAATGATTCAAACGGTTATTCTGCGCTCTATGTTGCAGGCCAGTTACAGCCCGAATACCGAGCTCGGACATTTTGGACTAGCACTGGATGACTATGCGCATTTCACTTCTCCGATCAGGCGCTACCCCGACCTGCTGGTGCATCGTGCCATTAAACATAGCCTGCACCACGCATCCGTCGAAGGTTTCGCCTATGACCTGGCGCAGATGATGGCGCTCGGTGAATCCTGTTCGCGTTTTGAACGCCGCGCCGACGATGCCACGCGCGATGCCTCAGATTTTCTTAAATGTGAGTTTCTGCAAAAACACATCGGCAAACAGTTTATGGGCAGCGTAACCGCGGTGACCAACTTCGGCCTGTTTGTTCAACTGGACGATTTACTGATCGATGGCCTGGTCCATATCACCGCCTTAAAACGTGATTATTATCAGTTTGACGCCGCCCATCATCGCCTCGTCGGCGAGCGCAGTAAACGCAGCTATCGCCTGGGTGATCGCCTGCAGGTCGAAGTGATGCGCGTCAATATGGAAAACCGGAAGATCGACTTTGACCTGGTTTCAGAGTCATCGGGCTCCGACGACAAAAGCACTAAATCAAAGAAGAAGCCTCGTACCGGCAAGTCGAAAAAAGTTGTCCAGCAGGAAGGGGAGAAAGACGGCAAAGAAGCAGGTAAGAAACCGCGCAGAATCAGGAAGAAGCCCAAAGCCTGATGCCCAAGCCGGATGAATGATACCCTGATTTATGGCTTCCATGCCGTATCCAAACGATTACAGAAGATGCCGCAAGGTTGCCTTGAGTTGCTTTGCCAGCAAAAACGTAATGCGCGCCTGCAGTCGGTTATCGACCTTGCCTCGCAGGCAGCTGTACCGGTTAAATTCGAATCACGTGAGACCTTAACCCAGCTTTGCGGGAGTGCTAAGCATCAGGATTGCGTACTGCGTATCGATGCGCCATCAGTAGCCAGTTACAGTTTCAATGAATGCCTGCAGAAAATAAATCCGGAATCGCTGTTCCTGATACTCGATGGCGTACAGGACCCGCACAACCTGGGTGCCTGTTTGCGTACCGCGGATGCCTGTGGTGTCGATGCGGTCATTATTCCCAGTGATCGCGCCGTACAAATGAATGCCACCGTGCGTAAGGTCGCAGCCGGTGGCGCGGAAACCGTGCCGCTGGTCGAAGTCACCAATATTGCACGCAGCATGCGCGAGTTGCAGCAGGCGGGTGTGTGGATTGTTGGTACCAGTGGCGATGCCAGCGACAGCCTGTATGATTTCAGTTATACGGGCCCGATCGCACTGGCGATGGGCAGCGAAGGGGACGGTTTACGCCGCTTAACCCTGGAGGCTTGCGATTACCGCGTAAAATTGCCAATGCAGGGGGCGGTCGAGAGTTTAAATGTGTCGGTAGCGACCGGTATTTGCCTCTACGAAATTTTACGCTCACGCGCATCGGCAAAATCAGACAAATAACCGCCGATTAATTCATCAAGTCATTTCTAAATGGCTATTGCAGCGGGGCCTCGGCTCCGGTAGAATCCGCGACTTTCCAGCGTAATGGCCCCATCTCAGGCAATTACGCTTCTCCTTGCTCTACAGCTCGATGCTGAGGGCAAAACCCCAAGAGGAGTATTATGAGACATTACGAAATCGTGTTTCTGGTCCACCCTGACCAGAGTGAGCAGGTGCCTGCGATGGCCGAACGCTATCGCACCATGATTACCAATTCCGGTGGCAAGGTTCATCGTGAAGAAGATTGGGGTCGACGCCAGCTTGAATTTCCAATCAAGAAAATTCACAAAGCCCATTACGTGTTAATGAACATCGAATGCGAGCAGGCAGCTCTTGACGAACTCGAGTCCGCTTTTCGTTTTAATGATGCGGTATTGCGTCACCTTACTTTGAGCTGCAAGGCCGCTGAAACTGAAAAATCGGCGATGATGCAGGAAGTTGAGCGTGAAGAATCAGCTAAAACTCCCGATCGCAAGCCAGCCCCACGGGATGATTCCAGTGCGAGTGCCGATGATGCCGTAGCAGCACCTGCCGAGGCAGTAGCTGCCGAAGCAGCGCCTGCAGCCACCGCACCCGTCGAGGCTGCCGAAAGCGAAGCCGAAGCCGAAGCCGAAGTCACTGCGAAAGGAGTAGAGTAAGATGTCACGTTATTTTCGTCGCAAGCGTTTTTGTAAATTTACCGCCGAAGGCATCGACCAGATCGATTATAAAGATCTGGAAACGCTGAAGGAGTTCATTACCGAAACCGGTAAAATTGTTCCCAGTCGTGTAACCGGTACCAAGGCACGGTATCAGCGTCAACTGGCTACTGCTATCAAGCGGGCCCGTTTCCTTTCGCTGTTACCTTATACCGATCAGCATAAACTGAGATAAATCGATGGGTGTCACGATGTTGACACTGGCGCGATTTACTCTGAAAGGGCCGTATCAGGCCGCCAGCGTTATTGCAATGCTGGCTGTTCTGGCCGTTTTTGTACCGTTGATACTGCCGTGGCCGGAGTTTGGTTTATTTCTGGCGACCGTATTTACGATGGTCTCCTGTGTTCTGGTCGGGTTGATCATTTTGACCCAGGGAACGCTATCGGGTTTGCGCGTAATCGCAGTGTCGGTAGTCGGCATAACTCTGATCGGATGGGCGGTTGTCGCCCGGCCCGAGCTCGGTTTTTGGACGGCCATGGTGCAGTGGTTGCCCGTGGTCGTGTTAGCGCAGACCTTGCGCAGTTCGCGTTCGTTGTCACTGACAATCATGATTGCAGTGGGGGTAGCGATACTGGCAATTGCAATGCAGTACGGTTTTTGGGGAAACCTCGAAACCGAACTGGTCGACCAGGCGCTATTGAACATGCGTGGGTCGGAAAATTTGCAACCCGAATTCGTCGAGCAAAACGTTCGACTGGTCCGATTGTTCGTAGTCGCGCTAATTTCGATGGCATTTTTAATTATGATGCTGGTGGTGTTGACGGCGCGCTGGTTGCAGGCCGGAATAGCAGGTTCGGATGGTTTTGGACAGGAATTTCGTTCGTTGGTGCTGGGTAAGCAGGCGGCATTAGTCGCACTGGCTGTTGTGTTATTGAGCATCTGGCTGGGACAGACCTGGTTGAATAGCATTGCGATTTTAGTAACGATTGCATTTATGTTTCAGGGCATTGCAATTGTCCATAGTAGATTGGCGAAAAAGAAACAAGCGGGTTTTCTTTTTGGACTTTTTTACGTTTTGTTATTGATAGTCCCGCAGGTCGTAGCGATAACTGCAATCATTGGGATTATAGATAACTGGTTGGTTTTCAGGAAGAATGCTGAAAATCATAACAATCTTAGTTAATTTTTAAGGCGAGGCAATCCGATGGAAATCATTCTTTTGGAAAATATTGAAAACCTGGGAAATCTGGGTGAAAAGGTTAGCGTTAAAGCAGGTTTTGCGCGTAATTATCTGGTTCCACATGGCAAGGCTCAAATGGCTACTGCGGCAAATGTCGCCGAGTTCGAAGCACGGCGTGCTGAACTTGAAAAGGCGGCGGCTGAAGCTAAAGCAACTGCGGAGATTCGAAAGCAGTCAATCGAAGCGCTTGGTATGCTGGAAATTACCGCGCGGGTCGGCTCTGAAGGAAAGCTCTTCGGTTCGATCGGTATGGCTGAAATAGCGGACGTGATTACGGCCGCGGGTGCCAGCGTTGAAAAGCGTGAGCTGCGCATGCCGGATGGAGCGATTCGTTCTACCGGTGAGCAAAAAATCGACATTCACTTATATACCGATGTTGATTGTTCAGTAACGGTAAACATTATCGGCGAAGATTAATCGCTAAAACATCGGTTTCGATGTTTTTTATCGATAGTAAAAAAGGCTGCCTTACCGGTAGCCTTTTTTTTACGTCGCATTTATCGACTTAGCACTTATCGCTAGAGTGTAAACAGTTTATTATTGTCACCCAGAACCGCTGCCGCAGTTTA
>JBLHOA010000198.1:0-5985 GCA_047622345.1 Gammaproteobacteria bacterium | reverse complement strand
GTCCGCGCCGTCCGCAAAGCCATGCGCCTTGACCCATTCCATGGTTATCTTGGTGACTTTTATCTCGGTCGTGCTCTGTATTTTGCCAAACAAAATGAGGAGGCACTGTTGCCACTCAAAACATGTATCGCACGCGCACCAGAGTTTCCAGCGTGTTACATGTATCTCGCTCCCTTGTATGCGGAGCTAAGCCGTATAGAGGATGCAAGCCGCACAGTGGCCGCGCTTCTGGAGCTACAGCCGGGATTCACAATTGAGGCGTCTGTACAGAATCACCTTCCGTACGTCCCCCAAACCATGAGTCACTATGTACAGGGCCTGCGTAAGGCGGGGGTACCTGAGCGCTGAGAAGAGTTCGAATGTGGTAGATTCTGCTATACAATATCTTGTCGAACGGCGGCTCCTGGCAGTTATACTCAAGGAATGTTCACTTGCCACATAACCACCGACTACATCGGATCAAATTTTACTGCGCTCAATTTGTCAGTTGAGTTGGGCGTTAGAGCTCAAGTAATTTCGTAGATCGTCATCATCAAAGGAAAAACGTGCCAATCGGGACACACTCTCTTTGATTAGGGATGGTAATGTCAATGATAGAGTGCCTGTCCCATATGATGCCGCCATATGATGCCCGGCCTTCGAACCCCTGAAACCTGACCAAACACTGGCTTATCAACGCCAGACCTACCACTATTAGCAAACGCCATACTCTGACCCCTTACCCACAGCCTGGCGTGCGTACTTAAGAATATATCCTTTGAATTCCTGCGCGAGATAGTCGGTGTGCGCTGGTTTTTGCTGGGATGAAGTAAAGCCGAAATCCTGCATGCGTGCGCTGAGTTTATTTTTTCGGCCACGACCCGGGTCGACAATAATGACTTCGCAGTCTGGTTTTGCATGAGCTTCGATAAAGCCCGACAGCGAATCTATGTGACTGTCTTCGTACAACAGGTCGCTGCCGATGATCAGATCGAAAAGCCCCAGCTTGTCATTTTTGTCATCCCATCCGGAGCGCTCAAAGGCAATCACCTTGCCCGCATTAAGCAGGGTATTACGTTCTAAAAACAGTTGTGCCTCGGGGTGATAGTCGGTCGCGGTGATATCGCTGCAGCGTTTGTTTAACAGCAAGCTGGACAATGCCATGCCGCAGCCGATTTCGAGGATGCGCTTTGTACCGGTATCGTAATCACTGATGAAGTGCGCCAGCACCATGCTCGATGGCCAGATGACGCCGAATAAGGGCCAGGTTGCCGAGGAAATTCCGAGGCTTTCGGCGATGCCGTCGGGGTCGTGGAATTCCTGGCGGTCGCGCAGGGTGCACAGGTGTATATCGATTTTTCCAAACTCGACGGTTTGATAGCTTAAGCGAGGATCGGTCATCGGGCGGCCTCAAGAATTGAGCGCTAAGCCAGCTATCTCAGCTATTGAAGATATATGACGAAACGAGGGTGTCCCGCTAAGGTATAGCACTGGGCCGATAAGGCAACGTATTTAGTTGCCTATTCAGCGAGCCTTAATGTAAAGCCTTTTATACCTGCCGCGCGGTATGAACCCTTAAAAGTGACTTCAGTTGGCTTTGTTAACCGGCAACCCTTCTTTGATCCACGCGGTAATACCGTCCTCAACATTGATTACCTGCGCATAGCCGCCTTTGCTCGCGAGCCAGTTTGACAATGCCCCGGTGCGGTTGCCGGTGCGGCAGATCAGTACAAATGCTTCGTCGGGCTGTACCAGTTTCTTTAGCTCGTCGGCAAACGAGGGAATAAAGCGGCCCGCGTTATCGAAAGCGGTGAGCTTGATGCTGCCTTCGACCACGCCGGTTTCCGCCCATTCTTCGGGGCGTCGGATATCGATAATCTGCGTTCCATTTTTCAATTTGGCCTGTAACTCGGTATTTCCGATATTGGTGAAGGGCGGCGGCGTTACCGAAACCAGTTCAACCTCGAAAATCAGTGTCGCATTCGGTGGTACCGAATTACCCGCGCCGCGGTCGCCGTAAGCCAGTTCGGGGGGAATCTTGAGCAGGCGTTTACCCTTGGTCTTCATCCCCTGAATGCCGATTTCCCAACCTGGAATAACCTGCCCTGCGCCCAGGGTAAAGCTAAACGGTTGCCCGCGCCCGACACTCGAGTCAAACACGGTCCCGTCTTCAAGCTTGCCCGTGTAGTGAACCTCGACGGTGGAATAGGGCAGCGCCTCCGGGCCTTCCCCGACGACTATATCCTGCATGTCCACATCGGGCGCGCCGCCATGGCCGGCAAAACCCGGGCTGGCAGCCAGCATCAGGCAGAAGAATAGAAAATATTTTTTGAATTGAGTAATCACAAAGGAACCTTTGGTTAATAGAATTGAATCACGTTGATTTTAGGTGGCAGATAACATTTCTGACCAATTGAGTTGTGAATAGTTTGCGCTTCGGGCGAAGATTTTCAAATAAGTGATTAATGCCTTAACATTGCGCGTTTAAATGCACGGTGACAAATGTACATTGCAAGCCCGGTCCTTGATGCCGGTCTTATCATGCCGGGTCATCGGCTGCTTTGTTAACCGAACCCCGGTGAGTGTTATGACAGATTGGAAGCTGCCCGAAGCCTTTGACTTTGATGATCGCCCGGTCCGCTATGGCGTGCTCGGTGACGGACCGCCGCTGGTCATTGTCCACGGGACACCCTGGTCGTCTTTTAATATGCGGCATCTGATCAAGGCCCTGTCCAGCGATTATAGAGTTTACTACCATGATTTGATCGGCTACGGGCAATCGGATAGATCGGAGAGTGATGTCTGACTGGCGATCCTCTGGGGTGAGGAAGACTCTTGGATTCCATTGGAGCAGGGCAGGTTGCTGCACGCGCTAATTCCGGGGTCTGAGTTTCTTGTTATACCGGATGCCGGTCACCTGGTCATCGAAGAGCAACCCGAACGGCTGGTCGAAAAGATCAAATTATTTTTATTGCAAAAGTACTAACCTTGCATATTTTTTCGGGCGCGATGGCAAATACCCTAAACGATGAAAACTCTAAGATAGAACCATTATGATTAGAGCAGCACAACAGCAAGATTTAAGCGTAATTGCCAGAATCCAATGAGCCGCCAGGTATTATTTCTATGCGGCCATCATTCGGCCCGATGTGCTTGCCCGGGTGACGCCCGATTCAAGATTGCCCGATTGGAAACAATGGTTTGGAGGGGGCTTTTTGCTTTCGATGTCTCGGTAAACGACGGCGAAATTATCGGTTTTTGTGGTACCTGCAAGGCGCGTCCAGTCGATGGCCCACCCACCAATTATGGCGAACTCACCCACTTGTATTTAGACCGGGCGTTGGTGTCAAAAGGCAAGGGCAGCGACCTGTTAGATTTTGCCCGGGGTAAGCTGCTCGCGGCATGCTGCTGTGGACGCTGGAAGATAACAACAAGGCACGTCAGTTTTATCAAAGCCGGGGCATGCAACTCGATTGCGCGATGCAAGACGACCCCGATTGGCTGGGGGAGGGCGTATTTGAAGTCCGGTATGTTCTGCCTTTTGCAAAAGATCAACCAGCCACCGCCTGAACCCCACTTTAATCCACCGCAACGGTTGCACGCACAAGATGCTGCCACTATAGTTGCCATTCCTCAACGGGGTGCTGTTCGCAGCTGAGAGGTGTTACACCAACCCGATGAACCTGATCCAGTTAATACTGGCGTAGGGATGTGAGCGAATCTACTGTCGATTTCCCCCATCTCTCTATTTATTTTGTTAATGGAGACATTTATGTCCAAATTTTTTCAACTGTTTGGTGCTGCCTTGCTGGTCGGCCTGGTTTCAACAACGGCTAGCGCCGCGTTACCGACGCTGACCGTTTACACCTACGATTCCTTTACCAGCGACTGGGGACCGGGGCCGCAGGTGAAAACTGCCTTCGAAAAGCAATGCGCCTGTGCGCTTAATTTCGTCGGGCTGGAAGATGGCGTGTCGTTGTTGAACCGCCTCAAGCTGGAAGGTAAAAACAGCAAAGCTGATCTGGTGCTTGGCATCGACACCAACCTCACCGCCGACGCGCGCGCCACCGGCCTTTTTGTGGCGCATGGTATGCAGGCTACTAATTCGACGCTGCCGCAAAAATGGCAGGACGCCACTTTTCTACCCTACGACTACGGTTATTTCGCCTTTGTTTATAACAAGGAATTGTTGCCAAACCCGCCCACCAGTCTAAAGCAACTGGTCGAAGACCCGGCTGCGCCGAAGATTTTGATCCAGGATCCGCGCAGCAGTACTCCCGGTCTTGGATTATTGCTGTGGGTGAAAAAGGTATACGGCGATCAGGCCGACGCCGCCTGGAAAAAACTCGCACCGCGGATTGTCACCGTCAGTAAAGGCTGGAGCGAAGCCTATGGGCTGTTTCTCAAGGGCGAAGCGCCGATGGTGCTCAGTTACACCACTTCGCCGGCCTACCACATAGTCGCCGAGCAGGATGAACGCTTTGCCGCGGCGCGATTTTCCGAGGGGCACTACCAGCAAACCGAAGTGGCCGGCATGCTGGCGGCGAGCAAACAACCCGCACTGGCCCGCCAGTTTCTTGCCTTTATGCAATCGGCTGAATTTCAAAATATTATTCCAACCACAAACTGGATGTATCCGGCGGCGCTCGAGCGCAGCGCATTGCCCGAAGCCTTTAACCACTTGATCGACCCGTCGCCGGCATTGTTGTTCAGCGACGATGCTATTCGCACAAACCGCAAGCGCTGGGTTAATGAATGGCTCGAAGTGATGTCGGAATAGGCTTTTCTTTGCGCGCAAACCTGCTATCGCGATGAAACCCGATCGGTCTGCTTACCCCGTACTCGGGATATTGGCCCTGCTGCTGGTGCTACCCATGGCGGGCTTGATTGCCGTGGGCAGCTTTGGCGCCGATCCGGCGGACCTGGCCTTCTGGGAAAGCCGCTATATCCGTCGCGTGCTCATATTCAGCCTGTGGCAATCGACGCTGTCGACGCTATTGAGTGTCGGCCTGGCGTTACTGGTTGCGCGCGCGTTGGTGCATCGGGGTGACTTTAAACTGCGCGGCCTGCTGCTCAGGTTTTTCGGCCTGCCGCTGGTGGTGCCGTCAATCGTCGCAGTGATGGGGATAGTCTCGGTCTACGGCAGCGATGGCTGGCTATCACTGGGCGACAAACTCTACGGCTTGAATGGAATCCTGCTGGCGCATCTGTTTTTCAATCTACCGCTAGCCGTTCGGCTACTGCTGCCGGTGTGGCAATCGATTCCCGCGCAGCAATGGCAGATAGGTGAACAGCTCGATTTAAATGCCCGCCAACAATGGCGCTTTATCGAATGGCCCGCGCTGCGCGAGAGCCTGCCCGGCGTGGCCCTGCTGGTTTTCATGCTGTGTTTGACCAGTTTTGCGGTGGTGTTAACTCTCGGTGGAGGGCCACGCAGTACGACCCTCGAAGTGGCCATCTATCAGTCGCTGCGCTTTGACTTCGACCCACCGCGTGCGGTCGTTCTTGCCTTGTTGCAATTGGGACTGTGTCTGCTGGTGGCCTGGGTCGCTTCGCGTTTTCATCGCTTGCCAGCGGTCGAAATTACGCTGACCCGGGTCAAGTCACGCTCGGGCCGACAGGCTTTAAACAATGTGGTCATCGGCTTAGCTGCCGTCTTTGTCGGGCTGCCTTTGCTGGCGATGGCCATCGATGCCTTGAACGGCCCGGTGGCCGCCGTGCTCGGTAATATCAAACTGTGGCAGGCGGCCGCGTTTACGCTGTTAATCGGGTTGAGCAGCGCAGGGTTGTCCGTATTGGCCGGATGGTTATTGCTCACTACCAGCGCCGATCTGGTCATCCTCGGCGAAGTACGAAAAGCGGGCTGGATCGAACTGGCCGGTTCGATCGTCTACGTGGTACCGCCGCTGGTGATCGGCACCGGTTTGTTTGTGCTGATGTCTCCCTGGGTGGATGTGTTTCAGTGGGCGATCCCGATCGTCATTGTGATCAACGCGATGATGGGCT
>JBLHOA010000197.1:0-6022 GCA_047622345.1 Gammaproteobacteria bacterium | reverse complement strand
GTGTTGATCACGCTCGGTGGTGCCATTCCCGGTCGAATGCGGAACTCCAACCAGCGCGATATCGAGTTTCGTTGGGTCGCGTTCAATCGGCGCGCGAAACAGGGTCGGGATATCCCACCAGTACAGACTTTCCATCATCAACTTATCGTCTTTGGAGAGTTCGTCGGTCATGCAATTTTCCTCTGTTAGTCAATTAGGGTTAGTAGGCGCGTGTTTTTTCCGCACCTTGATATAAAATATTGGCCCAGTTTTGATTGGCAAGCTCGCGTTGTCGTTGGCCTGCTTCGAGCATATCACTGTCGGGGTGCTGCAGTTCGATCATCTGCGGGTGGGAACATTTACCGCGCACGGGCAGCCAGTAATTCTCGCCGATGGTTTGCCGGGCGTCGCCGGGCATGAAGCCCTGAATGGCATAACCGATACGACGTTGCGCACTGCGGTTCGGTTGCGAACCGTGGACGGTCATCGCATGGTGAATCGACATTTGCCCCGGCTTCAAAATCAAATCGACCGCAGCATCCAGGTCGACGTCGTTAATCTGCTGGCCCCGGGTGAGAATATTGTCGGCATCAAAGCTGTCCTGATGTTCAAAAATCCGCTCGCGATGACTGCCGGCAATCATCGTCATGCAACCGGTTTTTTTATTGCTCGGCGACAACGCCAACCATGGAGTCAGAAAGTTATGCGGGGTAATACCCATATAGGTAGCATCCTGGTGCCAACTGACAAAATGATTGCTGCCGGGCTCTTTTACAAAGAGCACACTGCCCCAGAGCGAAAAGTCGGCTCCGAGCAGATCTTCGACCGCATCGAGAATAACGGGGTGGAAGCTAAGCTCATCCAGAAATTTAAAGGCGAGGTGGGCATTATTGCGGTTTTCTGCATTGAGCGCCCGCGGATAGCGGTGCTCGGCTTCTTCCAGCCGCGCCGCATAGCCCGCGGCCTCGTCTTCCGACATCACATCGATGGGCGCCAGGAAACCCTTTTGCTGGTAGCGATTAATTTGTTCTGCGGTTAAAACTTTGCCCATCAGCAGGCCCCAGGCTTATTTCGAATGCGCCGATAGTAGCGTAAACTCGTCTTCGGAAAAATAAAAAATGTGAGGTGCTACTCCGATGAAAAAAATCGAGCAATCGACCTTGACCGGAATTCGTGACCAGCTCGGCAGCTACGCCTGGGATGACGCTGAAATTTCTGAACTGGTCGACCCCAAACTCGGCATCATTACCGGCTTTCAGGACTTGATCGACGCACTCGAAGTGTTGCGCAAGGTCGATCTGGGCGCGATTCCACCCGCTGGTAATATCAAAGTAAGATGAACTCCAGACTAGCCTTCGCCTCGATCACCGAACTGGCAGCGTTGTTAGCCAGCGCCGAAATTTCAGCCGTTGAACTAGTCAACTGCTACGCCGATCGCATTGATAAACTCGACCCGAAGGTAAAAGCATACATTTCGCTCGACCTGGAACGGGCCCGCAGCAATGCAGGTTCTACCACTAAATTTGAGAATCCTCTTACGGGAATTCCCTACGCCTGCAAGGACCTGTTCGATGTCGCCGGAATTGCTACTACCGGTGGTTCGCGCGTACTGGAAAATAACATTGCCGAATCCGATGCAATAGTAATTTCCCGCTTAAATCAAAGCGGGGCTATTTATCTCGGTAAAAACAATCTGCACGAATTTGCCTACGGCGCCACCGGGGAAAATGTTGTTTATGGCACCCCGCCGAACCCCTATGACAGCAGCCGGCTCGCCGGCGGGTCGAGCAGCGGCTCGGCCGCTGCGGTCAGCCATGGCCTCTGCACTTTCGCGCTGGGGACAGACACAGGCGGGTCGGTACGCGCACCGGCCGCATTGTGCGGGCTGGTCGGATTCAAACCGACCTTCGGTCGAATCAGCACCGAAGGGGTTCTGCCCTATAGCTGGACGTTGGACCATGTCGGCAGTTTAACCCGCAGTGCCGCCGATGCGGCCATCGTCTTCGATGCCCTGGCCGACCAGTCACTGCACTGTGATAAGTCTGTCGACGGCCTACGCATTGGTATTCCACAGCAATTTTTCTACGAGCACTGTGATGCCGAAATTATCACAGCAATGAATCAATTAAAGCAGTTATTGCAGGATGCCGGTGCCGAATTGATGCCGGTTTCCATGCCTTCGATGGAACACACGCGCACCGTTTCCTTAACCGTGCAAATGCCTGAAGCATTGTCCTATCACAATCGTTATTTGGAAGAACACGGCGAACTTTACAGTCAGGATTTTCGCGCGGGTCTGGCGCTCGGCCAATGCCTGCTCGCCGAACAGTACATCCGAGCGAAGCGGTTTGTCGAAAGCTACCGACGCGAGATGGACCGGGTATTCGATGACGTTGATTGCCTGCTCACCCCGGCAACACCAACGATTGCCCCAAAAATTGGATCCGTTTCGGTCGATATCGATGGTTACCTGGAACCCGCCGGCAATGCGATTACGCGCTACACCTCATTTTTCAACATGACCGGCCATCCGGCGATAACCTTCCCCTGCGCCATGCATAGCCAGGGGTTACCGATGGGCGCGCAATTGATCGGTAAGCATTATCAGGATGAAGCGCTGCTGGCGCTGACTCAGCAAATTGAATCGTTAATCTTTGAATCGCAAATAGGGGTGATACCCAAACCGGATATCGATTGAAGCTCGTGGGGCCCTGCCAGAAAACCATCCATTGAAAGCAGCAGCGACGCCGGGGAAAAACACGGTGGTTTGACGGAGGTTTGACAGGGAATTGAAAGCCCCGTCGAATGTCGATTTAACGGTTCGGAAATTATAGACTAGATCGCCAGATACTCTTCGCGTAATTCATTATTGTCGAGTACTTCCTGCGCGACTCCATCGAAAACCACCTTACCCATATCGAGAATAACCGCGCGATCAGACAGCTTAAGCGCGGCCACCGCATTTTGTTCGACGATAATCGTTGTCATCCCCAAATCGCGGATGCTTTGCAGAATTCGTTCTATCTCCTGCACGATTACCGGGGCCAGACCCTCATAGGGCTCGTCGAGCAATAATAGTTTAACGTCACGCGCCAGCGCACGCGCCACGGCAAGCATCTGTTGCTCACCGCCCGACAACGTAATCGCTTCCTGTTTACGACGTTCGGCAAGGCGCGGAAAGTGTTCGTAAATCCGCTCTTTGCTCCAACCGATCGGCGGGGCTATCTGGGCAAGGTCGAGACTTTCCTCGACGGTTAAGCCCGCGATGATTCTGCGGTCTTCCGGCACCAGCGCGACACCATTCTGCGCCGCTTCAAAGGACTTCATATTATGCACAGGCTTATGATCCAGCCAGATTTCACCCTTCGACATTTCCGGGGTATCGGTGCGTGCAATCGATCGCAGGGTGGATGTTTTACCCGCGCCATTACGTCCGAGTAAGGCCAGGATTTCACCTTCGCGCACGTCGAAACTGACGCCCTGCACGATGTAACTTTCGCCATAATAAGCGTGCACATCCCAACATGAAAAATAGGCGGGAGCCCCCCCCTGATTTTTGACTGCCGGGGTAGCCGGGGCTTCAATTTTACCTACCTCGCCGGTAAGGCTGTTATCACTCATAATTCTGCCGTTCCTAAATATGCTTCGCGAACCTTCGGGTGCCCCTTGATTTCTTCGGGCTTGCCATCAGCAATAATCGCGCCCTGCGCCAACACACTGATGTGATCGGCCAGGCTGAAAACCACGTGCATGTCGTGTTCGATAATAATCTTGGTCATACCGCTTTCTTTGATCTTCTTCAACAGGTCGATGGTCTGGTTGGTGTCGTGCCTTGCCATACCCGCGGTGGGTTCGTCCAGCAGCAAAATTTTCGGGTGCTGAATCAGGCACATCGCCAGTTCGAGACGGCGTTTGTCCCCGCGAGACAGGCTGCCCGCGCGTTGATCGGGCTGGTCCGACAAACCCAGGTCATCCAGATAATGCCTCGCCTCGGCTTCCAACGACTTTTCATTGCGTAGCCACTTGAACAAATTAAAACTAAACGAGCCATCGCGTCGCGCAAAAGCCGGGATCATTACGTTGTGCAGCAATGACATGTCGGGGAATATCTCCGGCGTCTGGAACACCCGGGAAATACCCAGCTGGTTTATGCCGTGCGGCGTCATACCGGCGGTCAAATCATGCCCCGCGAACATAATCGAGCCACTGTCGGGCACCAGTTTTCCAATACAGGTATTGAGCAAAGTCGATTTCCCGGCTCCATTTGGACCGATAATCGCATGCGTAGTACCTTCTTCGATTTTCAGATTAATATCCGATAGCGCCTGCAACCCGCCGAAGGATTTATTGACCCCGGTGATTTCCAAAACGATATTTTCTGCCATGACTTACTCCTGCCCCGTAGTTCGGCTATTTGCTGGGCTATTTGCAGGGCTATCGGCTTCAGGTTCCGCTTTATTCAAGCGTCGACGCAGCCAGTCGTTCAAATGCCGCAGCCCCTCGAGCACACCACCGGGAACAAAAATGATGACAATCATAAACAATAAGCCAAGCGTCAGATGCCAGCCGTTACCGACAAACGGTGAAACGATGGTAACCATAAACTCCTGCAGGCCGGAGGGCAGAAAATCAAATATGCCCAGTAGAACGTTGTCATTAATCGCCGAGAAGATGTTTTCGGAATACTTGATAATCGCGGCGCCGATAATTGGACCGATCAAGGTACCGACACCACCCAGAATGGTCATCAAGACCACTTCGCCCGAGGCCGTCCATTGCATACGCTCGGCGCCGGCGAGCGGATCAACCACTACCATCAAGGCTCCGGCAAGGCCGGCATACATGCCGGATATGACAAAGGCGGCTAATAAATAGGGCTTAGGGTTGTAGCCGGTATATTCCATCCGTGTCTGGTTCGATTTAATTGCCATCAACTTCATTCCGAACGGAGAACGGAACACGCGTAGGGCAATATAAAATCCAAGAATCAACAGCAGCGCGCAAAAATAGAAGCCGTTATAGCCCGACATTTCAATGCCAAAAAAGTTACCCAGTGGCGATCCCTCGATGGTCACACCAAAGGCGTTATCGAGTACTCGCGGATCGTCTCTTAATACGCGTAGCCCGGTTTCACCATTGGTGATCGGGGTCAACACCGAGTAGGCCAGATTGTATGACATCTGCGCAAATGCCAGCGTTAGTATGGAAAAGTAAATACCACTGCGGCGTAAACTGATAAAACCGATCGCCGCGGCAAATAAGCCGGAGAGCAACACGGCGAAAATAACCGCAGGGATCGGATTCATACTGAGCAGCTTAAAGGTCCAGGCGGTAGTGTAGGACCCCACCCCTAGAAATGCGGCGTGACCAAAAGATAAATAGCCGGTCAATCCGAAGAGAATGTTATAGCCAATGGCGAACAGGCCGAATATCGCAAATTTCTGCAATAAATCAGGGTAACCGGCACCGATTAATTTACCCCAGAGCGGCGCGCTTAACACCACGATGGTAAATATCAGCAGCAGCATATTATCCTTTCGTGGCGTTGATGGATTAATGGTTATCATAATTCTCTCCTTAATCCTTGCCTAGAAGGCCACGAGGCCTGACCAGCAGAATAACAACCGCGACCAGGTAAATAATAATCTGGTCGATTCCCGGAAGTATCGATTTGACTTCGTTCATCGAGGCAAAAGATTGCAGGATTCCGAGCAGAAAACCAGCGGCGACCGCACCTCCCAACGAGCCCATACCGCCGACCACAACGACCACAAAAGACAGCACCAGAAAGTCCATGCCCATGTGATAATCCGGCGGTAGAATCGGGGTGTACATAACCCCCGCCAGACCGGAAACCACGGCGGCAAGCCCGAACACGATGGTAAAGCGTTTTTCAATATTAATTCCCAGCAAGCCAACCATTTCGCGGTCGTGCATACCCGCGCGCACTACCATGCCGAAGGTGGTATAGCGCAAAAAAGCAAACACCGAGGCCAGAATCGATACTGAAAAAGCCAGGTAAATCAAACGCCACCAGGGATAA
>JBLHOA010000196.1:0-6076 GCA_047622345.1 Gammaproteobacteria bacterium | reverse complement strand
CGGTAGAAAAAGGCTATTCCTATACCGTTTTTGTATTTGTCGATGAACAAAGCCAACGGATTGCGGCGTCAACCATGCTGGAAGATCACCTTTCAATTGACAATTTCGCATTCCAGGCCAGGCAGCCAGTTAAGCTTTTAATTTATGGTAAAAGCGACCTCGGGTTTAAGGCCGTTATCAATGGCACCCATCTGGGTCAGTTATTTGACAGCGAAACCATTCATCACCTGCATTTCGGTGAATCCATCGATGGCTTCATCAAGCAGATACGTGATGACGGTAAAGTCGATCTGACCCTGCAACTCCCGTCGCAACTGACCCGCAACCAGCTCACCGAAGAAATTGTTGAATATTTGCAGCAACAGGGGGGCGAATCGGGGCTTACCGATAAAAGCCACCCCGATGAAATTTTTGAGGCTTTCGGGGTAAGTAAGTCGAGCTATAAAAAGGCGCTTGGCCAGCTATACAAAAGCCGGAAAATTATCATCGAAAAGACCCGGATCGCCCTCGTTTAGTCGCCGTCAGAATTGACCTCTACCCGGGAGCTCTCTGATACGATATTCCTGGCGCAAATCATGGCTAGAGAGAATTTCACCCGTATTAATAAAACGAATAGTAAAATTAATTTCATCCCTTTTAAAATTTAATATTTGATTGTATAGAGGCAGCCGAGTGCTTAAAATCCGCCGGCGTGGCTAATCACCGACAAACGAGCAAAATGTATGGCTAACAATTACTTTTCCCAGATATTCTCCCGTTCTCCTTTTACCGCAATGCAGGAGCACATGGCCATTGTTGATGAGTGCGTACATCTGCTCAGTCCGTTTTTTAAAGCGGTGCTGGAAAACGACCATAGCAGTGCAAAGGATGTATACAAACAAATCGGAAAACTGGAAAACAAGGCCGATGCACTAAAGAAAAAACTACGCCTGAATATGCCAAACGGCCTGTTTATGCCGGTAGCACGCCGTGATTTGCTCGAATTGTTGCTGGTTCAGGACAAGGCGGCTAACCAGGCCAAAGATATAAGCGGGCTGATCACCGGACGAAAAATGGTTTTTCCGGATTCGGTCGCCGCATTGCTCCCTGCTTTTGTCAATCGCTGTGAAGATGCCTGCGGGCAGGCGATGAAAGTCATTCATCAACTCGACGAACTCGTCGAAACCGGTTTTGCCGGTCGCGAAGTTGAATTCGTTGCGTCCATCATCCACGAGCTCGACTCGATTGAAAATGATACTGATAAGTTACAGGTAAAGGTTCGCGCTGCGCTGATGAAAATCGAAAAAGACCTACCCGCTGTCGACGTGATGTTTTTTTACAAGGTCATCGAAGGGATCGGCGATGTTGCCGACATTTCTCAACGCATCGGCAGTCGGGTTGAGTTGTTACTCGCCAAATAACCCCCCAAATAACCGATAAATTACTTCAAGTCTGGACATCCTATGGATCATGTAACGATATATATTATTTTAGCCGGTGCGCTGGGGTTGTTTATGGCCTGGGGTATCGGTGCCAACGACGTCGCCAATGCGATGGGCACCTCGATTGGCTCAGGAGTATTAACCATCAAGAAAGCGGTAATAATTGCCGCGATATTCGAATTTTCTGGCGCTTTTCTAGCCGGCGGCCAGGTAACCTCGACTATCCGCAAAGGCATTATCGATAGCGGTGCGGTCGAGAATTCTCCCGACTTACTTATATTCGGCATGCTGGCGGCATTGATGGCGGCGGGTTTGTGGCTTTTAATCGCATCTAAATACGGTTGGCCGGTTTCGACTACGCACACCATCGTCGGTGCTATCGTCGGCTTCGCCATTGTCGGCCTGGGCCCGGACGCGGTGAAATGGGCAAAAGTAGGCAGCATCGTCGCCAGCTGGGTCGTGTCGCCGTTGATTGCCGGTACGCTCGCTTACGCGTTGTTCCGCAGCGTGCAGAAGCTCATTCTGAATACCGAAGACCCGATCGCCAATGCAAAGCGTTATGTACCGATTTATATATTTGCTACCGGGTTTATGATCGCACTGGTTACCCTGTTCAAAGGCTTAAAACATATCGGACTGGAACTGTCCACCCTGCAAAATTACACGGTCGCCGTTATCGTCGGGCTGGTGGTTATGGTCCTGGGCAAGTACTACATTTCGAAAATCAACATGGACCCCAACGATGATAAGAAATTTGCCTTTGCCAACGTGGAGAAAATATTCTCCGTACTGATGGTGGTTACCGCCTGCTCGATTGCGTTTGCCCATGGATCAAATGATGTCGCCAATGCGGTAGGGCCGATGGCCGCGGTTATCAGCATCGCCAGTGAAGGCGAAGTTACCCAAAATTCGCCAATGCCGGTCTGGGTGTTGTTGATCGGCGGTGTCGGCATCGTGCTTGGATTAGCCATGTACGGCAAAAAAGTGATCGCCACTATCGGTAAGAAGATTACCGAGCTAACCCCTAGCCGCGGCTTTGCCTGTGAACTGGCAGCATCGACTACCATTGTTATCGCCTCAGGCACCGGGCTGCCGATTTCCACCACGCACACGCTGGTCGGTGCGGTCCTCGGTGTGGGCCTGGCGCGAGGTATCGGTGCACTCAACCTCGGCGTAGTGCGCAACATCTTTATGTCCTGGATCATCACCCTTCCAGTCGGAGCGGGTCTGTCGATTTTCTTCTTTTACTTTTTCAAAGGCGTTTTCAGTTAGTCGGCCACACAGACTTAACATATCGCTAAACATCAACGGGAGCTCAGTCTCCCGTTTTTATTGTGGGTATCGGGCTTTTAAACCCTGGTAAACCTGGTCACGAAACTGAACACTGCTGCTATCCAGTTCGCTGAGTAATTCGGTCAAATGTTCGTTGTCTTCGAGATTATTCCAAACCTTGATATAGCTACCTTCTTTGTAGCCATGGTCCTGGCGGAAAAAATTAAGCACATTTTTGCCCACGTATAACCGGTATAGCTGGTCAAAATCCATTGCTAACAAATGCATCAAATTGGCGAATTCAGAGAAATGCATCGATCGGTTGGCAATGGTCGACTGGGCCATGGTTTCGATCGCCAGGCGCACATCGTCGAGCTCACCGGGTTGAGAAAATTCCTGCGCTATCCTCTGCGCAACCGCTTCGTTATCCGCTTCCTTGAGCAGATAGTCGCTCATCGCAAAATGTATGATATCGACCAGTTCGAGCTTCACCTGGTCGAGGTCAGGCGCTTGATGCTTCCACCATTTCCAACCGTAATGGTCGAGCATTTCGGCACATTCGGTCCAGATTGCCCGGTACCACAGGCTATCCGCCTGTCGCCATTGCGGGTTGACGCGAAGGTTCATCGCATCTTGCATTTCAAGCATGATCAACAGTTGATCTTTCATCGTGACAATCCAGCAAAAGCGAGAGTGTACCCGATTTCACCGGACCGTCGCATCCGCTAAACCCTTTCAGGGACAACATCTGCGCTGACGGCGAAAATATATCGCCTTCAGCGCCTCGCTATTCCGCTCGCATATGCGGAAACAGGATAACGTCGCGAATACTGGGCGAGTCGGTTAACAACATAACCAGGCGGTCGATACCGATACCCTCTCCCGCCGCCGGTGGCATGCCATATTCCAGAGCACGGATATAATCGGCGTCGTAGTGCATTGCCTCATCATCCCCCGATTCTTTTTCAGCCACCTGGTGACGAAAGCGGGCCGCCTGATCTTCAGGGTCATTAAGCTCTGAAAAACCGTTCGCCAGTTCGCGGCCGCCGACAAAAAATTCGAAGCGGTCGGTAATAAACGGGTTGTCATCATTCGCCCGCGACAAGGGCGATACTTCGGTTGGATAGGCCGTAATGAAGGTCGGTTGAATCAACTCATGTTCGGCGGTCTTATCAAATATCTCAATCTGCAATTTGCCCGCGCCCCAGCTTGGCTCTACCTTAATCCCGAGCGCTGAGGCCGCTTCGCGACAGTAGTCCAGCTCTTCCAGACGATTGATATCCAATGAGCTGTTGTACTTTGCGATTGCTTCGGCAACGCTTAATCGTGCAAAGGGTTGCGCCAGGTCATACTGCACGCCCTGACTTTCAAAACGGGTACTACCCAGTACTTCTTCGGCGAGTCCGCGCATCATGTCTTCGGTCAAATTCATGAAATCGTTGTAGTCGGCGTAAGCCTGATAAAACTCGAGCATGGTAAATTCCGGGTTGTGCCTTGTCGACAAGCCTTCATTTCGAAAATTCCTATTTATTTCAAACACCTGCTCGATGCCCCCTACGACCAGTCGTTTCAAGTAGAGCTCGGGGGCGATGCGCAGGTATAAGTCCATGTCCAACGCGTTGTGGTGGGTCACAAAGGGCTTCGCAGCCGCACCCCCCGGGATCACTTGCATCATCGGAGTTTCAACTTCGATAAAACCAGCCTTACTCAAATACTGACGGATATAGGTGATCGTCTGGCTGCGTATCATAAATACCCGCCGCGACTCTTCATTCATGATCAGGTCGATATAGCGCTGGCGATACTTTTGTTCCTGATCGGTCAGCCCGTGAAATTTTTCCGGCAATGGTCGTAACGACTTGGTAATCAATTCGACAGTTGCAACCTTGATACTGAGTTCGCCGGTATTAGTTTTAAACAACATGCCGCAAACGCCGAATATGTCGCCGATGTCGCTGTGCTTAAACTGCTCGAAAGCCGCTTCGCCGATAGCATCGAGGCGCACAAAAATTTGAATTTTGCCGCTCATGTCCTGCAGGTCAGCAAAAATCACTTTGCCTTTATTGCGCTGCAACATCATCCGTCCAGCGAGTTTGACTTCGACCGCTTCAGCCTCGATTTGCGCCTTGTCGAGATGATCGAATTGGCGGGCCAGATCGCCGGCGAAATGCTCGCGATCAAAATGATTCGGGTAGGCCTGCCCCTGTGATCGCAATTGATCCAGCTTTTCGCGACGTTGCGCAATATAACGGTTTTCGTCGAAGCCTTCGCTTTCGACGGTTGATTCGGCATCAGAATGCTGGTTCATATCGGATTTACCTGTAAAAAATGTTCGACCTGAAAAATCGGCCTAGGTGCCACTTTTCAAGCTGGCGATTATAAATTGGTCCAGAGCGCCGTCGAGCACGGCCTGGGTATTACCGGTTTCAACCCCGGTTCGTAAATCTTTAATGCGCGATTGATCGAGCACATAGGATCGAATCTGGCTGCCCCAACCTATGTCAGACTTCAAGTCTTCAATGCCCTGCGCTTTGGCATTGCGCTGTTGAATTTCAAGTTCATACAATTTTGCCTTGAGCTGCTTCATCGCGGTCGCCTTGTTCTTATGTTGTGAGCGATCATTCTGGCACTGCACGACGACGTTGGTTGGCAGGTGCGTGATACGCACAGCTGATTCGGTTCGGTTAACGTGTTGCCCACCCGCCCCGCTGGCACGATAGACATCGATGCGCAAATCCGACGGATCGATTTCAATGTCGATATCGTCATCAACTTCGGGCGACACAAAAGCCGATGCGAACGAAGTATGACGACGGCTTCCCGAGTCAAACGGCGATTTGCGCACCAATCGATGCACTCCGGTCTCGGTACGCAACCATCCGTAGGCATAGTCACCCTGAAAACGCACGGTGGCTCCCTTGATGCCGGCTACGTCGCCATCTGACACTTCGATCAGTTCGGTTTTAAAGCCCTTGGCCTCGCCCCAGCGCAAATACATACGCAGCAGCATGTTGGCCCAGTCCTGCGCTTCGGTGCCGCCCGCCCCCGATTGAATTTCCAGAAATGCATTATTGGCATCCATTTCACCGGAAAACATGCGCCGGAACTCGAGTTCGGCAACGCTAACTTCAACGCCATCAAGATCCGACTTGACGTCGTTTGCCGTCGATTCATCGTCTTCTTCAATCGCAAGCTCAAGCAGTTCAGCCGCATCGACAATCAATTGGCTGCTAATATCCAGCCCTTCGACTACCGCCGCCAGGGTAGCTTTCTCTTTGCCCAGATGCTGCGCTCGTTCCGGATCATTCCAAACATCCGGGTTTTCAAGTTCCAGATTTACTTCTTCAAGTTTTTCCTTTTTTTGATCGTAGTCAAAGGTACCT
>JBLHOA010000195.1:0-6105 GCA_047622345.1 Gammaproteobacteria bacterium | reverse complement strand
TGACGACAACGTCGGCCAGCGGCGCGTATTCGACCGCATCCAGGGTAATGCCCACATCCCAGTCGCCTTTAGCAGATCCATCGGAACGTTGAATGAACGGCTTTAATTTCACTTCGAAACCGATCGCGCGAAGAATATTCTGAAATTGCCGCTGCTTTTCGTCACCACGGTCGATGGCATAGGCAATCGCCTTGACGACCTTCCGCTTTTGATTGAGTAGCGCCCAGAAACGGTTGTAATCAAAGTTGCGCTGATAGGCCTGGCGGGTGGTGTAGTAGATATTCTGCACATCGACTAACACCAGAACTTTTTCCATTGTTATATTTTCCAGTAAACCATGCGCCGGTTGCAGGCAACCAGCGCATCGCAAAATCAGATGACTATGTTCGCCAGAGCCGCTTCGGTAAAGAGCTGCAATCCGATCTCGGGGTTATAACCGTGAATCTCCTTAACATCGAGCGCACGGATAAAGGCGAGGATGCTTTCACTGATCACCTGCCCCGGCACCAGCACGGGAAAACCCGGAGGGTAAGGAGTGACGAAGGTTGCCGATACCAGCTCCCTGCCGGACTTCATCGCCTTACCGATAGTTTCTTCATCGATGGTCATGTACTCACAATTTTCATCATCGTAGGCGAGGAAGAAAGCGCTGCGGATGTCGCCATCCGGGGTTTTAACCTTGGTCTGCGATCCGGGATTAAACGCCGGGTGAAAATAGCTGAAATCGGGCAGTGGCGGAAGTTCATAAGAGAGCGAGTGAATTTTCCGTTCAATTAATTTACGTTCGACCCGGCTGGCATCTTCGCGTTGTTGATCGAATTCGGTCGCTATTTTAACCAGCACTTCGATGAGAAAGGCAACCGAACTGCGCGTGGTTCCGATGTTGGTCATGAACAACACGGTATTCCGCGACGTTTTATTAATCTGAATTCCGTACTTGTCCATCAGATATTCATTTTTAAAGGTATCGCCGTCGACTCCGGTCAGACCCAGATATAAAGTCAACCGGGTTAGATCGATAACAAAATCGTCGGTCGCCCAGGCTTCTTCCATGCGCGTATTACGCCAGCCTTTATCGGGGTCAAAGTAACTATTTATTCCCGATGGACGAAATTCCTCAGGAATCATATCCTTGGCTTCGAGGAAGCGGAAGTAGCGATTCAGCAAGGGATGCGATGCAACGCGTTCGCGAATAATCATCGCCAGTTCGATTTGTTTCTGCACCATCTCAAAGCCTTCAAGCTCTACCTGGCGTCGTCCAATATCGAGCGAAGCCAGTATCTGATAATTCGGCGAAGTAGAGGTATGCGTCATAAAGGCTTCATTAAACGGCTCCTGAACCTTGTGCTTGAACTCCTGATCATATACATGAATCATCGACCCCTGGCGTAAAGAGGTCAGCGACTTATGCGTCGACTGCGTTGCATACACTCGCACGCGCGCTTTTTCGGGGTCCGGCATCAAGCGCTCATTCAGTAACTCACTGTCATTAGCTTTACCCATTCGCTTTTTATAGACCGCATATTCCTCAGCGTATTCCTCACTGCGATAACGGTGTCTTAGACGTCTGGCCGTTGCCATCGCGGTTCGACGACGGTAGGTTGGCGTAAAGCCAGCAAAAGCAAACCAGGCTTCATCCCAGAGGAAAATTAAATCCGGCTTAATCGCGAGGCATTCCTCCATGATCCGCTCGACGTTATAAACGACCCCGTCAAAAGTACAGTTGGTTAACAGCAGCATTTTTACGCGACCCAGCTGGCCTGCTTTTTTATAGTTTAAAAGCTGATGCTTAATTTCCTTCAGCGGCACCGCGCCATACATCGAATATTCATTGAGCGGATAGGAATCCAGATAACAAACCTGGGCCCCCGCCAGCACCATGCCGTAGTGATGCGACTTGTGACAATCGCGATCGACCAGGATAATATCCCGCGGCTTAACCAGCGCCTGAACCACAATCTTGTTCGCGGTCGAGGTCCCGTTGGTAACAAAATAGGTTTGCTTCGCACCGAAGGCACGCGCGGCCAGTTCCTGTGCCTTCTTGATCGGCCCATGCGGTTGCAGCAATGAATCCAGCCCGCCCGAAGTGGCCGAGGTTTCGGCAAGGAAAATATTCATCCCGTAAAACTGCACCATGTCCTTGATCCAGTGCGACTTGGTTATCGACTTGCCGCGCGAAATCGGCATCGCGTGAAACACACCCGTCGGCTGTCGACTGTACTTGCGCAATGCGGTAAAAAACGGGGTCTGATAGCGCGACTGTATGCCGCGCAATATGTTCAAATGCAGATCGAGGTAGTCTTCCTGCTGATAAAATATTCGGGAAAATTTCTGCGTCACATTGCCGGCTATGTCCTCTACCGCGGCATCGGTTACCAGATATAAATCAAGTTCCGGTCGCAGTTCAGCCAGCAAATTACCCAGCAGCGGTCCGCGTTCGGTATCGAGCGCATCTTCGTATTCGAGTTCATTAATATTGGAAAGGTAACGTTGTAAAATTTCCAGATGATTAACCGATCTGAGTGGAAATCCATAACGAATCACCGCCACCTGAATATTGTAATTAAACAATACTGCGATTAAGGCATCTTCGAGACTGGGGACGACGACGATGTCATAGATAAAGTGATCTTCGGGACGCCGCATTTTACGCAAGCCATCTCGAATCGAGCGAACGTCTTCCTGCGAATTCTCGTCGACAAAAAGGACTTCAAAATAGGGGCGCTGTTGCAGTTGATCATCGTCGTAGTGTTGATTGGCTTCGTCACGTTCCTCACTGTCAGAGCTGCGCAGGTTGATCCTCCGTATGCGGTAAGTACCGTTGGTAAGTGCGCGCACGATGCGCGATACAATCTTTGCCAACATGCTGAAGTCTTCCTGCTCGTAAAGCTCCCAGATCAACCTGAAATCTTCTTCCGATGGAAAAGCACTGTAATTCTCTATGGTTTGCAGCAGCGTAATAGCGGCACGGGTTTTTTCAGTTAGCTTGGCATTATCGGCCTTACGGATGTGCTTTTGATTGAGGCGACTGGCGTACTCTTCGAGTCGATTCCAGGTGTCAAAACGAAGTTGCGTGGGGCTATGATAAAAGTCGAGATTTGTTCTTGTATGGCGGTCTAACGCGATTTTTTTGATCGACATGATAATCCCACTTATCAATTATTTGCCGATATTCTAGCAGAGAGGCTGTCGTGATTTTATATTTTTTATGGCTCCGTTAGGCACATATTCATTGTCGCTATCTGCCGAAATCGTTATTCTTCGCTGTCTTACGCCAATCACCTTGAGAACCAGACAATGAGCATTCAAATTTCGGACACGGCCCTACTGAAAACCCAGGCCTATATCAATGGACAATGGCTGGATGCCGACAGTGGCGAAACCGTTGCCGTGACTAATCCGGCCAACGGAGAAGTGATTGCCGAAGTTGCCAAATGCAGCACCGCCGAAACCCGTCGCGCGATCGAAGCCGCGGGCGAGGCATTTCCCCTGTGGCGCGCCAAAACCGCCAAAGAACGCGCCGCATGCCTGCGCAAGTGGTTCAACCTGATGATGGAATCCCAAAAAGACCTGGCGATGATCCTGACCATGGAACAGGGTAAACCGCTGGCTGAGGCAATGGGTGAAATTGCCTATGGCGCCAATTACATCGAGTGGTTTGCCGAAGAAGCGAAGCGACTCTACGGCGATACTATCCCGCAACCTTCGAACGACAAACGAATCGTATGCATCAAGCAACCGGTGGGTGTGGTCGCCTGCATCACACCGTGGAATTTTCCGAATGCAATGCTGACCCGCAAGATCGCGCCGGCCCTTGCCGCCGGCTGTACCGTGGTATGCAAACCGGCCAACGCCACCCCGCTGTCGGCCTACGCTTTTGTCGAACTCGCCGAACGCGCAGGCATTCCACCGGGGGTAATCAACATGGTCACCGGTGAAACCGCTGCCATCGGAAAAGAACTCACTTCGAACCCGATCGTACGGAAACTGACCTTTACCGGATCGACTCCGGTAGGCAAACAACTGATGGCCGAATGCGCACAAACAGTCAAACGCACCTCGATGGAACTGGGCGGGAATGCCCCCTTCATCGTATTTGATGACGCCGACCTCGATGAGGCCGTGAAAGGTGCGATGATCAGCAAATACCGCAACGCCGGTCAAACCTGTGTTTGTGCGAATCGATTTCTGGTACAGGAAGGTTGTTACGATGCCTTCGCCGAAAAACTGGCAGCCGCAGTAGGTGGATTGAAAATCGGAGCCGGCACCGATGACGGGGTAACCATCGGCCCGTTGATAACCGAGCAGGCTGCGAATGACATGGAAGCTTTCGTCGAAGACGCGGTGAGCAAAGGCGCAAAGGCAGTCGTCGGGGGCAATCGCTCCGACATCGGCAAGCAGTTTTTTGAACCGACCATTCTGACCAACGTCAACGACGGTATGCGCGTGTTCCGCGAAGAAATTTTCGGGCCGATAGCACCCTTGTTCAAATTTAAGACTGAAGACGAAGCCATCCGCATGGCCAATGACACCGAGTTCGGCCTCGCCTGTTACTTTTATTCGCGCGACATCGGCCGTATCTGGCGCGTCGCCGAAGGGCTCGAATACGGAATTGTCGGTATCAACGAAGGTATTATTTCTAACGAAATGGCGCCATTCGGAGGCGTTAAGGAGTCAGGCCAGGGCCGCGAGGGTTCGAAATACGGCCTCGACGATTACACCGAAATCAAATACATGTGTATTGGTGGTATCGACAAGTAATTTGGCGGAGACCGTTAATTTCAAAGATTACGGCCTCAGCGGGCCGACCTGTGCAGCCCACCGGGTCGGCCCGCTGGAGGCCGCAATGGCGGGTTCGTTCTCGTCATCCCGGCCTCCGTTAAATACGTCATCCCGGCCTAGAACATCGCCTGGCGCCGGGATCTCCCAAACTTGTTAACTGTAAGGACCAGACAATGTCCAAAAAGATCACCGACTACGCCGCATTAACCTTCGACTGCTACGGCACCATGATCGACTGGGAAAGCGGAATCTGGGATGCGTTGCAACCCTTGATTTTCGCCAGTAAACGTAACGATATCGACCGGCAGTCGGGACTGCAGGCGTTTGCCAAAATTGAAACCGAACAGGAACTTGCCACCCCCGGTTTGATTTATCCTGAGTTGCTAACCTGTGTTCACCGTTCGATTGCCGCGCATTTCGGCATCGCCAGCAGTGACGAGCTAGACCAGCATTTCGGCGCCTCAGTACCACACTGGCCGGCCTTCCCCGATTCAGCCGACGCGCTGCGGATATTAAAGAAACACTTCAAGCTGGTGATTTTGTCGAATGTCAATCGCGACGGCTTCGCCGCGTCCAATCTTAAGCTCGGGGTCGAGTTCGATGCGATTTACACCGCGCAGGACGTCGGCAGCTACAAACCCAACGATGCCAATTTCGCTTACCTGCTCGAGCACATGAAATCCGACCTCGGCATCGAGCCGGGCCAAATCCTGCACACCGCACAAAGCCTGCACCACGACCATGTTCCGGCCACCCGCGCCGGGCTCGCCAAAGCCTGGATAGACCGACAGAATCTGGCGGATAGCGATAACTGGGGAGCAACCGCGGTAGTCGATAATCGGCCCGAAGTTGAATTCAAATTTAACAGCTTGATGGAAATGGCCGAAGCGCTGACGCCGTAGGTGCAGCCCTGGCGCTCTGTGAGCAGCCAGCTCTGCGTTAAAAAAATCGGAAAAACGCTCACATACGTTGTGTATGCTCGCGCTATTTCCGAATTTTTTGCCTTGACCTGACTGCCCACAGTACGCCAGATAAATTCTGATAATTTAGAGTTTGCGCAATTTTTAACCAGCCTCTTCAATGACGTTAGAGGTTTCGACAATGGCTGTTTTCCGTGATGGGTACATCGCGGCGCAATGCCCGTGGGTTATTGCGCCCTACAGTTCTGCTACCTGACCAACCCAAAAAAGTCTATTACGGCACCCAATTTTTAAGTCGCCAGAGACTCTTCCAGTTGGTAATGCTGATCGGTAGCTACCTCAAATTACAGGTCCCAAAACCTTCGAAGGCAGGGATGCCTCGGTCCAACGTTTCGGAGAGGAG
>JBLHOA010000194.1:0-6108 GCA_047622345.1 Gammaproteobacteria bacterium | reverse complement strand
TTTGAAAACCTGACCCCACTGCACGCCGATGACCGCATGAAGCTGGAACGCGGCAATGGCAGCACCGAAGACATAACCGCGCGAATTGTTGATCTGGTATCGCCCATCGGAAAAGGTCAACGCGGACTGGTAGTTTCACCGCCGAAAGCGGGTAAGACTCTGATATTACAGAACATTGCACAAAGCATCGCCAGTAATCACCCCGACTGTTATCTGATTGTTCTACTGATCGATGAACGTCCGGAAGAAGTTACCGAAATGGAACGGATGGTTAAGGGCGAAGTTGTCGCATCGACCTTTGATGAGCCTGCTAGTCGTCACGTGCAGGTCGCCGAAATGGTCATCGAAAAAGCCAAGCGGCTGGTGGAACATAAACGCGATGTCGTTATTCTGCTCGACTCGATCACCCGTCTGGCACGTGCTTATAACACCACTATTCCGTCCTCGGGTAAGGTACTTACCGGTGGTGTCGACGCGCATGCCTTGCACCGCCCGAAGCGTTTTTTCGGCGCGGCACGAAATATCGAAGAAGGTGGAAGCCTGACCATATTGGCGACGGCATTGATCGAAACCGGATCAAAAATGGATGAGGTTATCTACGAGGAATTCAAAGGTACCGGCAACATGGAAATTCACCTGGATCGACGTATTGCTGAAAAACGCGTATTCCCGGCGATCAATATCAATCGCTCCGGCACGCGTCGCGAAGAATTGTTAATGGACCAGGAAGAATTACAGAAAATCTGGATACTGCGTAAATTTCTCCACTCAATGGACGAAATTGAGGCGATGGAATTTGTGCTCGGACGGATGCAGGCGAGTAAGACCAATCTGGAATTTTTCGATCAAATGAAAAAGTAGGGATGACCCCGGTTCGTTCATTTGAACCCGTTATTGGTGATCAACCAACACTTGTTATTTTAGGGAGTATGCCCGGTGTTATCTCCCTGACAGCCGTTCAGTACTATGCCAACCCCCGCAATGCCTTCTGGCGAATTATGGCCGATTTATTCGGCATCGATTACGAAGCCGATTACGCGCAACGAATTAATCAAATTTCACGCCATCCCGTTGTGCTCTGGGATACGTTGAAAAGCTGCCATCGACCGGGTAGCCTCGATGCTAAAATTCAAACCAGTACCGCGCTGGCAAATGATTTTAACGGGTTGCTGGCACAGCAGCCGACTATCAGGGCGGTCGCCTTCAATGGCAGTGCTTCCGAAAAGTATTTCCAACGCCTGGTAATGCCGATTCTGGAGCCTGCTCAGCCGCTCGATTTTCTACCAATGCCGTCAACCAGCCCGGCAAATGCCGCTATGAGTTTTGACGCCAAACTGGATAAATGGCGCCGCCTGCGCGACTACATCGATTGACCGCTAAGCATGCTTTGCCGAATTGCGGACATTGGTGCGCTGTCGTCGTAATAGACTTTATCGTTTTTTAAACTGACCCCCAGCGATTGCCACAGGGCCGGCAGATTGACCGGATAGGGATCTGCCCTCATTTTTTCGTATAAGGGCAGCAACACGGCAACGCCGATGGCACGGTCGGCCGATTCGAGCACCTGTCTGATGCTGGTGCTGGCCTCCATTGAGTAACCATCGTTTAATACCCCGCGCAAAGCGTCGCGCAAACTGTGTTTATTATCGGTGATACGGCGAATTTCGACGTCAGCGAGCAGACAGAAAATAGCGCCACCCCAGTAGGTTCGACCCCAGGTATGGGTGACATCCAGCCCCTGGTCACCTGATTTTGGAAGGCCCTGCGGCATCCGGTTGATAAATCCGTTCCAGACGAAGTCAGGGGCCAGATCGCCGTTTTGCGCGCGTGCGATCGATTCAACATAGGTGGCAAGGCCTTCGAGGAACCAGCGATGTGATCGCGGTATATCCGCCATCGCCAGGTGCACCATCTCGTGCACCAGTATCCAGTCTCTTTTCAGCATTTCCGGATTGATATCTTCACCGATTACAATTCGAATAAAAGGCGATTCGCCGCCGAATGCCTGACCAAATCGAACCGCGTGCCCACCGGTGACTTGTAATGCGATTTTTACTGATTGTACCGGGAAGCGGGCGTAGTATTTTTCCACAAGCCGCGCCGATGATCGTACCCAGTCGAGCAGCAGGTCTTTTTTGCCGAGTAAAACCACATCTCGAATTTCAACGGTGAGGCGACTTTCCCCGACCTTGAAGGCAAATTCATTGTCAGAAACTTGATCGATGTTGGCTTCGGCGGCATGAGCGCTTAGGGTGAATAGCAGAAAAAATATCAAACTACGCATAGCTATGCCAGGAATGTGTGTCCGGAATCAGACTTAAGCGCCAGTTAAAGGTTCATTTTTCGGGGCCTTGCTCGCATCGTTTTACAGTCGCCGCCGCATCATACCAACCGGCCCGGTCGCGCCAGAAAATGTGGTCTTCGGGCAGAATGTCGGGGGTCTGGTCGAGGCTACCCGCCGGAATAATCAGTTTGCCGCTCTTCAAACTGGTATAGGGCACCAGTGACCCGCAATGCGTACAGAAGCATTTGGAAATCACACCAGGCTTATCCGGGGTATAGCGTTTGACCAGTTCGCTGCCGCTTAGCCATTTGAGTCGATCTTCGCTGGTGAAGATATTGGAAGCATGCGCACTGCCGGTTGAGCGACGACACTGGCTGCAATGGCAAAGATGAAAAGCCTCGAAAGGACCGCTTACTTCGTATCGAACCTGGCCGCAGAGGCAGCGACCACTAAACGTATCACTCATGTTTTTATCCCCCCCATTGTGGGTTAGTTATTAGCTGCTTACTGGCTGGCAATCAATCGATCAATCAAATCGGGAAAGTGTTTTTCCTCGACATTGGCAAAGGCGAAACGAAAATACATGTCCTGCCCCGAGCCGAAATAACTCCCCGGAAGACTGACGATTTCATGCTCCTGAACCAGGCGCTTGACCACATCGCGCGACGGTTCATCGAAAGGATGTTTGACGTAGGCAAAATATGCCCCGGCACAAACCAGCCGATACTTCAGATCGGGATGATCGAAGGCCTGTTTAATGGCGATGGCCCGCTGGCTTAGTTCATTCGCTTTTTCGATTTTCCAGTCATGCAAATGGTTCAATCCATAAAGTGCTGCGAGCTGGCCGGCATGCGGTGCACAGATCGCGGTGCAGTCCTGCACTTTATTCAACTGGTCGAGCAAAGGCTGATTGGCAACCACCGCGCCAACCCGGTGACCGGTAAGGCTGAATACTTTTGAAAAACTATACAGGTGAACAAAATTATCGCGCCAGGCGGGGTCGGCAAACAGGCGGTGCGGCAGGGTATCGATGTCGATAAAATCGCGATAGGTTTCATCGACAATCAACGCCAGATCGAACTCGCGGGCAAGTTGCAAAAACTGCTCGATGCAGTCGGCGGAGTAAATAGCACCGGTCGGATTATTTGGAGTAACCAGGACGATGGCCCGGGTCTTGTCATTGATTTTTGCCCGCGCCTCATCGACGTCGGGCATAGCGGTGTCGGGGTTAAACGCCAGGTACTGTGGATTTACGCCGCGAATGGATAGCCACATCTGATGATTGAAGTAGCAGGGCAATGGCATTACCACTTCGTCACCCACCTGGCAAAGCGCATCGATGACGGCGCAAAACGCCTGGTTGCATCCGGCGGTAATCATTACGTCTTCGGCGACGACGTCACCTTGATAGCGCTGTCGAATATTTTCTGCCAGGGCTTCGCGCAACGGCGTAATTCCGCGAATGTCGGTATAAGTAGCACCCTGTCCAGCGCGGATAGTGTCGGCCAGATAGTCGAGCAGGGATTGAGGCGGTAAATGCGCGGGCACGGCCTGGCACATATTGATCAGCCTGCTCGAGTTATTGTCGACAACCCAGGACCAGGCTTCGGCAATGGGAGCAGCGGCGCAATCGAGTACATTCGGATTGAATTTCATTTTTTATTGTCCAGCTGGTTTCAGGTGGTGGCTGATTTTATTCATTCCCGGTAGCGGGCGTGCCAAAGTATTCGATTCTAGCAGAACATCCACTTAAAGAGTCAATCCGGCCATCGCTGACGATTGGGCTAAAGCTATGTCATAATATGTTCATTTTTCGGGACGAAGACGATGAAATATTTGCATACCATGGTCAGGGTTCATGACCTTGATGCCTCAATGGCTTTTTACTGTGGACTGCTGGGGCTGGTCGAGGTCGATCGCTACGAAAGCAAGGAGGGTGAATTTACGCTTGTCTATCTTGCCGCTAGCGAAGACGTTGACCGGGCCGGGGACGAGAACGCACCTTTACTGGAACTCACTTATAACTGGGACGGCGAAGTCTATCAGGGCGGTCGGAATTTCGGACATCTTGCCTTCGCCGTCGATGATGTTTATGCGCTGTGTCAGAAGGTCCTCGACCAGGGTGTTGAATTAAACGTTCCGCCGCGCGATGGACACATGGCATTTTTCCGGTCGCCCGATAATATCTCCATCGAGTTATTACAAAAGGGTGAACCATTGGCACCCGCTGAACCCTGGATTTCCATGCCCACCGTTGGTGAGTGGTAGGGATGGACCAATACCTGCAGAATCGGATTGCGATTATTACCGGTGGCTTTGCCGGAATCGGCAAGGCAATCGCGATCGCCTTAGCCGCACGCGGGGCGACTATCGCGATAGGGTCGAGAAATTTGCCGCAGGCCGCTATCGATGAACTATCGACCCATACTGAGCGGCTGTTCTGCCAACGCCTGGATGTTACCAGTGTGGAAAGCGTCGAGCACTTTGTCGAGGCGTTGGGGGCTAAATACGGCAGGGCCGATATTCTGGTCAACTCGGCTGGAATCACCGCGCACGAACTGGTGTGCGGGCACGATGAACAATCCTGGATGGACGTTATCGATACCAATTTATCGGGTCCGTTCAGAATGATCAGAGCCTGCCTTCCAGCAATGATCGAAAAACGTTGGGGGCGGGTGATTAACATCGGTTCTACCGCTGCGACGACGGCCACCGCCGACCATGCCGCCTATTGCGCCTCAAAGTCCGGGCTGCTTGGACTGAGCCGGGCCGTGGCGCTTGAAGGCGCAGCCCACGGAGTCAGTTCGGTGGTCATCAGCCCAACCTGGGTGCAGACCGAAATGTTCGATAACAGCATTCGCTTACAGGCCGAAAAGACCGGCATCAGTGTTGATCAGGAAATCAAAAAAATAGTCGACGCGATGCCGCAACGTCGCATTGTTCAACCCCGGGAACTGGCTGCGCTTGCCGCATTTCTGTGTCACGACGACGCGCTGGGAATAACCATGGAAGACATTCAGGTTAACGCGGGCGCTTTCTGGTAATTTTTGCGGGCATGTCTTTAAATATTCACTTGAGTTATTTTGCCGTCGAAAATCCATTCACGCATTTCGATCGCTGGTTGCATCCCTACTGCTATAGTCAGTGGATTGCGTTAAATCATCGAAACCTGGAACTTCGCTGGACGCGTCGGGCGCAACATCAACTGGAGCAGCTGGACGCAAAACTAACTATCGAATTGCAATTGTACTTTTCCTGCGTGGTTAAAAAGCGTGTGTTATTTCACCGCCAGGTCGATTACCCAGCTACGTCGGTGAACGATAAGCTCGCTTTAGTGTTCCGCCCCATCGCTTCATCTGCCTGTGATCCGCAGATATTGGCCCGCGATTTTCCAGAAGGCAAAGATTTGTCAGCCGGGCCGGCGAGTAAAATGGTACCAAAGCGGGTCGAGTTCGATTTTCGCGGTGGCCATTTTGGTGCAGGACACTGGAGCGGGCAGTTCAACTGCTAATCTTTTAATTCATCGCGTAACGGGTAGAATGTGCGGGCATTAAGGAGATTATCGCAATGCCTAAATTTGACGCCAAAAAAGTTGCCGAAGTTCATCAACATCTACACAGCCATTTACCTTCAGACCCCGCCTTACGCATCAAAGCGCTGGAAACCCTGTTGGTCAGAAAAGGTCTCATCGAGAGCGAAAATATCGACGCCTGGGTTGAGGCTTATAGCGAGCACATCGGCCCAAAGCGGGGCGCCCACGTGGTTGCCAAAGCCTGGTGTGATGCCGATTTTAAACAACGATTGTTAGCCGATGCGCCGGCGGC
>JBLHOA010000193.1:0-6114 GCA_047622345.1 Gammaproteobacteria bacterium | reverse complement strand
GGGTTGTTATCACCCGATCGAGCGTAATCTCTGGCAGTTTATGCGCTACCTGGCGCGGGTAACCGGGGTGCTATAAGCGATGACAGTCCAAATCACTATCGACCCCGGGCAACGTAAATTATTGATTCGCTGGGGCGATGGCGTCGGCAGTGAATTTCACCTTGTCTGGTTGCGCCATCACGCCCGCTGCCCCGATGGCATGCCCAACGATACCTCGATAAAGATTGATCTGCTCCCCGATGACCCGGCTACGCTGGCCATCGAAAGCTATGCGATCGATGGCGATTACCTGTGTATTAACTGGCAGGATGGCGGCTTGCAAACGCGGCATCAGCTGCATAGTTTGCGCTGCTCAGCCTATGACCCGGGCGCTCGGCGGGCGAGGAAGCATCAACCGACGCTTTGGAATGGTGAATCGGCCGTACAGATTCCGAATTTTGACTTCGATGCACTCGATAGCGAGGCAGTGCAACTCGAACTGCTGATCGCAGTAAGGGATTACGGCGTCGCAAAAATTATCGGCATGCCGGTCGAGTCTGGCAGCGTGCGCAACGTGGCTAAGCTGTTCGGGCCGATTCATATCAACAATTATGGCGAGTTATTCGACGTCAAATCGGATGCGCATAAATCACTGGGGTCAAATACTGGGGTTTATTTACCCCCGCATACGGATGAAAGTTATCGCCACGATGCTCCCGGAATATCCTTTTTCCACTGCCTGGTCGCCGAAGCGATGGGTGGTGAATCAATCCTGGTCGATGGTTTCAATGCCGCCGCGCTATTGAAAAAGTCGGATCCGGAATCCTTCGATGTGCTCGCGTCCGTGCCGATATTTTTTCAACGTTATGCCATGCCGGACGAAGACATGCGCAGCCACACGCGGGTTGTTGTCTGCGATGTCGATGGCGATGTGGTCGGTATCCGATGGACCGATCGGACGCTGCCGCCGCAGGACCTGCCGGCGCTACATGTCGAGCCGGTGTACCGGGCGATTAAATCGTTCTGGAATATTTTCAATGACGAAAGACAGCAGCATTGTTATCGGCTTGCTGCGGGAGAAATGCATGTTTTTGATAATCATCGGGTGTTGCATGGTCGGAACGCGTTTGACCCGCAATCGGGCCTGCGTCACCTGCAGCAATGTTCGGTCAATCGTGACGAATTCCATAACAGCTTGCGCATTCTGGCGGCCAGGCTGGGGTCACCTGCCGGCGATTTAATCATGGCCGGCGGTGCTGTTGGCTAATAGTGGCTGTACTGCTGGTTGGTTGACTGCTAGTTGAATTACTACTGGCTGAAGAATTCGGAGCGGGTTTTTTGCTGGTCTTTGAAACTGCCACCGAGCGCAGTGGTCTGCGTGCGCGAATTGGCATCCATCACTCCGCGAGCCTTAACGCAATAATGAATGGCCTCGATAGTGACCGCGACATTAGGCGTTTCCATCAAGGTTTGCAGGGCAACCAGAATTTGTTGAGTCAGACGTTCCTGAACCTGTGGTCGTTGCCCAAAAAAGCGCACAATGCGGTTAATTTTGGAAAGCCCGATTATCTTACCGGCGGGGATATAGGCAACTTTCGCGGTGCCGTCGATGGTGACGAAATGATGTTCGCAAGTACTGGTCAAACTGATGTCGCTGACCTTTACCATTTCCTCCAGCTTCATTTTATTGTCGATCATGGTGATCTTCGGGAAATTGCTGTAATCCAGCCCCGAGAAAACTTCATCGACGTACATTTTAGCGATACGATGCGGTGTTTCAGTAAGGCTGTCGTCGCTTAGATCGAGACCAAGGGTTTCGACGATGTCGTAAAATGACTGACGGATGCGTTGATATTTTTCATCGCGAGTGAGCGGGTTGGCATTCAGCGGCGTTTCAAGCCCTTTTTCGATCAAAGCATTACGCACTAATGTGGCTTCGTTCGACAGGAGGTACTGCGATACAGGGTTGGTCTTGGCAAGTGTAGTAAGCATGGTAATTCCCTTTTAATGATCGCGAGTGGCGCTTAACGAAACCGAAACCGAATCGGCAAAGCGCAGCGCGTGGGGTTTGTCTACTTTGATTTCGGCGTGGCGAACCTGACGCGGCTCGCAAGCAATGGCGAGCAGGTCAGCGGCCAGTTTTTCCAGCAATTGAAATCTTCCCTGCTCAACATGGCCGATAATGTTTTTGGTGATGGTTTTGTAGTTCAAGGCATCGTCTTCATCGTCGCTGTTAAAGGCTTGATCAGCTCGATAGGTGATTTTCACATTGACGATGATATCCTGCTGCTTGTCCTTTTCTTCGGGGTTAAATCCAATATAGGTGCGTAGCCGCAAATTGGTGATATTGATCGTCGCTTCGCTGATCGCAATCGGTTGATCGACGGACTTTAAATTTTGTAGTTTGTTCATGGTGCCCTGCACTATTTCCATTTGCTGTGTATACGTGTAAACCCCGAAGATCGGATCACTATTCCTGTTCCGAATCGATAGATTCCATAAGCGCGTCAGTATAACGCCTTCCCGTAACCGTTTTCTCATTGATTAGCTGGTCCAGTTCTGGAAGTACTGCAGCGCTTAATTTAAGGTCGCCCGCCGCGGCATTTTCAATCATGTGGTCGATACTGCGGGTTCCCGGAATAGGGACTATGCTGTCCGATTGTGCGAGCAGCCAGGCCAGCGCGAGTTGTGCCATGCTGCAATCCTGCTCGACTGCGATGGCATTGAAGCCCTGCAATAACTTTTCATTTTCGGCAAAATTATCGGGTTCAAACCGCGGTCTGGCGGTCGTAACGCGAATATCATCGTCTCGCATTGCCGCGATCGGCGGGCATTTGCCGGTGAGAAACTGGCGTGCCAGCGGTGAAAAGGGAATAAAGGCGATTCCGAGTTCGGCACAGGTGGCGAGCATTTTTCGCTCCGGGGTGCGGCTCCACAACGAATACTCAGATTGAACCGCGGTTATCGGATGGGTGGAATGTGCCTTTTTCAAGGTTTCCGAATTGACTTCTGATAACCCCAGCGTTTGCAATTTACCCTGTTCAACCAGCCGTGAGAGCATGCCAATACTTTCTTCAACTGGAACATTGGGGTCGACCCGGTGCAGATAGTAAAGGTCGATTACGTCGGTTTTCAGTCGTTTCAGGCTTTCTTCACAGGTTCGACGCAATACTTCAGGGCGGCCATTGATTTCGGTTTTGCCACTGGCGCCGGTGAAAATTCCACATTTACTGGCCAGTACGTATTGGTCACGTCGCGAGGCCAGGTATCGACCGATAATGGTTTCGCTATGACCCATGCCGTACATGGCGGCTGTGTCGAGAAAACTGTAACCCTGATCAAGCGCCCGATTAAACAGGTCCCCGGCTTCGTCATCGCCAGGCGGCGTGTCGTAACCCATCGAAACATTCATGCAGCCCAGGCCGATTGAAGACACGGTAAAAGGACCGATTTGTCGTTGATGCATAGTTTAAAAATCCGATAAATTTGGGCGCTATGCTACACCTTAAATTAGGCGATCACTACTCGATGATAACGATCGGAGCATTGCGAATGCTCACAAATACATTACCCGGTTGGCCTTAAAAACGCGGACTGATCTTCAGCGATATTTCAGTTTCGAGGCTTAACGATGCGGGTAGTTATGTCACCCGAAACGCGATCGAAGCGCATATCTGTTCTTTGCGTAAACGGTTGAATACCGCGACCGCACCTGCGTTGGTGACAACGCGTCGGGGTTTCGGGTATTTAATCGAGTCTTTACTGTATTCAATCCGACAAATACTTAATTTATCGGAAGAATGAGGATTACGTCGACCCGTCGACCTACCCTCTGTCCTATCCAATTACGATGATATTTGCGCGCGAAAGGGATAGCTTTGACCAGTCGCTGTTCTCGATCGGGTTTACTATTTCCTGGGTCATTTTGATCGTGCTGGCATTCTCGGGGATTATCATCCGCCGACTGGTCGGCCGGGGGCTGGCGCCATTGTCCCGGCTGGTGACACAGGTGCGTAATATCGACGAGTCATCGCTACAGGTTCGGGCCGCGCACAAGGGCTGGCAAAGCAGTGAAATGGCGCCCATTGAAGACCAGATAAATCATCTGCTCGAACGACTTGAGTCGGCTTTTGAACGTGAGAAGCGTTTTTCTTCCAACGTTGCCCATGAATTGCACACGCCATTGTCGGAGCTAAAGACCCTCGCCGAAGTGGGCAAGATGGTGCCCGAGGACGTTGACGAAATTAAAGTGTTTTTTACTGATGTCGGCGAAGTATCGACGCAGATGGAAAAAATTGTCACCACCTTGCTTGAACTGGCAAGATCGGATGCCGGCTGGTTACTGATGGAACCGGAAGATATTGATCTGACCGCTTATTGTGACGACGTCTGGCGCCGTGCCATAAATGGTCAGGGACGCGGTAAACAATTGGTAACAACCATTCCGGCGGGGTTGATGATCAATACCGATCGCGCAAAACTGGGTTTGATTATGACCAATTTACTCACTAATGCGGTCAGTTATAGCCCGGATCATGCCGAGATCCTTATTAATGCCGAAATTCGCAACGAAACTATCGTGCTATCGGTAAAGAAGGCGTCTATTAATTTGAAACCAGAAGATATTCTGCCTATGCGTGATCGATTCTGGCGCAAGCAGAAAGAAGAGGCTGGGTTTATCGCTGGTTGATGCGTTGGCGAAGCTTATGAAGCTGGACGTGAATATGAACCTGCACCAGAAGAATGTGTTTATGGTCACTATCTCCGGGCTGAGTCCTTCGCTCAACCGTTAATCCGAAACCGGTTAGAATTCGTAGTTCAGTTCAAGGCTCCAGAATCGGCTGGTTCTTCCTGCGAGCGGTCCGTAGGCTGCGCCCGATGAAAACTCGGCGGCAGCCAATTCGACTGCAATTCCGAGGTAGGCGGTAAAATTAATCCCCAGATTGATTTCCCGACCGAGGTTTCTACTATCTCCTGTAGAGCAGATTTAACTCGAGTTCGTAGGAATCTTCGGACAGCTTATCGAGTTCGGGTTCGCTGCTCAGGGTAACCCCAGACAGCTTGTTTTTTTCAAGGCTGAACGTGCCTGTTACCTCCAGGTCAGCATCGCTTTGCGCCCACACCGGAACCGAGGCCAGTGCGATAAGGGGCAATGCTGTTAAACAGAGGCCGCGTATTGATTGTCTATCCTCAGTATTTTCGCAGCTGCATCTGAAGCCGGGTTTTCATGCTGCGGCACGGTTATGTCAAGCAGGGGCCCATTTTCGGTCGGAGGTTTTCCCAATGCCCGCCTGGGTTTGCTCCAGTTTAGATCGGGGTGCTCGCGTTTTTCTCGAACGCAGCATAGCAAATACAATCGTTCGAAACCAAATTAAGCTACCCCGGTAAGCGGTGACGCTTAAGTGTCAATTCAGCCATTGCTCAGAGACTAAAGTTTAAATCATAGCCATCTAAGCCGCATTTGGCCTGAGCTGGTTGTATTAACTAGTCGAGTAAACGTGCCTGGCAGGTGATTTCGACCTTGCTATCGCCGAAAAGCCGTTTCGATTCAACGGTCGTTCGTGCCGGAAAGTGGTCGGCATCGAAGAATGTGCGATAAGCAGCATCCATGGCATCGAAATGATCCAGATCCGACAGATGCACGGTGACCTGAACGATTCGGTCCATGCCAATCCCCAGTTCCTGCAAAATATTTGCAATAACGGTGAGTACGGCGGCAGTTTCCGCCGCTACATCACCTAAGACTTGAATGCCCGCATCGAAGTCGGCGGCAACGAGACCCGAAAGAAAAGCGTAGCGGTCATCTGTTACCACCTGGCTGAACGGTGCACTCGAGCGCGGCACTGCCGCCGGTTGTATGCGATTTAAAGTAGTAATATCGTTTTTCTTAGCCGAGCATATTGGCGCCGATAATCAGCGCGATGCCCAGCAAGACAAAGCCGATGAAGGTGATTGCCAGGTACTTGGTAGTGGTTTTGTCGTCTTGATCCATTTGAGTTCCCCCTAAGTTAGTTATTAAGTAGTATATAGTGCCGAAGCCATAGCCAAAATGCCAGCCAATATGATCTCCCAAACCTATGCCACCCTGTTGCTGGAAAATCCGGTCGACCGGATACTCTTAATAACGTTGAATCG
>JBLHOA010000192.1:0-6119 GCA_047622345.1 Gammaproteobacteria bacterium | reverse complement strand
CGATCCCCTCAAATTCAATATCTTCCGGGAGCACAACCGGAAGATCGGCTTCGGGAACGGCTACCGTTCCGCAGGCGTTGCAATTGATTACCGGAATTGGGGCACCCCAATAGCGCTGACGTGAGACGCCCCAGTCGCGCAGGCGGTAATTCACTTGCCGACGGCCTTTGTTACGGGACTCCAGCTCATCGGCAATGCGCTTGAATGCAGCGTCAAAATCGAGACCGTCGAGATCGGCTGAATTGCAGCAAACCCCATCTTTAGTGATATACGAACCTTCATCCAGATTAACTTCAGAGCCATCGGCCGGCGCTATCACCTGTTTGATTTCTATTTTATATTTACGCGCAAATTCCCAATCCCGTTGGTCATGCCCGGGTACCGACATGATCGCGCCGGTGCCGTAGCCCATTAACACAAAGTTGGCGATCCAGATCGGAATCGCGTCACCGGTGACCGGGTTGATGGCAGTTACCCCTAGCGGATAACCCAGCTTTTCCATTTTCTCGAGCGCGGCTTCGGCGGTATTGGTTTTGCGGCAGCTTTCGATAAAGTCACGAATTTCGGGATCATTTTCCGCCGCTTCAAGCGCTAACGGATGCTCGGCCGCAATCGCCATAAAAGTCGCACCATAGAGCGTATCCGGGCGGGTGGTGTAAACCATAAGTGAGTCATGGCCGGGCACTTCGAATTCAACTTCCATCCCTTCCGAACGGCCAATCCAGTTGCGTTGCATGGTCTTGACCTGCTCGGGCCAGTCCACCGTATCGAGGTCATCGAGTAATTGCTCAGCATAGTCGGTGATTCGTAAAAACCACTGTGCGAGTTCGCGTCGCTCGACTTCGCTGTCGCAACGCCAGCAACGACCATCGATGACCTGTTCATTCGCAAGCACCGTATGATCTACCGGACACCAGTTCACCGGTGCTACCTTTTTATAGGCGATGCCTTTTTCCATTAAACGGGTAAAAAACCACTGCTCCCAGCGATAATATTCCGGGTTACAGGTCGCCAGTTCACGCTTCCAGTCATATCCGAAGCCAAGCAATTGCAATTGCTTGCGCATATAGTCGATGTTTTGATAAGTCCATTCGGCAGGCGCGACATTGTTTTGAATCGCCGCGTTTTCCGCGGGCATACCAAAGGCATCCCAACCCATCGGTTGCATGACATTCTTACCCAGCATCCGTTGAAAACGTGAAATAACATCGCCGATGCTGTAATTGCGGACGTGCCCCATGTGCAACTTACCACTGGGATAAGGGAACATGGAAAGACAATAATAGCTCTCCCGATCGGGGTCTTCGCTTACATTGAAAGTGCCGTTATCGGCCCAGAATTGCTGTGCCTCTGTTTCGACAGTTTTCGGGTCGTACTGGGCCATATTGAGAACGCCGTGTAAAAGGAGGGGAGCATACTCCAGTGGGTGGCTAACTTAAAGGGATCTAGAGCGAATTAGACTAGCTGCCGGGAGCCATTCTACTTTAACGTCGATGTTGCCTTGACTGCCGCAATCTGCCGGATTGCTATGCCGAGCCTAAATGGCCTCGTTTCGGCCGCGTCGAAAGGCTGCCGATAGAATGAAAGCAATAAAAGCTAGCGCCAACCAGGGCTGGATTTGAGCAAAATAATAAAAGGGGGTAAGCCCTTCCCGTCCCTGAATGGTCCGCGTAATCGATTGCGCTCTGAATTGATCGGTTTGCTCGAGAATTCTGCCCTCGTGATCGATAAAAGCGCTTACTCCGGTATTGGTCGAACGCGCCATAGGCCGCTGTGTTTCGAGGCTGCGCATCTGCGCCATTTGCAAATGCTGATGCGGTGCCGACGAATCGCCAAACCAGGCATCGTTGCTCGCGTTAACCAACAGATTGGCCGCAGGCAAGGCCAATAATATATCGCGGCTGAATACATCTTCAAAACAGATTGAAACGCCTAACACGGTGTCACCAACCGTCATTATTGGCTGTTCGTCGGGCCCTGCGGTCAAGTCTGAATATGGAATGTTAATCCAGTTGCGCAGACTGTCGAGTAGCCAGCGCAAGGGATAGTATTCGCCGAAAATCACCAGATGCCGTTTGTGATAATACTGCCTCGCTAGCCCGAGCAACATCATACTGTTGTAAACATTGCCGGTAACTTTGTCGTCCACCACTATTCCGGTCAACAGTTGCACCGATTGGTTTGCCAAAACCCGCTCGATCGGTTGCAGGATACTGGCGTCGATCTGTGATTCCTGCCCGGGTAAGGCGGTTTCCGGCCAGACGATCAAATCGCTATCGAAATGCCGGCTGCTTTCACGCCAATAGGCGTTGATAATATTGTTACGCTCTTCATACCGCCATTTTAATTCCTGCGGAATATTCCCCTGAACCATAGTCACCTTAATGCCCTGCGGCAGCGCTCGGGTCCATTCGATCTGGCCGAGAAAGTAGCCGACGATGGGAATTATCAGCACGGGCAATAGGCAGACATAGGATCGATTGCGAATAACGCGCAGCAAGGCAACGGACAGGTAGAGACTGGCGGCCCCTACGCCGTAAACGCCGATCACGGACGCATAGCCGGACAGCGGAGAGTCGATATGGGCATAGCCTATGCTCAACCAGGGCAACCCGGTCAGTACCCAGCCCCGGAACCACTCAAAGCTAAACCAGAGCAATGGCAGTAACCAGATTGCCCGGGCACCGATCTGTCGGGATACATAGCGATAACCGAGCATGGTGGCCGCTGGGAAACTGGCAAGAACAGCAATCAATAATGCGGTGATCGCAGCAGCAACCGGTGGCGGTGCCATGCCGAAGTCGTGCAGACTGTTGTAAATCCAGTAAACGCCGAAGCCGAAATATCCAAGGCCGAAAGTCCAGGCCAGCCAGAAAACTCGCTTCAGGCTGGACACTTTATCGATTTTCCAGATGAAAAAAACGGGGATGATTATGGCCAGGGGCCAGAAGTCATAGGGGGCAAAAGCAAGCGGCAGCAGCGACCCCAGGGCCAGTGCGACGAAAATTTGGAACGGTAACGAGTCGGACCTTAAACTATTGATCAGGGTCTTTGCCATCATTAATAACTTGGTACATATGGACCTGACGACTGTCGGCATTCAATACCTTGAAAGTTAGCTGATCGAGCACGAAAAGTTCACCGCGTTCGGGCAAATGTCCAATTTGCCCGAGCAGGTAGCCACCGATGGTTTCGATCCCTTCATTTTCGTACTCGGTCTGGAAGTACTCATTGAAATCCTGTAACGGGGTTAGTGCACGGACACTGAATCGATCGGACCCATGCGGCTGGATATCAATTTCCTCGTCGTCATCGTGTTCGTCGTCAATTTTACCAACGATTTGCTCGAGCACATCTTCAATGGTTACCAGGCCCGAGACACCGCCATACTCATCGACGATCATCGCCATATGGCTACGATTCAGGCGGAAGTCCTTGAGCAATACATTCAGTCGCTTGCTTTCCGGAATAAACGACGCCGGGCGGATATATTCATTGATTTCAAAATCCTGGCCCTGCGACAGTGACAGCAAATCTTTGGCCAGCAATATACCAACCACGTCGTCCTTGTCGTCATCGATCACCGGGAACCTGGAATGCCCGGACTCGGTAATCTTTTCAATAATTTCTGCCAGGTCATCTTCGTGATCGAGCACCACCATCTGCCCGCGTGGGATCATGATATCGCGCACCTGCATGTCGGACACCTGCAGCACGCCTTCGATCATGGTGAGCTCTTCTGCCCCGATAAGCTCTTCTGCCTGGAGATTTTTTAACAGTTCCAGCAACTGTTTTTGATTTTGGGGATCGCCGGAAAATGCGTCAACTATCCGATCCAGCCACCCCTTGGTCGACCCGCTGTTATCAGCGTCAGCCATTTCGCCCTCTTTCGTAGTCAGTCATAGTTTTCATTATACGGATTAGAATAGCCCAGTGTCGAAAGAATCTGTATTTCCAGCGCTTCCATCTGCCCAGCCTCCTCATCGTCCTGATGATCGAAACCCTGCAAATGTAGCATTCCATGAACCACCATATGCGCCCAGTGCGACTCGACTGCTTTGTTTTGTTTATCGGCCTCGTCGAGCACAACCGGAGCACAAATGACCAGGTCTCCGATACAATCGTAATCGAGCAGGTCACTATCACTGGGAAAGGAAAGCACGTTGGTCGCATGCTCCTTGCCTCGAAACTGACGATTCAGTGACTCGCTTTCGGCGGCATCGACGATTCGAATCGTTTGCTCAAATTCGGCAAAGCTCTGCTGTAACGAAGATTCGACCCAACGGAAGAATAATTTTTGACCCGGAACTCCAGGTAGCCCAGCGTCATTTTGCAGATCAACGCTTATCGTCATTTTCAAACTGGTCGTAGGCTTCCACGATTGATTGCACCAGCGGATGTCGCACCACATCACCAGAAGTGAAATAGGTAAACCCGATCGAGTCGAGGTCTTTGAGAATATTCAGGCTGTGCTGTAAGCCCGAGGTCTGGTTCGCGGGCAGGTCGGTCTGCGTAATATCACCGGTAACAACTGCCCTGGCACCGAAGCCGATCCGGGTTAGGAACATTTTCATCTGCACCGGCGTCGTGTTTTGCGCCTCATCCAGAATGATAAAGGCATTGTTCAATGTCCGACCCCGCATATAGGCTAATGGCGCAACTTCGATGACGTGCCGGGCGATCAACTTTTCGACCTTGTCGAAGCCGAGCATTTCGTAAAGTGCGTCGTACACGGGGCGCAAATAAGGATCAACCTTTTGCGATAGATCACCGGGCAGAAAACCCAGTTTCTCCCCTGCTTCTACTGCAGGGCGCGTTAGAATCAACCGGCTCACTTCTTCACTTTCCAGGGCTTGCACGGCTTTGGCAACGGCGAGATACGTCTTTCCAGTACCCGCAGGGCCGATTCCGAAATTAACAACTTTCCTGGAAATCCCGTGAACGTACTGACATTGCAGTTTCGATTTCGGGGTAATGTATTTGCTGCGCAGTTTGATACTGTGGCGCTGTAGCTCATCGACTTCGTAAGAGCCGGACTGCTTCAAAGCACTTTCCACCTCATCAACCGACATCGACTTTTCACTGCTTTGCTTGAGGATTTTTTCGATAGTTTCAACAGTTGAATCTAGAATTCTATCCTTTGATTCAAGTAATAGTTCGTTATCTATAACCTTTATCTGGATATCGAAATATTTCTCTACGATACCCAGGTTCTGGTTAAGTACCCCGCAAAAATTTGCAATTTGTCGCGTATCGCTCCCAGCTAACTCAATAGAACGCTTTATTGTTGTGCTCCTGCGTTAGCTTCAAGTCGCTCTTTTACTTTTCGGGAAAAGCTGATAATTATCACTGCAATGAAGGCAAATATAACCGATATAACCAGGACTACAAAATAGAGTGTATTCCTGGTTATCCCGACAGGGTCTTCGGAAAGAACAGCAGAAGAAACTATTCGCAAACCCAGATTATTCATCACCGATTCAAGAATTTCATTTTTCAGCTGCAGAGCCTTAATTTGCTCTTGAAAAAGACTTTGCTGAAGTTTGATTTCGTTTCTTGCAGACTTCACATACTCGTCACTGAAATTATTATTTCCAGATAAAGATTCTAATCTAATTCGAAAACTTTGCTCCAGACGGAGCTCCTCAACTTTGAATTCTTGAATTTTTTCTAGATTAATTAGCAATACCGGCTTGATAGTATTTTGAGTGGTTACAATAGCCTCTTTTAAATCGTCAGTAATAGTACTGACTAGCTGGGCGTGAAATTTGCCCACCAGGTCTTTATCCGGCAGTGTTGTTTTACTATATATCTCGACGATATTGGTTCCTTTAGGATTTGAAATACGTGTTTTTTTTATCAAAGTTTCAATGTCGGAAAAATTTGAATCCCCTTGAAGAGCAGGCATGTTTTTCAATTTAATTTCCTGCACTATCGCAGCCGGGCTCTTAACCTGTGTCAAAACACCTAATATACTGACTTCGTCAATTTCAACCAGGCTCTGCAGGGAATGCTTTTCTTTGTAAAAGTTGCCAACGACTAATACGCCAGAGATTAAAAGGACAAAGAATACTATTAAGAACTGTTTTTTAAACGCTATTAAACTAATAAAAATATCA
>JBLHOA010000191.1:0-6123 GCA_047622345.1 Gammaproteobacteria bacterium | reverse complement strand
TACTCGAGCAGAATCGACCGCAGTTTCATAACCCGATGACATTGAAAATATCAATCCGAGTAAAATAAATATCGAAAATTGTGCAGAACCTTTTAATTTCATCTTCAATTACAGCACCAAAAAAAAGCGCAGCTAAGGCGCACTTGATCCGACCGTATTGTACAAGATTACGAAAATATTATCGAAATCTACTAATCACCTTGGGTAAATTTTGATTTAAGCCACTGATCCAGTGAAAAATGGCCGCCGCCATACAGGATATTGGTCAATAGCATCGACCCCCATAAATAGTGCCAGACTAGCCCGGCACCTTTTGCCAGGGTGGAATAATAAGCCACTACGGCCATGATATTGATTAAGGAAATGGCGATTGCGGTGAAGCGGGTACCGAAACCGGCGATCAAAATCACGGGAAAAACGAGTTCACCAAAGGTGGCCAGGTAGGCAGCTAGTTCGTAATTCAGCAAGGGAACCTTATATTCCCATTCAAACAGCACCAGTGTGGTTTCCCAGTCACCAATTTTATGCATTCCCGACTTTAGAAACACCCAGGCAACGTATACTCTGATCGCAAGCAGAAAAGGTGATTGTAAGGTAGACAATCCCTTATTGATTGCCCCGAGCGGCGATTCCAGCTTTTCAACTAATCCCATTTTGATCCCCCAAATTTTTATATTGCAGTTGTAACAGCTTTTGAACGGGGAACGAAAAAAAAGTTCAGAATTGTCTAGTCCGCAATCGCCGCGATTTTCTGCGCCTGCGTGCGTAGACTGGCAAGCGCCATTTCGGCGTCAGCCAGTTTTGCCTTCTCGTTGTTAACTACCTTTTCGGGCGCTTTCGCAACAAAACTTTGGTTGCCAAGTTTTCCCGCGATACGGGCGGTTTCCTGCTCCAGTCGGGCAATATTTTTCTGCAGACGTGCGAGCTCAACCTGCTTATCGATGAGGCCGGCAAGTGGAATCAACAGGTTCATTTCACCCACCAGTGAAGTCGCAGCCTCGGGTGCCGGGTCGTTGTTGTTCAACCATTCAATCGATTCAAGCTTTGCCAGAGTGGTCAATAAGACCTTGTTTCTGTCGATACGCTGTTGGTCGATATCGCTCCCTTGCTGACAGAATACCGGCAGGAGCTTTCCCGGTTTAATATCCATTTCCGAGCGTATCTGCCGTACTCCCATGATAAAGCTCTTCACCCACTCGAGTTCGTCGATGGCTTCTCGGTCGACTAATTGCTGCTTTGCCTGTGGATAGGCGCTGAGCATGATGGATTCGCCCGGAACGCCGGCCAGCGGGGCGATACGTTGCCACAGCTCTTCGGTGATGTAAGGCATCATCGGATGCAACAGGCGCAGAATACTTTCCAGCACCTGTAACAGGGTATGCCTGGCGGCTGACTTTTCGTCGTCGTTGTAGTTGTCCGAATAAAGAACAGGCTTGGATAATTCGATATACCAGTCGCAATAATCATTCCACACAAACTCATACAGGTCGCGAGTCGCCAGGTCGAAGCGATAGCTGTTGAGGTGCTCGACAGTTTTCGCACTGACCTCTTGCAAACGGGATAATATCCAGCGATCAGCCAGCGATGGGCTGCCGGCGCTACAATTTTCAGCTTCGGTGTTTTGCATTACGTAGCGGGTTGCATTCCACAATTTATTGCAAAAATTTCGATAGCCTTCGATGCGCCCCAGATCGAAACGGATGTCACGACCGGTGGTAGCAAGCGCAGTAAAGGTGAATCGTAACGCGTCGGTGCCGAAGGCGGGAATGCCGTCCGGAAAATGTTTTTGCGTGGCCGCTTCAATTTTAGGCGCCATCTCGGGCTGCATTAAACCTTTGGTGCGTTTGGCGATTAAATCGTCGAGTGTAATGCCATCGATCAGGTCGAGTGGGTCGAGAACATTGCCTTTCGACTTGGACATTTTATTGCCTTCGGCATCGCGCACCAGCCCGTGGATGTAGATTTCGCGAAACGGCACCTCGTCCATAAACTTCAAGCCGAACATAATCATCCGCGCGACCCAGAAAAAGATGATGTCAAAGCCGGTGACCAATACGCTAGTTGGATAAAAGGTTTTCAGCGCCGGGTCTTGTTGATCCGGCCAACCGAGGGTGCTGAATGGCCATAGAGCAGAAGAAAACCAGGTATCGAGTACGTCTTCGTCCTGGCGCAGTTCCATGTCTGCGGGCAGATTATATTTGCGGCGCACTTCGTCGACATCACTGGCGACGTAGTAGTTGCCGTCATTGTCGTACCAGGCCGGGATTCGATGCCCCCACCAAATTTGACGTGAAATGCACCAGTCCTGGATATCTTCCATCCAGTTGAAATAGGTTTTACTCCAGTTTTCTGGAACAAATTTTATACTGCCCGACTTCACCGCTTCGATGGCCGGTTTGGCCAAAGGTCCCGCGCGTACAAACCATTGATCGGTTAAATAGGGCTCGATTACCGACTGGGTTCGATCGCCGCGGGGCACCATCAACTTGTGCTCGTCAATTTTTTCGATTAAATCGAGCGCCTGCAAGTCTTTGATGATTGCCTTACGCGCATCGTAACGATCCATATTACGATAGGCTTTGGGTCCGTTTTCGTTGATCTTCGCGTCGATGGTGAATATGTTGATTTTTTCCAGCTGATGGCGCTGGCCGACTTCGTAGTCGTTGAAATCGTGGGCGGGGGTTATTTTCACGCAGCCCGAGCCGAATTCCGGATCAACATAGTTGTCGGCGATAACCGGGATGGTTCTACCGGTGAGCGGCAGCTCGATCTGTTTGCCAATTAATGACTGATAACGTTCGTCATCGGGATGAACGGCAACCGCGGAATCGCCAAGCATAGTCTCGGGACGGGTGGTGGCGACTACAATATGTCCGGCTTCGCCGACGATCGGGTAGCGCAAATGCCACATGTGGCCATTTTCTTCTTCTGAAATCACTTCCAGGTCGGAGACGGCGGTATGCAATACCGGGTCCCAGTTCACCAGGCGCTTGCCACGATAAATCAGGTCTTCTTCGTAAAGCTGGATGAATACTTTCTGCACCGCGGCGTAAAGTCCTTCATCCATGGTAAAGCGTTCGCGCGACCAGTCGGCCGAGGCGCCCATACGACGCAGTTGCCGGGTGATTGTGCCGCCGGATTCGGCCTTCCATTTCCACACCCGGTCGATAAAGGCATCGCGCCCGAGGTCATGTCGTGTTTGCCCGTCGGCGGCCAGCTGTCGCTCTACCACCATTTGCGTGGCGATGCCGGCATGGTCGGTGCCTGGCTGCCAAAGCGTATTATCACCGCGCATGCGATGGTAGCGGGTCAGCGTATCCATGATCGTGTCCTGGAACGCATGGCCCATGTGCAAGCTGCCGGTTACATTCGGGGGAGGGATGACGATGCAATAGGCGTCGTCACCACCCTGGGCGGAAAAATAGCCGCTGTCTTCCCAGTGTTGATACCAGCTCTGTTCAATCGACTGAGGATTGTAGGTTTTATCCATGGTTTTTAGGGGCAAAACGAAAGGGCGCGATTATACCTTGCGGTTATTCAAAAATGCACTGCTTTCCGGAAATTGGTAGTAAAGAAATGGCTGCACTTAGCTGGATTTTGAGCTATTCCGGATCGCCTGCTTAATTTCCAGGAAGGCAAGTTCCATGTGGTCGTCGAGAATTCTTCGTATGCGCTGTTCGAGCCCGGGGTTGTTGGCAAAAATATCGGTACTCGCCGCGGCTTCCTGCACAGCGCTGGCGTAACTGACCGGTTGCGCCGCACTATTATGGCTGACAGGCTCTGCTGCAAAGGCGGCAGCGGGTTCGTCATTGAAGCCGAGATTGGGTTCGGTACTATCTTTATCGTAGGAGGGTGCATCGAAGAGGGGGTCTTCGATAATTTGCATATCCTCATCGAATCCGAGATCAGACATGGTGATTTCAGTGCCCAGTTCGATCAGGTCGGTCAACACAGGGATGTCGGCGTCGGATTCCATTTAAAGGGTAACGTGTTTAAGCAGATAACCGCGTTCTTTATAGTAGCTATATCGATCGCGTGCGGCCGCTTTGTTTTCTTCGGTAACCAGTTCAATAACGCGATCAAACTGGGCAAAGTAAATCGGAACGCTCGCCGTCAGGTTGATTAACAATTCGCGATCACCCTTCGGATCGGGGTTATATTGAATCAATATTGGGCTGCTGAAGCCGGCTTCTTCCTCAGTATCGTGCGGTACAAAACTTTCATCGGCAAAGGTCCACAGCTTTGCGTCGAGTAGCTTGCTCTGCGCCTCATTCTGGGTCAGTAGCAGGGTCTTTTTTTTACTTTCATAAGCCTTTTGACACAGCTGGCAGACCACCTGGTCGAAGCTTTGGCCTTCGGGTCGTAACTGATAAAAGTCAATTCGCGTCATTAAGCTTTGATCTGATTTAATATGAATTGCGTTAACAGGGGTACCGGTCGACCAGTTGCCCCTTTTTTCTCGCCCGAATGCCAGGCGGTTCCGGCGATATCCAGATGCGCCCATTTCATATCGCCGGTGAAGCGAGACAGGAAGCAGGCCGCAGTAATGGTTCCGGCGTCGCGACCACCGATGTTAGCCATGTCGGCAAAATTACTGTTCAACTGTTCCTGGTATTCATCCCACAAGGGCAATTCCCAGAGTTTGTCTTCGATTTGCTGGCCGCTGCGGATCAAGTCGGCAATCAGTGTTTTGTTGTTGCCCAATACCGCCGATGGAACCTTACCCAGCGCGACAATACAGGCGCCAGTCAGTGTGGCGATATCGATGACGCAGCTCGGTTTAAATTTACGGGTGTAGGTGAGCGCATCGCAAAGAATCAATCGACCTTCGGCATCGGTGTTCAACACTTCGATGGTTTGCCCGGACATGCTGGTGACGATATCGCCGGGTTTGGTGGCGATGCCATCGGGCATATTTTCCGTGGTGGGAATGACGCCGACCACGTTAATTGGCAATGCCAGGCGTTTAACCGCCTCAATGGTACCGATAACCGAAGCGGCACCGCACATGTCGAATTTCATTTCATCCATCCCGCCACCGGGTTTTAACGAAATGCCGCCGGTGTCAAAGGTCACGCCTTTACCGACCAGAGCGATGGGTTGTTCTTTTGCGCCGGCGCCCCGGTATTCAATGGTGATTAATTTTGCCGGTTGCCGGCTACCCGCACTCACCGATAACAATGATCCCATTTTCAGCCGTTTCATATCGGCTTCTTCGAGAACAGTGACTTTGATATTTTTACTACCGACGGCGAGAAGCTTCGCCTGTTTGGCAATATAGCTCGGCGTACAGATATTACCGGGCAGGTTACCGAGGTCACGGGCGGCCGTCATGCCTGCGCTGATCGCCTGCGCTTGCTCAATGGCGTTACTGATTTTCAGATTGTCGGTCTTGTCGGTATGGACGCTGAGTTTGCTCAGGCCTTTGTGGGTTGATTTTTTACCACTTTTTAAACGATCGAACTTGTATTCGCTATTGGCAAACAGCAGGCAGGCCTGGCGGGCTTTCCAGGCCGAATCGCGCCCTTTTAAATTGATATCGGCGGGGAAAAGAAGCGCATCACGCGCCCCCGACTGGGCCAGTGCGCTGGTCATGGCTAACACTACACTGGTAAAACTGCGTTCGTTAAAATCGCTATCTTTACCGCAACCGATCAACAGTACGCGTTTGCTATTGATGCCGGGAACCGAGTGCAGAATCAAGCTCTGGCCAATTGACCCTTCCATGTCTCCCTGTTTCAAAATAGTGCTTAGAAAACCACTGCTGGCCTTATCGATTGCAACGCCGGTTTTACTCAATTTTTGCGGCTGGGTAACGGTGATAATCAGACAACTGCTGCGATCGGTTTCGGCGACGGCGGTTTTAGCATTAAATTCCATAATATTCCTGATGTTGACTGGCTGATAACGCGATAAGATACGTGAGTTATCAGAAAAAACCAGTCAATTATAAGGAATCACTATTCATCTGCGGCTAGGAGACAATCGCTAGTGTGTCCTGCATCGGATAGAATTTATCATGAGTAAAATAATAACCACCTATCTCGCCCGCGAAATTTTTAAAACCAGCAGCGCCATTGTTCTGGTTTTGTTTATTATTTTGATGAGCAATGCGCTCGGCAG
>JBLHOA010000190.1:0-6251 GCA_047622345.1 Gammaproteobacteria bacterium | reverse complement strand
AGCGGGGGCTCGACCCGGCCAACAAAGCCGAACGCCTGGCCAGCTTCCAGGGCCAGATCGAATACGAAGTCGGTATCATCGCGCATTCCTGTGGGGTCAAAGAACCCCGCCAACTAAGCCGTTTTCACTGTCGGGTAGTACAGGATAACGGTATATCAGTGCCGCTGACTGAAATTTACCCCGACAGGACGCCGGCGGACCGCCAAAGGTGCCAGGCTAATGATAACTAAATGCAGTTTGTTCTAAATTAATTCCAGTAATAGCTGTCAAATCAAATTAAACCCTTTGGAAAAAACTATGAAAGCAAGTGATCTGTTTGTGCGTTGCCTGGAAAACGAAGGCGTCGAATACATTTTCGGAATTCCTGGTGAAGAAAACCTGGATGTGATGGATTCGATGATTGGTAGCAATATAAAATTCATTACCACTCGACACGAGCAGGGCGCCGCCTTTATGGCGGATGTCTATGGGCGTTTAACCGGCAAGGCTGGCGTTTGTCTGGCTACACTTGGACCCGGTGCGACTAATCTGGTCACCGGTTTTGCCGATGCCAATATGGATCGCGCGCCGATAATAGGCATCGCCGGGCAGGGAGCGACCACGCGGATGCACAAAGAAAGCCATCAGGTGCTCGACCTGGTGAATCTATTTGCGCCGATTTCCAAATACAGTGTGCAGATTCGCGAACCCGAAATTGTGGCTGAAATCGTACGTAAGGCATTCAAGGCCGCGCAGGCCGAAAAACCGGGAGGAAGCTTTATCGACTTTCCGGAAAACGTCGCCGCGATGGAAGTGACCGGCAAGGAACCGTTGAAGGTTCAAAGCGCCAAGGCGCCGGTACCACCGAATGAAAAGATAGCCCAGGCCGCAGAAATTATATCGACTGCGAAATACCCGCTGGTTATGGCGGGCAATGGCGTCATTCGAGCCCGTGCTGATGGTGCCCTGGTGAATTTTGCCGAAAAATTAAATATTCCCGTGGCCACTACCTTCATGGCGAAAGGCAGCATTCCTTTTTCGCATGACCTGTCATTGGGTACGGTTGGCCTGCAGGCGCACGACTATGTGGCCTGCGGTTTCGATCGCGCGGATGTTGTCATCTGTATCGGCTACGACATGATCGAATATCACCCGCATCTGTGGAACAAGGAAAAGACCAACAAGATTATCCACATCGACCTGAGCCCGGCCGAAGTCGACGAACACTATATGCTTGAATGCGGTGTCGTCGGTGATATTACCGCGGCGCTCGACGGCATAGCGGCAATAGCCAAGCCACAAGCCGAGTCGCAGGCACAAAACCTGCGCGAAATGATTGTCGAAGAACTCAGCACACATGAAAACGACGATTCATTTCCACTGGTGCCGCAGCGCATAGTTCTCGACCTGCGCAAGGCGCTGGAGCCCGACGATATTGTCGTTTCCGATGTTGGCGCGCACAAGATGTGGATGGCGCGCATGTACCAGGCAGAACGTCCTAATACCTGTATTATTTCGAACGGGTTTGCCTCGATGGGGATAGGTCTGCCCGGCGCCATTGCCGCCAAACTGGCGTTCCCCAATCGAACCGCGGTAACCGTTACCGGTGACGCTGGCTTTCTGATGAACTCGCAGGAAATCGAAACCGCCTTGCGAATCGGTGTTGCCATTGTTGTCCTGATCTGGAATGACTCGAAGTATGGTTTGATCAAGTGGCATCAGGATCGACGCTTCGGGCGCGATACCCAGATCGAATTCAAAAACCCCGATCTGGTCAAGTACGCGGAAAGTTTTGGTGCGATAGGTTACCGCGTTGAAGCGGCCGACGACCTGTTGCCGACGCTCAAAAAAGCCATCGCCGACAATACCGTAGTGCTCATCGACTGCCCGGTGGATTATTCGGAAAATATGAAACTGACCGAAAAGCTTGGCAATCTGGTTTGCCCCATTTAATGGAAAAACACGATGACTATTAGTTTCGAATCTATGGTTCCGGGAGCTGCGGTTGCCGGGCAGCACGCGATGAACTCGCCCTGGGATTTATCACCGATCGGCGAAGTGCCGACCATCGATGCTAAGGGTGCCGAACAGGCGCTACAAACGGCTTATGCAGTTTTTTGTGATCGCTCGCAATGGTTGTCCGGCGAGCAGCACATCCGCATTCTGGAACGCACCGCGGCGATCATGCAGGAGCGCTTCGAGCAGCTCGCTTTCGAAGCGGCCAGCGAAGGAGGCAAGCCATTGCTCGATTCGCGCGTCGAAGTCGCACGCGCCATCGACGGGGTGAAGAATACGGTGGAATGCCTGCGTTCGGAAAGCGGGCGCGAAATTCCAATGAATGTAAACGCGGCCTCGGTCAACCGCCTGACCTTTACCCGGCGCGAACCGATCGGCGTGGTAATGGCGGTGAGTGCCTTTAACCATCCGTTGCTACTGGGTGTCCGGTAATCGTTTAACCCGACGAAGACGCCCCACTTTCCTGTTTTCGTTTCGTGCAGATTCTGCGCGAACCAGGGTTGCCCGAAAGTCATTGTCAGGCGGTAATGACCAGTGATCTTTAAAGTAGCATCACCACTGGTAACCGACGCACGTATCGCCTTTTTATCGTTTATCGGTAGTGCCAAAGTCGGCTGGATGCTGCGCTCACAACTCGCGGCGGGCACCCGTTGCGCGCTCGAGTATGGCGGCGTGGCCCGGTGATTATGGCCGCAGATGCCGATCCTGACGATACCCTGCCATTGCTTGCCAAGGGTGGGTTTTACCATGATGATGGTGCTGCGCTCGAAATCGCTTTAGCGACGGCCCAGACCGAGATAGTTGTCCGGTTTTTTATCGGCCTTGTCTTCGCGATGCAGCACATATAAGCCAGACGATATAATAATGATCAGCCCGATAACCGTCTGCGTGTCGGGCAATTCATCCCAGACCAGAAAACTGAGTATGGTCACCCAGATAATCATCACGTACTCAAAGGGAGCCAGCCGTGACGCTTGTGCCTGTTGATAGGCATAACTGGCAAACATGAACCCCAGTCCGCTGGAAACGCCGGTAAAGGCGATCGCTAGAAGGTCGGCCTGGTGGGGAATTACCCACGGCAGATACAATGTCAAAGCTGCTGCCCGGGTGCTGTCTGGCGGGTCAACAAACTGAAACACCAGCGCGCTTAGCAGGCCGAAAATAATGAAGCAGAGGCTTAGATAAATTGACATGATCGACGCCGGTGCGGTCATTTTTGCGTAACGCACCATGAGCTGACAAAGCGCGTAAAAAAAGGCTGAAAGTATCGGCAGCAGAGTGATCAGGTCAAATGACGAAGAATCGGGTCTAATCACGATCACTACACCGCAAAAGCCAATCAGGATAGTGATAATACGACGCGGCCCGACCGACTCACCGAGCATCGGTATCGACAACAGGGTGATGAAAAATGGAGCGGTAAAAAATAACGCGGTTGCGGTCGTCAGCGACATTTCTGAAAGCGCGACGTAATAAGCCATGAATGCCATAAACATGAGCAGGCCGCGCAGCAAATGGTAGCCCGGGCGATGATGCCTGAGCGACCGGATTTTTACCGTAAAATGAATTAGAGCGAGCAGAATTGGGATGGCAACCAGGCCGCGAATGGTGACGATTTCATGGATCGGGTAAGCGCCACTCATTTCCTTGATGATGACATCCTGAACGGCAAACAACAGTTTACCGAAAGACATAACCGCCACGGCCTGCAGCAGCGTTTTCACTCGGCGATCAACCCATCAACCCGGCTTTGTTCCATATCTAAATTTCGACCACAATATTACCGACGTATTTTTTCGCCAGAAAAGCCTGTTGCGCCTTGCCAAGGTCGGCCAATGGAAAGCTTTGCGCGAGTAAAGGTTTTAACTGACCCTGCTCGATCAATTTAACCAGGCGTTGCATGGTGCCCGCTGGCACGATGGTCGCCCCGGTGAGTTGCAGGTCTTTATAAACAAGCTGCCGCAGGTCGAATTCGACCAGCGGACCGGCGATGCTCCCCGAGCTGGAATAGCGCCCACCCTGGCGCAATGCATTAATCAGCGGCATAAACATCGGGCCACCAACGACGTCAATGGCGGCGTCAATTCTGCCATTGGCCGCATCCATAATCGCCTGCTCCAGTTTCTCACTGTTGCGATCGATAACTTTGTCTGCTCCCAATGCTTCGAGCAGTACTGCTTTGGCGGGCGAAGCGATCGCGATGACCTTCGCTCCACGCAGTCGACATAGTTGAATTGCCGCCGAACCTACGCCTCCGGATGCTCCCGAAATAGCTACGGTTTCGCCGGGTTTCAGCTTTGTTTTTGCAATCAGGTTTTCGGCCGTAGTATAGGCGCAGGGGTAGGTCGCCAGTTCGGCGTCGCTTAGTTTCGTCTCGATGGCAATGGCATTTTCACTGCGGATAACGGTGTATTCGGCAAAGCCGCCATCGCACTCAGAACCAAGGTAAATCGCCCGGCTTGCATCGAGCCAGTCACCGGCCGCCAGAATCCAGGGGTCGAGAATGACCCGTTCGCCGATCCGTCCTGCATCGACCGAATCACCGGCGCCGACTATGGTTCCGGCAACATCGGCACCCTGGATTCGTGGAAAACTGATCGCAGAACTTCCCCAGCTGCCATTACCACTGTCAACCTGATCAAAACCCCGCGTCCCACCTGCCTCGGTAATGCCTTCGCTCACTGATTTTGAATACCACGCTGTGCGGGTATTGATATCGGTATTATTTAAACCACAGGCGCCCACTTTAACCAGTACCTGGTCTGGTTGAGGGCGCGGAGTTGGCCACTTTTGGCGATATTCAAGTTTGTCCAGTCCGCCGTGGCCGGTCAGTACAATCGCATTCATAACATCAGGAATTGGCATGAAGTCAGTCCGGGATTCAATTTTAAATATTAACTGAGGGGTCGAATTTCGTCAGCTGAATTTTACCACTATACAGTGACAGGCTTCGGCAAAAATTGCTGCCTGAAGCCCCGTATTGACAGCGGTATAATAATCGCATTTTCTACTGCATCGTGCTTTAACTGATTGCATGAAATTGAAGCTTTTAGTTTTGTGACAGAGCAGAAAATTTATTTCCATAGCTGCATTTAAATTGCCGACCTTAAGGATTTTGAAATTGGATTGGCGATGCCAGCTCCACCAAGTCAAAAATTATTAATGACGTCTTGATTTAACTATTGATTGTGGTAACTTCTTCGCCCTTAAGTAGGTCAACAAAATGCTGACTCTAAGAGATAATAACAACCTTTTTCAGCAATAATAAGATCAATAATATGCTAAAAGTTTCTGGAGTGACGTGATCAAATTAAGCGAACATCCACTGTATGCAATTGGGGCCAGCCCGATTTCTGACGAACAGCCTTGTGGAACAAGCGTTCGTTATGAGTCGGATTTTGAAAGCCTTGAAGCCGAACTCGCCAAACAGGAATCACTAAACGCCGAGATAGTCGATTGGGATGTCGTCGCTGACCTGGCGACAAAAATTACCCGTGAATCGTCAAAAGACCTGCTGGTTGGCGCCTATTTATGCTATGGCCTGTTGCTTAAGGATGGTTATACCGGCCTGGCGATTGGCTTGAATATATTAAACGACATGCTAAGCCTGCACTGGGACTGCCTTTTCCCTCCAGCAAAACGCCTGCGCGCCCGTGGAACTTCCTTTACCTGGCTTTCAGAAAAAGCAGGGATTTACATCGAAGCCCATGCACCGAAGCCGGGCGAAGCCGAGGCGGTTATGCTCGCGGCCGAAAAATTACGCGAAGTCGATTCGGCTTTGGTGGATAAAATGGGCGATCAGGCGCCGATGCTAAGCGAATTATCGCGCCCGTTGAAAAACTACAAACAAGCCGCCGAGGCCGAATTGGCGAAGGTGGAAAAGCCGGCAGTTGCAGCGAATGTCCCGGAAGCAGCGCCTGCTGCTGAATCAGCCAGCCCTCTACCATCAACAGTTCAATCCGAAAATGAAGCTACTGTCGCGGCGCCTGCTGCGCCTGCGCCCGAGCCGGTGATGGCTTCGCCAGCTCCGGTCGCCCAGGTGGCTACCCCGGCGACCGCTGTAGCAACGGGAAGCCTGGAGTCAGACGCTGATATAAAAAAGGCATTGCGGCAACTGCAGTCGGGCGTTCGTGACATCGCCTCTTTTTGTATTGCGCAAAAGCCTAGTGACCCCCGGGCTTACCGGTTTGCACGGGTTTCAGCCGCTATGGTGGTTGAGGCGGCACCGCCTGCCAATGCAGGAATAACCCAAATCA
>JBLHOA010000189.1:0-6264 GCA_047622345.1 Gammaproteobacteria bacterium | reverse complement strand
GACACCCTGCGTCGCGCCGGTCATCAGCAGGGCAATCAGCTCGCCTTAAGTGGCAAGCATAAACAGCATATTTCAGGTAACCCTGCACAGGCCAGTGACAATGTCATGTATCGGAATCCACTGCACCCGTCGCTTGACGGCAATACCGTGGATTCGCATGTTGAACAGGCCAAGTTTGCCGAAAATGCATTGATGTTTCAAACCAGCTTCACCCTGCTTAACGGTCGTATTAAGGGTTTGATGCTGGCACTTAAAGGAGAATAACAATGGGTTTATTTGCTAACTTTGATATTTCCGGAAGCGCGATCAGCGCCCAGTCGGTACGCCTGAATACTACGGCGAGCAATCTGGCCAACGTCGACACCATCGCTTCGACGGCGGCAGAAGCCTATCGTTCACGCCAGCCGGTATTTCAGGCAATGATGAATAAACAGGTCGACCCGGCCCTGGTCGGGGTGCGCATGATGGGCGTCGTCGAGAGTAATGCTGAAGTTAACCAGCGTTATCAACCCGGCCACAAGTTAGCCAATGAACAGGGCTATGTGTTTGGTAGCAACGTGAACCCGGTTGAAGAAATGGCGAATATGATTTCTGCCTCACGGGCTTATCAAAATAATGTGGAAGTACTCAATACCTCGAGAGATTTGCTGTTACGCGCGCTCTCACTGGGTAGCTAGGACACCAATCATGACTGAAATTGACAGCAATAATATTTATACGCAACTGGGGCTTAGCCAGCCCAGTGACGTCAGCGACAAAGCAAACGATGAACTCGGTCAAACCGAATTCCTCGAATTAATGACCGCACAATTGAAATACCAGGACCCCTTAAAACCGATGGAAAATGGTGATTTTCTGGGGCAGATGGCCCAATTCGGCACGGTCAGCGGTATCAATGAATTAAACACCAGCTTTAGCAGTATGAGCGCCTCGTTTCAGTCGAACCAGGCGCTGCAGGCATCTACCCTGGTCGGCAGTCGAGTTATGGTTCCCGCAAATACGGGTGTATTGGCCGATGATGCTCCCCTGTTGGGTGCAGTCGAACTGGGTCAAACCTCGAGCAAGCTTATTGTTACCGTCACCAATGATGCCGGTCAGCTGGTTCATCGCCGGGATATGGGTTTACAGCAGTCGGGTTTGATTGATTTTGCATGGGATGGTCTCGACAGCAGTGGCAACCGCTTGCCAGCTGGCAATTATCAGATAGCCGCAGAATCCCATCAAGGTAGTTTGGTCAGCGCAGCGCCGACCTTTGCTGTGGTCGATGTCGAAAGTGTCACTCTCGGCGTCGGTGGTCAGGATTTAACCCTGTCAGTATCAGGTTTAGGCGATATTGATATGGGCCAGGTTCGTAAAATTTTGTAACGTAGCAGGAGAGTAGAAATGTCGTTTAATACAGGACTTAGTGGGTTGCAGGCCGCATCGGTCGATCTTAGTGTAACCAGTAATAATATTGCCAATGTGGCAACCACCGGGTTTAAGCATTCGCGTGCCGAATTTGGTGATTTGTTCGAAGTATCACCTTTTGGTAACACCGCAACCTCGGTGGGCAGTGGAACCCGGGTGGGCAGTGTTTCGCAGCAATTTGACCAGGGCAACCTGAAATTTACCAACGCCGCGCTCGATCTGGCAATTTCGGGCGAGGGCTTTTACATCTTAAACCAGGGGCAAAGTACTACTGATATTTCTTACACCCGGGCGGGTCAATTCCGCATCGATGCGGATGGCTTCATCGGTAATAGTAACGGTCAATTGCTGCAGGCTTTTCCGACCGATAGCAACGGCGTTGTTACTTCGACCAGTTTGAATACGACGATTCCCATTCAACTGCCGGCCTCGACCGGTGCGCCTCAGGCAACTACCGAGGTCGAAATCGGTTTGAATTTAGACGCAACGTCACCGGCGCAGGACCCCGCTACATTTGATCCGACGGCCAGTAACACCTATTCGCATGCAACTTCATCGACCGTATTCGATTCACTCGGTGCGTCGCATGTTATGTCTTACTATTTTATCCATGATCAACCCGGGTCTGCGACCAATGGTGCTAATGATCCCAACCAGTGGGCCGTTTTCACCTATATCGATGGCGCCGAATCCGACGTTGCCGGTGGCACCCCAATCACCCATTTGAATGGCGGGCTACCAACCACCCAGAACGCAGCATTGATAAATTTCAATACTGACGGGTCTTATGCTTCAAATTCACCGGCGGCCATTCAAAATGTTGGTTTTACTTTATCGAACGGTGCCGACCCGCTGACTATAATCCACGACTTTGCCAACAACACGACAACTCAATATTCGTCATCGTTTGCGGTGAATAACCTGGACCCCGATGGCTTTTCAACAGGCCGGCTGACCGGGCTGGATATCTCCGAAGATGGTTTGATGCGAGCAACCTTCAGTAATGGTATCAGCCTTCCGCTGGGGCAAATTGCACTTGCCGACTTTCCCAACAGTCAGGGGTTACGCAGCGTTGGTAGTTCCTCCTGGACCGAAACCATCGATTCTGGATCGGTTATTACTGGATCTGCCGGTACCGGACGCTTCGGCTTGATTCAATCGGGTGCACTGGAAGCTTCGAATGTCGACCTTACCCAGCAACTGGTGAACCTGATTACCGCCCAGCGTAATTTTCAGGCGAATGCCCGATCGATAGAAACGGCCAATTCGATTACCGATACGATCATTCAGATTCGTTAGGCAACAGGTAAGCATCGATGGATAAATATCTCTATATGGCAATGAACGGAGCTGCGCAGGCTATGCATGCGCAGCAGAACAATGCCAATAATCTGGCTAACGTCAGCACCGTAGGATTTAAAGCGACCTTAGACCAGATTCAGGCGAAACCGGTTTACGGGCCGGGTTACGCCGACCGGGTATATTCCGTCGATGAGCAATACGGGGCCGATCTAAAGGCGGGGGCGACGATGACAACGGGCCGTGACCTCGATCTGGCGATTAATGGTGAAGGCTGGTTTGCGGTGCAGGCTACCGATGGCAGTACCGGTTTGACCCGCCGCGGTGATTTTCGTATCAACGAGACCGGATTGCTGGTCAACGGTGCCAACCAGATAGTGCTCGGCGAAGGTGGCCCGATCACTATCCCGCAATACGAAAGTTTGACCATCGGCGCGGACGGTACAATTTCGGTGCGCGCATCAGGGCAGGCAGCGAATTCACTGGTTGCCGCCGATCGCATTCGCCTGGTTAAACCCGACCAGGATCAACTTTATCGGGGCGAAGATGGTTTGTTCCGCACTCGCGATGGCAGTGACGCGCCCGCAGATGCTTCGGTTTCGGTTGTCGGTGGAGCACTGGAAGGCAGTAATGTTAATGCGGTTGAAGCGATGGTAAGAATGATGGATTACGCCCGCTATTACGAACATCAGGTGAAGTTGATGAACCTGGCTAAAGAAAATGATGCCGCCAGCGCACGTCTGATGAGCATGAGCGGTTAATCGACTTCGTTGGCCTGCGCCAAAACCCGTGGCACAATGCGCTGATTCAAAATCATGGAACCGGTGTGGAAGACAACAACGAACTTGTTCAGGAATTGCAAAACCTGCGCGAACAGATCAACAGCCTACAACTGGCTACTATCAATTTGCAACAGCTTCCCGAAGTTAGTTATGCACCCTGTATCTGGCAGGATAATGCCTGCTACCTTTTTCTCAGTGACCTTGCGCAACATACCCATAATTTGAAGCAGAACCCGGCGATCAGTCTGATGATGATCGAAGACGAGAGCCGAAGCCGGAATATGTTTGCCCGACGACGCCTGGTATTGCAGGGAACTGCCCTGAAAATAGAACGCAGCGATCCGCTGTTTAAACCGGTTATAGCCGAATTTCATCATCGCTTTGGTGAGGTTATGGATTTGATCGAGCCATTGCAGGATTTCAATTTATTTCAGATAAAGCCCGAATCGGGACGCTTCATCAAAGGTTTCGGCCAGGCCTTCGAACTCGGCGGCGAGAATCTGGACCAGTTGCAGCATATTAATCCAGCCCGAAAGTGACTATTTAAGTTATGACCCAGGTATTTTTCGACGAACGAAAACGTAACTATTTGAATGCAGAGGGTTCCGATCGACCCTTGATCAGCCCGATTAGCGTTGAGGTGCTCGAGCGGGCGCGTGAATACCGCCTGCATCGTTTTCGAGAGCAGATGCTGCTGCACGATTGCGCAGCGATGCTGCTCTACGACCCAATCAATATCCGCTACGCCCTCGATGTCAGCAATATGCAGGTATGGACCGCGCACAATGCGATGCGCTATGCCCTAATTTTTGCCGAAGGTCCGGCCATCATGTTCGAGTTCAAAGGCTGTCATCATTTATGTGCGGGCAGGGAACTCATCGACGAAATAAGAGGTTCGATACCCTGGATTTTTTTGACTACCGGCGATCGCAGTGATGAATATGTCCATCGCTGGGGTGAAGAAATAGACGACCTGATGCAACAACACGGTGGCGGCAACCGACGCCTGGCGATCGACAAACTGGAACCGACCGGTTTGCATGTGCTCGAAGCAAAGGGCATCGAATTCGTCGAAGGGCAGCAACTCACCGAAGTCGCTCGCTCGATCAAAAGCGAAGACGAACTGACCTTGATGCGCTGGACGGTTCGGGTCTGTGAAGCCGGCATGGCACGCATCTACGAAAACTCAAAACCGGGGCGCAGCGAACAGGAACTCTGGGCCGAATTGCATTACGAAAATGCTCGCTCCGGTGGTGAATGGCTGGAAACGCGACTTTTAACCTGCGGCCCGCGTACTAATCCCTGGTATCAGGAATGCTCCGACTATATTTGTCAGTCAGGTGAAATGATTTCGTTCGACACCGACATGATCGGCCCCTATGGATACTGCGCCGATTTGTCGCGCTCCTGGACCTGTGGCTACACTCCGATGTCGTCAAAACAACGCGAGCTCTATAAATCGGCAGTCGAACAAATTGATCATAACCTGGCGCAGATTCGCGCCGGGGTCAGTTTTGCCGAATTCAATCTACGCTCCTGGCCGATTCCGCAAAAGTATCAGCCCTATCGTTATTCGCTGGCGGCGCACGGTGTCGGTATGGCCGATGAATGGCCGGTCGTGCCGCTGCACCCCGATTTTGCCGGCGCCATGGGCGGGCACTTTGAGGAAAATATGGTGGTCTGCGTTGAGAGTTTGATCGGTGAGGCGGGTAGCGAATCGGTAAAGCTCGAAGTGCAGTGCCGGGTCACCGCAAGCGGAGCCGAACGGCTTGATAGCTTTCCATTTGAGGAAATTTAGCGAGTGACGCAACGCCTTGAAGTATTTCAATCGCTGTGGGCGATGACCCGCAGACCGGCGGACGGCATCGAAATGCCGCTGCCGCAGCAGTTTGCATTGATTGCCAATGCCGGCTTTGCCGGGGTCGATATTGTCTTTGAAGATCATCGCGATGATCCGTTGGCGAGCTTGCTCGATGCACATCAACTGAGCTGTACGCTAAGCTGCTTTCCCGACAGTATCGAGGCGTTGAAACCCGCCGTCGAAATGGCCAGTGCGTTAAATGCAAGACACTTGAACATTATCGGCAAGGTATTCCCCTTCGGGGTCGCCGAGGGCGCAAGTATAGTACGTGGCTGGATGGCCTTGTGCGATCAGGCCGGACTTCTGGTAACGATTGAAACTCATCGCGATTGTTTAACTACTGATTTGCATTATTGCCTGCAATTGATGGACGCGGTACCTGAAATTCCCTTGTGCGCCGATTTGTCGCACTTTGTCGTCGCCCGGGAATTTTCCTGGCCAATTACCGCGCAGGTGCAATCTCAGATTGAAACCATTCTCGACCGCTCAAACAGTTTCCAGGGCCGCATCGCGTCGCGTGAACAGATTCAACTGCAAATCAGTTTTGCCCAGCATCGCGAATGGTATGACCTGTTTGCGAGTTGGTGGGAGTACGGGTTCGAGTCCTGGAAAAAACGCCACCATCAAGATGCTACGCTCAATTTTCTATGCGAACTCGGGCCACGCGAATATGCGATGACCGGCGCCGACGGCCTGGAGTTATCCGATCGCTGGCAGGAAGCCTTGATGATCAAAAAACGGGTGGAAGCAATCTGGGAGAAAATAGGGACCGATTAATATGCGCCAGCAAGTTGAGCGGGTTAAATTTCTACAGTCGGGCGCGAAACAATAGGAAAGCGGTCGTTCAAAAAAGTAACAGGAACGGCAGGAAGGTGCCCGAAGAAGACTCTTGGCAAGCTCAATAATTCCCTGTCC
>JBLHOA010000188.1:0-6295 GCA_047622345.1 Gammaproteobacteria bacterium | reverse complement strand
AAGTTGATGATGGAAAGCCTGTACTGGTGGGATATCCCGACCCTGTTTCGCGCGCCGATTGAACGCGACCCAACGAAACTCGATATCGCGCTGGTTGGAGTTCCGCATTCGACCGGGAATGGCACCACCGAGCGTGATCAACACCTCGGCCCGCGTGCGGTGCGTGATATTTCGGCACTGGCGCACCGCGTACATACTGAATTTAATCTCGACCCCTGGACCAGTTGCCGCATCGGCGACATGGGCGACGTGCCCCTGCCCGAGGCGAACGACAACGAAGCCTGCATCGAACGCATGACGTCGTTTTACAAAAAGATTGACCAGGCCGGCGCGCGCCCGGTTTCGATTGGCGGAGACCACTCCATCACCGGCGGTATTATCCAGGCGATTTCGGGTGAAAATGCCAATCTAACCGGGGGCAGAAAAGCCGCTTTCCTGCATTTTGACGCACACACCGATGCCTTCGAGCAAATCCCGCATTTCCTCGGCGCGAAAAAATCAGCCGCGCACTGGGCGGCCTACCTGGTGCGAGCTGGCTTGATCGATTCGGCGCACAGCATTCAAATCGGCATGCGCGGTAACCCACGTACCCTCGACTGGTGGAAGACCAGTTCGGACCTTGGTTACGAAGTCATCCCGATGAAGCGCTATCGCGAAATGGGGATGCAAAAAACCATCGAGATGATCAACGAACGCATCGGCGACACGCCGCTGTACATAACCTTCGACCTCGATTGCATGGACCCGACCATCTGCCCCGGGGTGGCGAATCTCGAAGTCGGTATTCAGGGTTTTCTGGTCGACGAAGTGATGGAGCTACTGCGCTGCGTGCGCGGCAAAAACATCATCGGTGGCGATGTCGTCTGCCTGATGCCAACCAAGGATTCACCGAACAAACAAACCGCTCATTTTGCCTCGATAGTCATGTTTGAAATTTTGAGTTTGATTGCCGATGGAATGAAAACTACCTAATTGAGGGGGTTTATTGGAACTGCAAGCTCCATGAATAGCTGCGTTGGAAGCCATCGGTCTTCTGCCTGGGCCTGCCAATCCGTGTTTGCAAGCCAATATCCGGAATTTTGCTGCATAACAACGCGCGAAATTCGATTTCTTTGAATTGGTTTAACGAATTAGTTCGCGCTAAGTTGTTGAACTTAAGCAGAATTTAAAAGAAAAATAAAATGAAAAAGCCAAAATCGAACAGTTTATCGAAAAAGATTAGGCCGCAACTTGCGGTGTTTAAACACCGCACATTGCGACATATTCAGATGTTGAACTAAACCGCTACGCGGTAGCAACTAACGCCAACCAATCGAATCGATATTGATCCAACTGATTGAAGACCAATCCTGGTCTGAACTCTGGAGAAGATCAATGACCCCCTTACGACAGCAAATGATTGACGCCATGTTGCAACGTGGCTTAGCCAAGCGTACCCATGATAGTTACCTTTATGCGGTTACTGGATTAGCGCGTTATTACCATCAGTCGCCAGAACACTTACGGCAGGATCAAATTTAGGCCTATTTTAATTACCTGGTAAAAGAACGATGCCTTAGCGCCGCCAGTTGTCGGCTGTATCTGAATGCTATTCGATTTCTCTATTTACAGGTACTGAACTGGCCGCAGTTTGATATACCGATACAGTATCCCAAACGTAGTCAGAAGATACCGGAGTTACTGACCCGGTCTGAAATCTGCCAGATCATCGACGCTTGCCCAAATGACAAAGCCCGTACGATGCTCCTCACCTGTTATGGCTGTGGCCTGCGCGTCAGTGAACTGGTCAAATTGAAAATCCACCATATCGATAGTGAGCGTCGGTTACTACGAATTGAACAGGCGAAGGGAGCGAAAGACCGACTTGTAGTATTACCCCCAAAGCTGTTACAGCAATTACGCCTGTATTGGCGCCAGTACCACCCCGGTTACTGGTTGTTCCCCAACAGCCACACACCGAGTTTGTCGCTGAGTATTAGCACCATACAGAAACACTACAGGCAGGCCAAAAACAAGGCGGGGATATTGAAGGTTGGTGGCATTCACGGCCTGCGTCACGCCTATGCAACACACCAGTTAGAACGGGGCTTGCCGGTGCATCAGCTGCAACATCAACTTGGCCACCAACAACTGCAAACCACCTTACGCTATGTCCATTGGGTAGCGAGTTACCAGCAAGGGTCGGGGGCTTTCAGCGATCTGGTTGAGCAACTGGAGGCTGATCATGAATGACCTCACCCTGCAAGCCCTGTTGCAACAGCACCTGGATGCGTATGGCCAGCATCACCCGATCGACCGTCATCGACTCAAAGTGTGCCGACACCTACTCAGCTGCCAAACGCCGGCGCTGGGAGGTATCAACTATCAGTGCGGCCACTGTGACACAGAAGTACCGCTGTATCACAGTTGCCGGGATCGTCACTGCCCGCAGTGCCAGCATCGCGCGAGCAGGCGCTGGTGCGAGCACCAGCAACAGGCCATCCTGCCGGTGACTTATCATCATCTGGTGTTTACCTTGCCGCATGAACTCAATGCCTGGGTACAACTACATCCTGAGATCATTTGCGCGCTGCTGTTTAAGGTAGTCTGGCAAACCCTCAAAGCCTTCGGTGCCGATCAAAAACGACTGGGTGGAAAACTGGGAATGACCGCCGTCCTGCACACCTGGGGCCAGAACTTAAGCCAGCATGTACATCTGCACTGTTTAATACCGGGTGGCGCTCTCAGTGACGACCAGCAATGGGATTCAGCCAAAAGCAATTGTCTGCTCCCGGTCCGAGCGCTATCACGCCACTATCGAGGCCAATTCGTCAGCGCCTTGCGACAAATGGCTAATGCCAGTGAACTCAAGCGCATTACCCAGGTCGGTGAAGTTGATCGTATACTCAGTCAACTCATGCAAAAAGACTGGGTGGTCTATAGCAAACCCTGCCTGAATCGTAGTGCCAGTATCATTGGTTATCTCGCCCGTTACACCCATCGAATCGCGATCAGCAATCACCGGTTCATAGGCATGGATCAAGACCGGGTTCGGTTAAGCTACACCGACTATCGGGATAATCGCTCGAAGACTCTGGCACTACACTATGATGAGTTTATCCGCCGCTTCCTGATGCATGTGTTACCCAAAGGTTTAATGCGCATCCGCCATTATGGGTTGCTGTCGAATCGCTGCCGAAAAACAGCGCTTGAGAAGATACGACAAATACTGGCAAAACCGGTACCGGTTAACGATGAAGTGGTATTGAAAGAAACCATCACTTACCCTTGTCCTGTCTGTCGAAAAGGGAAGCTAATACCGAAGCAGACGTTAAAACCTGTCTGGATGATAACGCATCCAATGCCGAGCTGACCGAATGAACTAACGAACTCAATCAGGTAATAGCAAGCGGTTCAATACAGGCCTTGTCGGGTTTGATGGGTTGCTGTGTTCAAGGAGCTGAAAATCTCGTAGACTGGCATCGAAATCACAACAAACCAGCAGGGAAAGTGTGAACAATAGGAGTATAACTAGCCAACACAGCACAGCAAAAGAGCCTCAGTCCGATCAGCGACTGTTGAATAAAGTCACTGCAACAATACAATCCCCTTTATATAGAGTGTGCCATCCTGAGGGGCGGCATAGTCCAACAGACATTTATACGCCATGCGCTGCACGGTGTATAAATGCTTAAGAGTTATGCTCTACAAATAGTTACGGAGAATAGTAAATGTAAAATGCAGTTACATCACTATATATGGATTGGTCTTTTTGGGCTGTTGTTGTCGCTTCAATAGCAATAGCGTTATCCCAGATTCCAGCCATTCACGTAATTTTCAAAAGGGCTAACTTCCTCTAGCGACGCGATCAACACGTTTCTACTTAGGTAATGATCATTTCCTCAACAGCCTTCGGATGCGAGGTCAATGGTTCGTAGCCGTCTTCGGTGATGATGAAACTGTCGCCGACCTGGGCGCGGAAAGTGTCGCTGCTCACCGAGCCGTCGACGGCGAATACCATGCCGGGTTGTAGCAGCGTGGTATCGCCAGAAACCAGCTGCGGTTTTTCGAGAAAGCTGAAGCCGGTGGCGCGTCCGCATCGAAACGGGAATTCGTAGCCCGCCTGCTGAATCACTTCGGCGTAGGCCTGGTGTACCAACTCGGCGCTGACCCCCGGTTTTAAATGTCGCAATGCCGCCGCCTGACTGTCGACCGCAACCTGGTAAATAACGGCCTGGGCTTCATCGGCAATTTCGCCGATCCAGAAGGTACGGTCGAAGCCGAGCTTAAAACGGTGAAAATTGGTCATCCCGCAAAAGCAGAGAAATACCGGTTCACCCGCCTGCATGATGCGCGTCGAAGCGCGGTGATGGGTGAGGGTGATTTCTTTGCCTGAGGCCATAATTTGCAGAAAATGCGTGTTCGGCGACATGCGGCTGCCGTGATAATGCGTCGATAAAATTTCTGCGGCTTTGCGCGTGCCCGCCTGGTTGGTGGCGAGCGCGACTTCAAATTCGGCAACCCCCGCGGCAATGGTTTCACGCCCCGCCTGCATCATCGCGTTGGCGACCTGGCCGGCGTGGCGGGCGAGTTGTAATTCCGGCTCCGATTTAACCATGCGCAGGTCGCTGATCACCGGTTCGATATCGCTGATCGTCTGCTCATCGAGCTGGCCATCGATTAGGCCATCAAGGTAACGCCGAACCCGGGGTGGCATTAATTCAAACTCCAGTGCGATCGACTTCGCGGCGCTGATTAATCGGGGTAGTTGTTCGCGCCATTCCTTGCCGAGGCCGTCATTCCAGGGGTGGATTTCGTCGACTTCGGCCATGTCCAGCGCCATGTTGTAGTCGATTCCAGGGGTAATCAGCAGCGTTTTGCCGTCGCTTTGCACTGCGAGTATGGTCGGGCGACCGAATTCCATGTGCAGGTAGTCATAGTAACCAGTGAAGTAGTAGACGCTGTCGGGGTCGGTAATCAACACAAGGTCGATTCGACCAGCAGCGAGTCGTTGTTGTAACAGGGTGATGCGCTGATTAAACATATTCATTCCTTGTCTGCAGAATTCTCGCTGGTAACATACAGTCGGCAATAATCAGGGTCAATTCGAGATGTTAAGCGAAGCGCAAATAAACGAATTCCGTGAGCAGGGCGTTGTGGTGATTCCAGCCGCCTTTTCGGCCGCGCAGTTGCAACCCTTGCGTGACGATCTGGATAACTGGGTCGAAGAGTCTCGTCAGTACGATGCGCCTTTTGGCGAAATGCAGGACGGTCGACCGCGCTTCGATGTGCAACCCGGGCACAGTGCGGATAAACCGGCATTGCGGCGCATTGCCTCGCCCGAGGAAATTTCTGATCGTTACCTGGATGTTTTATATCAAGGCCCATTGGTCGAGGCAGTAGCCGACTTGCTGGGACCCAACCTGCGTTTTCACCATGCCAAGCTAAACAGCAAACTGCCGCACAGCGGTACCGTCGTCAATTGGCATCAGGATTTTACCTTCGACCCGCACAGTAATGACGATTGCATTTCCGCCATGTTATTCCTGGATGACGTCACTTCGCAAAACGGCCCGTTGCGCATCGTGCCCGGCTCGCATCGCGAAGCGCTGCATTCGCTGTGGCATAACGGCCAGTTTACCGGCGCGGTGGATGAACGGGTCGCCGCTGAATGTGAGCAAAGGGCGGTTGAGTGTACTGGAGTAGCCGGAAGTCTGTGTTTGATGCATACGCGTTGCCTGCATGGCTCGTCGGAAAACCTGAGTGAAAGCCCGCGTTCACTCTATATAGCGACCTTGACCGCGGCGGATGCGATTTGTTTGACGCCGCTTGCAGTACCTAGTATTCACTCCGGTAAGCTGGTTTACGGTAAAGAACCCGGGCGCATTCGTTCGATCGATTTTGACATGGAAATTCCTCAAATTCCGAGCGGGGCTTCGTTTTTTAACCAGCAGGAAAATACCGCAGAAAACTGAGCCGGCTTGTAAACGGCATTGAAAGTCTAGCCGGGTCGGGTTTCTCCATCGTTTGATCTGGGTCAAGTTAGTTTGATCATACCAGTGTTTTACTTCCAGTCATGACAAACAACTGGAAACAGGAAATGACTAACTTGATTGCGTACTTTCGACTAAGTCTGGTATTGATTGTCGGTATTTCTTTAATTGCACTTATGCTCCCCGGGGTTTCTCTGGCTGCGAACGACTGGCCGGCCGATAAGTGGGTGATCACCAAGCTGCCGAATGTTACGTCCCCGATTAACCGCAATTATCCGGCAGGGGCCGGCGTTAACCTCGATTCGAATTGGCGTGACGGAGCT
>JBLHOA010000187.1:0-6335 GCA_047622345.1 Gammaproteobacteria bacterium | reverse complement strand
TACAACACATTGAGCGAAGCCGAGGAACGTGAGCATATGCAACGCAGCATCGAGCAGGTGGTCGCGCTTACCGGTGAACCTCCGCTGGGCTATTACGCAGGGATGCCATCGATGAATACGCGCAGGCTTGTTGTTGAGTTCGGTAATTTTCTGTTCGATTCGGATGTCTATAACGATGACCTGCCCTACTGGTCGGACGACTACCCCAGCCTGTTACTCGTACCCTATTCGCTCGATACCAACGATTCGCGCTTTGGTCGTGCCGAGCACGCTTACCAGGTCGCTGATGATTTTTTTCAATACCTGAAAGATTCCTTCGACCAGCTGTATCTTGAGGGTGAAACCCGGGCGAAGATGATGACCATCGGCTTGCACGCGCGCCTGCTCGGTCGGCCGGGTCGAATTGCCGCCCTGCACCGCTTTCTCGATTACATCACCGGGCATGATCGTGTCTGGGTTTGTCGGCGCAGCGATCTAGCACGTCACTGGGCAGAGCAGTTTCCGGTTAAAAGGGCTGACTGAATTAATGCCGCGTACTCAGGCATGAACAGAATCCAGTGAAATCAAGGCTCTCAGCCGCCAGTGGACCCGGATCAAGCCCGGGATGACGATAGTAAAGTAAGTGCCATAGATAACGGTCACCTTAATTCCCACCTAACGCAGTTTCCAGTACTTAGCCATTTCAATGTAAAGGAACGAGGCGGTCCAGGTCACCAGAATAAGGCCGGTTAAGGACTCAACGCCGACCAGAAAACGCAGGTCGCCATAGGGTTCAATGTCGCCGAACCCAAGCGTGGAATAGGTGGTAAAGGAAAAATAGCCGCTGGCGAGCAGACTACCATCGTAATTACCCTGCAAGGTTCCCCAGCGTTCCGCCGCATTAAGCCAGTAATAGGCCAGCGCAAAAACCCAAATCTCGATAAAATGCACCACTAAAGCACCGATCACGCCGATGACGATACGCAGGCGGTGTTTGATTGTGAGCTTCGGCATCAACAGGGTGAGCTGCTATAGCAGTTCGTAATGAATCATCACGCAAATTGCGATGACGACGACTATGACCGCGGCGATTACCAGCATAAGTGCTCCTGCAAGTGACGATTCAAAGAAGGCGCCAATTCTGGCACCGATAACCGGCCAGCCCGAACGGGGTTCACAATACCCGAATTTTTATAAGGCTAAGGCTTGCTTAGGCGCGTTTTTATGCGACAATCTTCCTTTTTGTCTTACCTATAGTGCTATGAGCAATCCTGACCTTTTAGCCGCCCTGCAGGCAAGTTTTATCGGGCGCGATACCGAATACCCAACCGTCGACGGCAAACGCAGTCCGCGCATCTATTTAGATTCTGCGGCCTCCACATTGATGATGAAACCCGCCTTCGATGTCGGCCATCAGTTCCTCGAGCACTACGCCAGTACGCATTCTGAGTTGCATTACGCTGCCAAAGGCGCGTCGCAGGCCTTCGAATGGGCGCACGAACGCGTGCTCAACTTTGTCGGTGCCAGCACAGATACCTATTGTTCCTTTTTTGCCGGTAGCGGCGCCACCGCGGGCTTTAACCGCATGGCCGCCAGCCTGTCCCGGGCGCGTCCCGACCGCAAAGTCGTGCTGGTTTCGGAAATGGAACACCATTCGAATGACTTACCGCATCGTTTTCACTGCAGTGAAGTTGTACATATCCCCTGTCAGGGCGAGTTTGAAACCTACGGCGGGCTCGATATGGATGCGCTTAAAGAAATCGTTGCTAAACACGGTGATAACATCAATTACATCGCGGTCACCGGGGCAAGCAATGTCACCGGCGCGATTACACCGCTGACCGAAGTCGCCGCACTGATGCACTCGGTGGGTGCTTACCTGCTGGTCGACGCTTCACAAATGATCGCGCACGCACCGGTGAGCATGGACGACGCCGATATCGACGTGCTTGTTTTTTCCGGACACAAGATTTACGCCCCCGGTTCCCCCGGCGCGGTTATCGCGAAAAAGAGTGTTTTAAATTCAATCAAACCCGCCGAAGTCGGTGGCGGCATGGTCGATGACGTTTACCTGGCCGAGTATATGCCGACTACGACCCTGCCCGACCGCGAAGAAGCGGGCACGCCGAATATCGTCGGTGGTATTACCCTCGGCGCGGTGCTCGACCTGCTCGCCGAGCTGGGTATGGACACGGTGCGCGCAAAAGAAATCGATTTGATCGACTTTGTCTGGAACAAGCTTGCCGCTATCGACGGGGTTAACTTATACGGCCCGGCTCCGGCCGACGTGCCGCGCACCGGCACGATTACCTTTAATATTGAAGGTTTCGACCACGGCCTCACCGCCGCCGCGTTGAATGATTTTCATAATATTCAGGTGCGTAACGGTTGCTTTTGCGCCCACCCCTACGTGCGTGAATTGCTGAAAAAGGAACTCTGGGATATGGACCTCGACCCGGATGCGCCCAACTCGAACGAAATAGTCGAACGCAAACGCGGCATGGCGCGCGCGAGCCTCGGGCTTTATACCACCAAGGCCGATCTCGAAGCCCTGGTTGTCGCGGTGCAGGACCTGGTCGACCGCCGTGACGAAATTCAGGCCACTTATGAACCGGTGGGAAAGAATGGCTATGTGCACCGCAGCTTTAAACCCGCCGATGCCGATATTTTCAGCCCGGCCGCCATGCTGCAGTCCTGGCATCAATAGCCCGGATCAGTAGCAATGTAGCAACACCACTTAGCAAAACTTGCGCCGTTATTAAGTCCTTAACCAGCTTGATGGCCCGGCTTGCTGGTCGAAAAACGAAGCGGTTTCGGGTAATTGCGGCATCGGTATGTCGAAGCCGCTCGATCGAATCCGATTACTCGCTTCCCCACGTACTACCAGCCCCTGATGCTAACCCGGCAACGGGTTCGGCGAACAGGGCAACGCGTCTTCGGCTGAGTAAACCGCAATAAACAAGGTACGCGGTCGATCTGAATGATTCGCCGACGAGCCGTGCAACAACCGCGTAAGCATCAAACAGACCGAACCCGCCGGGCCGATGCAGCTTTTAGCATTGGCGATACAGCTTGCAGTGACTTCGTCGCTCACTGCGCCGGTAAAAACCCCGTCGTGCCAGAGGTCATGAATTTCACCCTTATGCGAGCCCGGCAATATCTGCAACGGCCCATTTTCTTCGGTAACTTCGTCGACCATTAACAGCGCCGTAATCAAATCGTCGTTGCTGTGCGGGGTAAAGGGAAAATCCTGGTGCCACTTAACCACGGTTTTAGCCCCCGGCAGTTTTGAATTGACCTTGCTGTGGTGGTATTTGATGTTCGGCCCAATCAGATCTGCAACGCAATCGGTAACTCCGCTATCGGCCATCACCTCGAAGTAGCCTGGCGAAATATCGACCGGTGCATTAATGCGGCGCAAGGCCGGGCTAGCCGCACTGTGCCCGGGCTCGAGGTCAAAACGCGCCCGGCCGTCGATGGTTTCACCGTAAGCTTCGCTGTCGTTTTTACTTTCATCGACCCACTCGGCAAACTGGTGGCGTAATGCGTCAAGTTGATCGGGCGTTACCGAATTCTCTACTAATAAATAACCCTGCTCTGCAAATAATTCTCGATCCTGTGGTGACAACTGCATAGTGGGCTCCACGGTAATAATGTGACTTTGAATATAATCCAATCTCCGCTTCAAATAAACGTTCCCTTTCTGACTTTCTGGTTTATTTTTTTTAATTCAAACGGCGATTGACAAAGGCCCGATTCGACCGCTCTAATAAGTCCTTATAATTCGACCCGGCCGACGACAATGAAAACGAATATCGATAAGGGGGTGCAAACCCTGGCCATACACGCGGGCGAACAACCCGACCCGGTCACCGGTGCGTCGACGCCTAATCTGGTGATGTCGAGCAGCTTTGTCGTCGACGAAGAAGTCAGTTTTTCGGCCAACAACATGACCGACGAAACCCCGTTTCTGTATACGCGTTGGGATAATCCGACCGCACAGCAGCTAGAAATTAAACTTTCAGCATTGGAACAGGCCGAAGCAACTATTGCTTATGCCTCGGGCATGGCCGCCTCGGCGGCGGTGCTGCTCGCGCACCTGAGTGCGGGTGATCACTTGATCATGAGCAATACCAACTATCCGGGCACGGGTGAATTTGCGCGCAAAACACTGACCCGACTCGGCATAGACGTGACTCCGGTGAACAGCCGTGATATCGACAGTGTGCGCGCGGCCGTGCGCGACAATACACGCATGATCTGGCTGGAAACACCGTCTAACCCCTTGTTGAACATTGCCGATATTCGCGCTATTTCCAGCATTGCCAAAGAACAGCAGGCGTTGCTGGTAGTCGATTCGACCTTTGCCTCGCCGATTGCCACGCAGCCGCTAACCCTCGGCGCCGATCTGGTGGTGCATTCGCTGACCAAGTACATCGGCGGGCACGGCGATGCCATGGGTGGTTCGGTTTCGGGCAGCCGGGCGTTGCTCGGCCCGTTACGTGGCGAATCGCTGGTGCATTACGGTGGCGTCATCAGCCCGTTTAACGCATGGTTGATTATGCGCGGCATGGCAACGCTGCCGATTCGCATGCGCAGCCATCAGCAAAATGCATTGGCGCTGGCCAATTTTCTGCAGGATCATCCAGCGGTCGAACAGGTACTTTACCCCGGGCTCGAATCGCATCCGCAACACGCGCTGGCTAAATCGCAGATGGATAACTTTTCCGGGATGATCAGCTTTCGCTGTAAAAACCCGAAAGCGATAGCCACTAAGATGATCGAAAAACTTGATATCATTCATTACGCAGTGTCGCTCGGGCATCACCGCAGCCTGATTTACCTGATGCGGACAGATGACCTGATCAATTCATCTTTCAAACTGGAAGGCGCGGATATGGCGCATTATCGAAGTCTGGCCGGCGACGGCATTTTCCGTTTCTCGGTCGGCCTCGAAGATGCCAAAGACTTAATCACTGACCTGGAAAAAGTATTATGACTGCTATCGATATTGTCGATTCCGGCGCGATCAGCGCGCAAGCCGAAACCCTGCTCAAGCAAATGTTTGCCGATGGCTGGGTCATTCCTTCACCCGAAAACATTCAGCAATATCGCAAAGAGTTACGCATTGGCTACCAAGCCAACATCGATAACGCGATCGCGCAATTTAAAGGTGATATCACCGAAGTCTACATCGACGGCGTGAACTGCCTGCAAATCACCCCGTCGGGCTGGGGCAAGAAAAACCGCCGCTGCATTCAGTATGCCTACGGCGGTGGCTACGTTAGCGGCAGCACGCAGGAAGACTTGACTATCACCACCGCGCTGGCGAGCAAATCGGCGTCACGGGTGGTCTCCGTCAACTATCGTTTGGCACCCGAGCACCCCTTCCCTGCGCCGCAGGATGACTTTGCCCAGGTATACCCGGCCCTGCTCGATAAATACGGTAGTAAGCGGTTGGCGGTCAGCGGCGAATCGGCCGGGGGCAACCAGGCGCTGGCGCTGTTACATCGAGCAGGTCGCGAGCGCTGGCCTATGCCTGCCTGCGCGTTATTGTTTTCACCCTGGATCGATTTAATCCAGAGCGGCGACAGCCATGTTTCCAACGAAGGCCGCGACCCGACGCTGGACAACGCCGGCGCACGCGCAATGGCGGCAATGTTTGCCAACGGGCACCCGCGGGAAGACCCGCTAATTTCACCATTATTTGGCAGTATGGAAGGATTGCCGCCAATAATGATCACCGCGGGTTCGCGCGACAATTTAATGAGTGACAGTTTGCGTTTGAGTCGCAAGTTGCACAACGCCGGGGTCGAATGCGATTTGCGCCTGTGGGAAGGCTTATGGCATGTGTTCGAATTTTATCCGATACCCGAAGCCAAAATCTCAATCGCCGAAGCGGGTGCATTCATCAAGAAACATTGCCGTTAGCCAGGCCTGCTCAACTCAGCCTGGAACGGCTTAACTACCAAGCTTCTGCTCGCGGTAGAAGATATATAGCCCACTGCCGATAATCAGGGTTGCCCCGAGCAGCACCCAGCGGTCGGGTAGTTCGTCGAATAGAATATAGCCAAAGCTGAGCGCCCAGATCAGGCTACTGTAGGTAAAGGGGGCGACTACCGAAGCCGGGGCCGACTTGAACGCCTGGATCAGGCAAAGGTGGCTCGCACTACCGACGAAGCCCATTGCGATGAATAGCAACCAGTGCTTCGCGTCGGGCCATTGCCAGAAAAAGGGAACAATAAACGACATGACCAGCGCACCGGTGATCGCGGTATAAAACAGTGACGTCAGCGGCTGGTCGTAAATGCGGATTTTACGTGTTGCAATTAAATAGAAAGAATGCGCGAAAGCCG
>JBLHOA010000186.1:0-6603 GCA_047622345.1 Gammaproteobacteria bacterium | reverse complement strand
GAAGTTATTTCTCAGTTGGAATCCAGCCTCGCCGATGGCATGGGGTTGGCGCGCGCGATTCGTTTTATTCTTTTGCCGGAAGGCTCTGACAAAACCCGATTACCATCGTCACTGGTTGAAGCTGATCTCGAATTCATTAACAAAATTGAACTCTACCCGAAACCTTTTGACCAGATAGTAGTGCGTGCATCTGATCGCGCCCGCGTAGAACGACTGATCGACCGGGGGCTGGTACAGGTATCAGGAATCACCCCCAGCGATGCGGCGCATGCCTTGAACCTGCAATCACAATGGTCACAGCAGGCAGCCCGCCTCGGTTGTCTGATGCTTGCGCGATCGCATAGCCTGATTAGCTGGGATGACAGCCGTACCGACGATGGTATTGCTAAGTTTGCCCAATCTATCTTCTCCGCGATGGTGGCAAAAAGCGCCTATTTGATGATCAATCAGCTGACCGGCATTAAGTTTTCTGAAGATGACCCGTTCATAAAAGCGATCACCAAAGGCGGGCATCGCATCAATGATTTACAGGTTTCGCTGAAACCCACTATTCCCATTGTTGGCGTCGGTGGGCCGGCTCAGGTTTTTTATCCTGCGGTGGGTGAAATGCTGAACGTAGAAACGTTAATCCCGCGACATGCCGATGTTGCCAATGCCATCGGAGCCGCGATCGGCCACATTAAAATTCGCACCGTAGTCGAAATCACCAAAAATGAGTCGGGGGGATATCAGCTACATCACCCGGGAAAACCCCTGTTTTTCGCCGACTCAATCACTGCCTTAGCCGAAGGCTCAACACTGGCGAGCGATCAGGCCCGGTCCAGGGCGCTGGCGATGGGTGGGTCTGAGGTCGACATTCAGATCGATATCAACCGTGTTGATCTGCCCGACATGGACCCTAAAATGAGTCTGATTTCAGCCACAATAACCGCCGAGTGCTTAAGCACACCGGGCTTTCACTAGTGGTCTTTCGCGGCCCTTAACAAATAAGCTAAGCTTGTAGGCATTGCTGGCAACAAGAATCGCCAGATCATCTATTAAACGTTTATGGAAACTGATATGACCGACAATTACGACTACGATTTAATTGCATTGGGCGCGGGTAGTGGCGGACTATCAGTAGTCGAACGCGCTGCCGCTTATGGCCAGCGTTGCGCCGTAATCGAGCGTGGAAAAATGGGCGGCACCTGCGTCAATGTCGGTTGCGTACCGAAAAAGATCATGTGGTTTGGCGCCAACCTGGCGCAATCGATTAAAGATGCCGACGCCTACGGATTCGAACTCGAAAACAAAGGTTTCGACTGGTCAAAACTAGTGGCTAAGCGTGAGGCATATATCAGTGGTATTAACGACTGGTATCACGGCTATCTGGCCGAACTCGGCATCACTGAAATTACCGGCGATGCAACATTCATCGATGCGCATCACATCAGCGTTAATGGCAATAGCTATTCTGCGCGTCACATCGTCATCGCCACCGGTACTACTCCGGTGGTAGCCGACATTCCCGGAGGTGAGCATGCCATTACCTCAGATGGCTTTTTTGCCCTCGAGCAACAACCCCGGCGCGTTGCCATTGCCGGTTCGGGTTATATTGCCGTCGAACTGGCCGGCGTATTAGCGGCGCTCGGCAGCGAAGTCTGCCTTTACCTGCGCAAGCAGCATGTACTCGGCGAATTCGACAGCATGTTGAAAACTAGCCTGTTTGAAGCCCTGCAACACTCCGGTGTCGAACTACGTACACAAAATGAAATTACTTCGATCAGTCGCGACAGTGATGGCAAGTTAAGCCTGAGCGATAGCCAGAACCTGGGCATGAACAATCTCGACGCCGTTATCTACGCAGTAGGTCGCCAAACCGAAGTAGAACAGCTCGATTTAGACAAGGCACAGATCGACGTCAGTTCACGCGGCTACATTGAAACCGACAAATTTCAGGTCACCAATCAAGCACATATCTTTGCGCTTGGTGATGTCACCGGTCGCGCCGCTTTGACCCCGGTTGCCATTGCCGCAGGTCGGCGACTGGCCGACCGCCTATACGGCGGGCAAAGCGATCGCCACCTTGATTATGATTTAATTCCGACGGTGGTGTTCAGTCACCCTCCGATCGGCACCATCGGCAAGACCGAAGAAGAAGCCCGCAAAGAATATGGTGACCGGGTGACGGTTTATCAAACTGAATTTAATGCCATGTACAACAGCATTGCCGGTGATAGCACGGTTACTGCAATGAAGCTGGTCTGCCTTGACCCACAGGAAAAGATCATCGGCTGCCATTTAATCGGCCCGGGGGTCGATGAAATGCTGCAGGGGTTTGCCGTAGCTATCCGCATGGGCGCTACCAAAAAAGATTTTGATGACACCATTGCCATTCATCCGACCAGCGCCGAAGAACTGGTCACCATGCGCTAGGCGTCAGGCGATGACTGGCGAATTTGAATCAGGGTATCGATGTCCATATTGCCGCCCGATAACACGATGACAATGGTTTTACCCTGCAACTGATACTGCCCGCCACATAAGGCAGCCAGGCCGACAGCTGCCCCGGGTTCGACCACCAGTTTTAGCCGGGTATAAGCTTCGATGACCGCCTGGCGAACCATGTCGTCGCTCACTTTGATGCCGCCGGATAATAGTCGGCGATTAATCTCAAAGGTAATTTCACCCGGAGTCGGGGTGACGATGGCATCGCAGATTGAACTCACACCGGCGGCGTTAGCAACACGCTGCCCGAGCTCCAGCGAACGGCAGGTGTCGTCAAAATTTTCCGGTTCGACCGCAAAAACATCGATGCTATCGTCGCTCCCTTTCAGCGCGGTAGCAAGACCGGATACCAGCCCGCCACCGCCGCAGGGGCATAATACGGCATCGGGGCTAAATCCCAGTTGATCGAGAATTTCGAGCCCGACAGTCCCCTGCCCGGCAATCACATCTTCATCATCGTAAGGCGGAACAATGGCCGCTGATTTTTGGCTGGCAATGTCGGCGGCAATTTGCTCACGTGACTCGCTATTGCGCTCGTACAAAACAACCTCGGCTCCGAATGCCCGCGTATTGGCAATTTTCAGCGCCGGCGCATCTCGTGGAATCACGATGGTTGCCGGCACACCCATAGCCTGAGCTGCCGCGGCAACACCCTGCGCATGATTTCCCGATGAATAGGCGACAACTCCGTTGCGCAGATTTTCTGCTGACAGGCTTAAAAGCTTATTGCTGGCCCCTCGAATTTTGAAAGAACCGGTCCGCTGCAAACATTCCGCCTTGAACAGTATGCGGCCACCGTAGCGTTGATTGAGTTCTTCTGATTCGATAATAGGAGTTAAATTAACCAATCCCTGCAAGCGCTGTTGCGCCAGCTTGATTCTTGCTAAATCGACAGCCACCGTGGTTTATACCTTTCGTAATATTAGTTGAAACTGCCGCGCAGTCAGGTTATAGGGATAACGTTCGGTCAGCTCCATCTCCAGTTTTATGAGTTTTTGATACAGCTTTTCGTCCTCCTTCAATTCGTTGCTTCCCCAGTAATTATAAATACAGCGAATACCGTAGTATTTGACCAGTTCCAGACGCGACTTTTCCAGCCAGGCATAAATATCTTCCGGTCGGTATTCATTCACAGCGACGCCAAAAACCGTGTCCTCTCCAATCTTTTCATCGATTAGTTTGTACGCAAGATCAAGGTCATTATGTACAAAGGCCGCTTGATAGGGTTGCGAATACGGATTGGTAGTCACTAGCGATAAGAAACCGCCCGGTTTCAATACAGCACTGAGTTTGGCCAGCAACTCGTCACCTTCGTCGATAAATTGCATAACATTGTGACAAAGCACGATATCGAAACTTTCTGCCGCAAAGTGTTTTTCAAGGCCAAACAGGTCGGTAACATGCGTCGCTACACGATCGGTAACGCCGGCAAGAGCAGCATTCGCGCGGGCATCATTCAGCATTTGTTGTGACATGTCGGCGATGTCGATGTGGTGGTTCATTCGGGCTAATCCGAGGCTGTCATAACCATTACCACCTCCAGCATCCAGAATCCGTAACGGGGGCGAATCAACGGGGATATGTTTTTTGAGATTGTGTTCAACCAACTGATAACCGAATTTGTTCCAGTGCTTTTTCTGATCGGCCTTCCAGTTGTCCACCCCGGTTTCAAACGAGTCGATGCGATTGCTTAGATTTAGCGCCTGACCGAGGTCAACATTACCCGTGTACAGTGCTTTACCAATAATGACGCCATCGATTGCGTCGTGCAGAATACAGTCACGGATGTCCTGTAGATTACCTATTCCGCCGCCAACTATAATTCTCAAACCACTCATCGCGGCAAGATCGATGGCCGAGTCAAGATCGACACCGCTCATCGAACCATCTTGATGGATACTGGTATGAATTGCCGTAGTCACCCCTATCTGCCGCATTTGAATCGCAAGCGCGACCGCCTGAATACTGCCACCCGCTTTCCAGCCATGAATCTTCACTTCGCCCAGTGCATCGGTATCAAGGGCGAGCAGAATGGCGTCACCGCCATAGGCAGCGATTGCCTGAGCGACTAACTGCGGGTTCTCCACCGCACCGGTGCCGAATACAACGCGATCAATGCCCGACTTAAAGGCCCAATGCACGTCGTCAATGTTGCGGATTCCGCCACCAAACTGAATTTTTACCGGCAGCCGGGCTATTTGCTCGATCAACTTCCAGTTATGACTCGCGTCTTCATTCAGGGCGGCGTCAAGATTGACAAGCTGTAGCCACTCGGCACCCTGATCGATCCACTGTTGCGCGCAGGCTATTGGATCGGTATGAAAAACAACCGGGTTGTCGATATCACCCTGAGTAAAGCGAACGACTTTGCCATCGCGGAGATGGATTGCGGGGAAAACAGTAAATTTGTTTTTATTCATAAAGTTACGGCAACAAATTAATGTTCTTTATTACTATAAAACAGAAGCTATAGCCCGAGAACGTCACTCATACTATACAATCCGGAACTTTTTTGCTCGAGCCATTTGCCTGCTCGAATCGCGCCGCGGGCATAAATCATGCGATCAGATGCCTTGTGTGTGATTTCGATGCGTTCGCCGTCACCGGCAAACAAAACGGTATGGTCGCCGACGATGTCGCCAGCACGAATTGATTCGAAACCAATGGTTTTACGATCACGCACACCGGTCTGGCCTTCACGACCGTAAACCGCGCAATCGTCGAGATCCCGGCCCAGTGTTTCGGCGATCACCTGCCCCATTTTGAGCGCTGTACCCGAAGGTGCATCGACCTTATTGCGGTGATGCGCTTCGATCACTTCGATATCAACACTATCGCCAAGTACCGCCGCGGCGGTTTGCAGCAGTTGCAGGCAAAGATTAACGCCAACGCTCATATTCGGGGCATGAACGATGGCTATCGTTTCGCTGGCCTGCTCCATTTTTGTAATCAGCTGCTGGTCACAACCGGTGGTGCCGATGACCAGCTTTTTGCCTTGCGCGAGGCAGAAATCGATGTGTCGCGAAGTCGCGCTGGGGTGGGTGAAATCGATGAGCAAATCAAATTGCCCGGCATCGAGTTTATCGCTGAGCAGAATTCCGTTGGCATCGAGTCCGGCGAGTACACCCGAATCCTGCCCCAGTGCCGGGCTGTCAGCCCGATCCAGCGCCAGACTCAATTCAAGTGCATCGCTTTCGCTGCAGGCGGCAATTAAATTACGCCCCATCCGCCCCGCTGCTCCAGCAATCGCAATTCGACTCATTGGTGTTACCTCAGGATTTCATGTCTTCGAAAAATTTTTTCATGCCATCGACCCAGGAACGTTCATTTGGACTGTGTTTACTCAAGCTTTCGCCCATCGAATTACCCAGCTTTTCGAGCAGGTCTTTTTGTTCTGAATTTAACTTTACCGGGGTTTCCACTACAATTCGACAGATTAAATCGCCAACGGGCCCACCTCGAACCGGCTTAACGCCCTTGCCGCGCATACGAAAAGATTTGTGGGTCTGGGTGCCCGCTGGGACTTTCAAATTCAAACGCCCATTTAAACTGGGCACTTCAAGATCACCACCCAGGGCAGCTGTAACGATGCTTATCGGCACTTCGCAGTACAAATCGGCATTATCGCGTTCAAAAATCGGGTGCGGCTTAACGTGTATCTGCACAAACAAATCACCCGCCGGAGCACTGGCATCGCCAGCTTCACCTTCGCCAGTTAGTCGAATGCGGTCACCGTTATCGACCCCCGCGGGGACTTCTACAGACAGTGACTTATGTTCCTTGACGCGCCCTCCTCCCTCGCAGGTATTACAGGGGTCGTCTATCGTGGTTCCCACTCCGCGACAATTGGGACAGGTCTGTTGAACCGAAAAAAAGCCCTGCTGCATACGCACCTGACCATGGCCCGCGCAGGTATCGCAGCTTTTCGAACTAGTACCGGGTTTCGCCCCGGAACCGGAACAGTCGGTGCAATGCTTTAAGGTGGGAATTCGGACTTTTACGGTACTACCGCTAACCGCATCTTCAAGACTAAGCTCGAGATTGTATTGCAGGTCAGCGCCTTTACGCACGCGTGATCGGCCACCACCGCCGCCGCCGCCGAAGATATCGCCGAAA
>JBLHOA010000185.1:0-6643 GCA_047622345.1 Gammaproteobacteria bacterium | reverse complement strand
ATGTGCAGCAGTCGATGGCGATGGGTTATGTTCCCACAGCATTGGCGCTTGAAGGCACCGAACTTAGTGTGGAAATCAATGGAGAACTGTTTGCGGCACGGATAATAACCCAGCCCTTGTACGACCCCTCGGGCGAACGCATGCGCGGCTAGGTGTTATTTGATTCGGTCTGGTTGATGTTTCCGCAGTCGCGGGTAATTGGCAGGTTTAGTTCGATCGCAGCGATGCTTTGATTTCGTCGGTTTCGGGCAGGATATTCCGCCAGATTGAAAAAGATTCGGCGGCCTGTTCGACCAGCATACCAAGCCCATCGTAGGCACGGGATGCACCGCGACTGTATGCCCATTCAACAAAAGCGGTAGCCCGTTCAATGCTGTACATCATGTCATAGCAAACCGAATTAACCCCCAACACCTGATCCGGGATGGCGGGAACTTCATTGTTCAGTCCGGCCGCCGTTCCGTTGATGATTAAATCAAATTTCTGCTGGCCCAGGTCGTCGAAAGCACAGGCCGTCGCCTTTCCCGATTCGGCAAAGTCTTCAACCAGTTTTGCCGCTTTGTCCGGGCTGCGATTGGCAATGACCAGACTTGCCGGAGACAGGGCCAGAATCGGACCAAGTACGCCACGTACCGCACCCCCGGCTCCCAGAATCAAAACCTGACGGTGTTTGATGAGCACGCCCAGGTTGTCGGTAAGATCGCGGATCAATCCTACGCCGTCGGTATTGTCCCCGGCGATTTCACCATCCGGCAAAAAGCTTAAGGTGTTAACGGCGCCAGCCTGTTGTGCCCGTTCGCTTAACTGGTCGCAGATTTTCCAGGCTTGCTGCTTGAATGGAACGGTTACATTAACGCCGCGCAGCCCCTGCTGGATCAATTCAAATAATGCCGCATCAAAATTGTCTATTGGTAGTTGATAGGCTTCATAGTTTATCGATTGGCCGGTTTGATCGGCAAAGCTACGGTGAATGGCCGGGGATAGGCTGTGCGAAACCGGATTCCCGATCACTCCGTAGGCGTCTGGTTGATCAGCCACGGTCTTCTTCAATCCAGCGCGCGGCCGACTTGGCGAAATAGGTGAGTATGCCATCGGCTCCCGCGCGTTTGATCGATAGCAGCGCTTCCAGTACGCAGGCTTTTTCGTCAAGCCAGCCATTTTCTGCGGCAGCCTTTAACATCGCATATTCGCCGCTCACCTGATAAGCAAAGGTCGGGAACTGCAACTCATCACTGACCCGCCTGATGATGTCGAGGTAGGGTAGAGCAGGTTTTACCATCACCATGTCGGCGCCTTCGTCAATGTCGAGCATCACTTCGTGAATCGCTTCATTGCTGTTTGCCGGGTCCATCTGATAAGTGAATTTATTGCCCCCGGCAAGATTGCCGCTGGAGCCGACCGCATCGCGAAACGGGCCGTAAAAGCTGGACGCATATTTGGCCGCGTAGGCGAGAATGCGGGTATTGGTAAAGCCCTGTTGTTCCAGTGCTTTGCGGATAGCGCCAATTCTGCCGTCCATCATGTCCGAAGGGGCGACGATATCGGCGCCTGCTGCGGCATGAGACAAGGCCTGTTTGACCAGTGCGCTAACGGTTTCGTCGTTGGTAACATAACCACCTTCGTCCAGTAATCCATCCTGTCCGTGGCTGGTGTAGGGGTCTAGCGCTACGTCGGTGATGACTCCCAATGCCGGCTGTGCCTGTTTCAGTGCGCTTACAGCGCGTTGAATCAGACCGTCAGGGTTCCATGCCTCTTCGGCCTTATCACTTTTGCCGTCGACGTCGATCACTGGAAATAATGCAATCGCAGGAATGCCCAGTTCGACTATTTCTTTGGCTTCCTGCAACAGCAGGTCGATGCTGACGCGTTCGATACCCGGCATCGACGGAATCGGGTCCCGTTGGTTAGTGCCTTGCTGCACAAACATCGGGTAAATGAAGTCGTCGGCGCTGAGTTGATTTTCGCGCATCAATCGGCGCGAGAAATCGTCTCGGCGCATGCGGCGTTTACGAACCAGGGGATATACGGACACAGCGTGATCTCAATGTTGAAGGATTTAGGGGCAATATCGCATAAATCGTCGTCGGGCCAAAGTTATACATTTCTAATTAACCGGCGCACCCGGTCGGTCCATAGCTGATCGATATTATTCCTGGATGGCATGATTCCGGCATGCGGCAACTCGATGGTGATCACCGGAATGCCCAGATGGAGGCCGGCATAGTTACCCAGCGACCCCGGGTAAGTGCCCATCAGGTTTTTGTACAGATAGCCGACTTTATGCGGTGCATTTTTCCGGTCCGGGGCATCGTAGTCGACCAGCGAAAAGGGAGCATGAACCGAGATTATAATGTCGGGTTTAAAACTTTTTATTTCAGTGTACAGCCAGTTAGTTTCGGGCTCGCTTAGCGGAAAAGGGCCCGGGTAGCGGCGATTAATTTTGTAGCCGTTGGTAGGCCAGTAATCCAGAGCGGCACTGGCCGTCGCGTCGGGCGAGGCAAATTTTCGATTGAGATCGACCTGGTTTGCGTTAGTTCGGGAATGCTTTGTCTGTAAGGCTCCGCCCGGATTTAACAGCGGATTGACAGGCCTGTGAAACAGGCCCGAAAGGTGTTTTTGCCGAATATTCATCCATTTAAAAACGACGCTGATCGACGTTAATTCATCGCCGTGAGTGCCCCCGATCATGAGTATGCGGCCGTTAGGCTTGCGCCTGGCAAGTGGCGGGTATTCCTTAACCATCAGCGGAAATCCGTTTACCGATTCCGATTCGGTCGCGATCATATCCAGACGCCGACATTCGAACAGCTTGACGCTCGCCAGTTTCTGCGAAATTTTTACGCAGGCCAGATCGGCTTTTGCGGACGCCGAAGTCTCGGCGCTAGCCAGTATTATTGACAGGGGGATCAAAACCAGTAGGCGGCTAATCATCATAGGTAACAGTTTTAATATGGGATAACTGGTTAATCTTGCCTTCAGGAAAAGAGCGATTGAGCAGCCTGAGGGTGTCAATAGCCGGTTCATTCAGTGAACTGCTTTGCGCAAGTGACTCAAAACTCATTTTAGGGTCACGCTCTATGACACGCAATCGCTGATATTTTATTGCATTGATATCCGATGGTGACAGGCGCCGAAAGCTCTTGCTGGTGGCAATAAATTGCGGGCTGAGCAGTTCGAAATTTTCGGCACTGGTGGTACCAAGTAGAATCAGGGCCTGATTGTCGTTAATGTTAATCGCGGTTAGTTGGGCGGGTTGCGACTCGCCATTGGCCAGTTTCACTCGAGTGAGTGAAGTCGCGCCATATCGCTCCATAATCGCAGTCAGTTTGGTATTGTTGGTCAAACGTTTCAACAGATCGGGCAGAGACTCCCCCTCCTGCCTCGCTTCCACATTAATCTGTAGCCGGGCTCCGCTGGTCGCTTGCTGTGATGTCAGATATTCCTGTGTATTGGTATGCGCCCAATTGGCAGGCAGTGAAATGGAAATTGCCAGTTCGGGGTGGGTGAATCGATTGCCGTTGAGAATCCCCTGGCGGGCGCTTTGTCCCCAGGACATGTCATTAATGTACTGGTAATAAGCCAATTGATTGTCCGGCCTGTATTGCTTGTCCGACAGTTTTTTCGCCGCCGCGACAACGGTGCGCAGGCGCTGGTCATTTTTAGGGTGGGTTGAAAATACGCCGTGATAAATGTTGGCAGGGCGGTTTTGTTTGGCGGCGAGGGCTTTTTCATACACTTCCTGATCCTTCAATACCCCGATAACGCCGAGCATATTGTCCGGATCATAGCCGCTTTTGTGCAGATAAACCGCCCCGAGCTTATCGGCCTCAAGCTCGTGCTCGCGCCCGTAGCCGCGTACTATGCCGGTGCTGATCTGCTGGCTCAGGTTGCCCAATGACCCGCTACCCGTTGCTGCGGAGACCAGCACAGAAAATATCGAAGAGGCGAATTGTCCCGATTGCTGGCGTACCGAATGCCTTGCGGTAACGTGGCCGATTTCATGCCCCAGTACCCCGGCGAGTTCGGCCTCGGAGTTTAGGTAAGCCATAATCCCCCGGGTGATGTAGACATAGCCACCCGGCAGCGCGAAGGCATTGATTTCCGGAGAGTCGAGCAGGGTGAAGGTGTAATTCAAATGTGAGCGATGACTTTGCCGCGCGAGTTCCTGGCCGATGCGGTTGATATAGCTTTGTAGTGCGACATCTTTATAGACGCCATATTGTGCAATAATCGATTGGTGATAACGCTGGCCCTGGGCAATTTCCTCCTGTTCCGACACGGTGACGAAATCGCGATCGCCGGTGACCGGGTTTTTGGCACAGGCAAAAAGCAGCAAACAAACACTGAGCAGGGGGATAATTTGTTTTAACTTATTCATGGAGCGATTATTTAGCGCAAGCGCTGTAGTTTCAAGCCAAAAAAAAACCCCGCAGAGCGGGGTTTCCTTTGTCGCCTGAAATGGCGCTGATTATTTGCCGTAACGCTGACGAAATTTGTCAACCTGCTTGGCGGTCTGCAAGATGTGTTGCTTACCGGTATAAAAAGGGTGTGACTGGCTGGAAATTTCCAGTTTAATCAGCGGGTATTCGTTGCCGTCTTCCCATTTAATAGTTTCGCGAGTCGGCACGGTTGAACGAGTTAAAATGGCAAACTCGGACGAGATGTCCTGAAATACAACATCTCTATAGTCTGGGTGAATACCTTGTTTCATGATCAAGCCTAATAGGTCGGTGCGATAAAGGGCGCGAATTTTCACCTTTTACGCGCCAAAGTGCAAGTGTTTTCTATACTGATGCGCTATTAATTCGGGTGCATTTAGCGCACTTTGTTAAAGTGCTTTCTGATCAAGTTTGGCTAAAACATTGAGTCGATTATCGACGGGCGTGTTATCCACAAAAACTGTGCATAACTTTGTGGATAACACGTGGCAATCCCGCGCAAAGCCTGCAAAACAGTGGCTTTCCGTTAGATTAGTCACTTTTTAACCAGCTGAATTAAAGTGTTATAAATCAATGAGATATAAAGTTTAAAGAATTGGTTTTTAAAATAATAGAATACTGGTTGACAAAGTATAAAGGTTTATTTATGGCTGTGCATAATTCCGCCATCTGAGCTCCAGAAAGGCTTTTTCGGGTGCTTCGGGACGTCCAGAAACATCGATTGCAGGTCATTTAGAAAGCGAATCCCAAGTTCTGTGGGGGTTATTTTCTGGTTATTGAAGTCGAGTAAACCTTTATCGACGGCTTGCGATAACGCGGGATTCAGCTGATTGAGCGCCAAACCGGTATTGTCGTGAAACAAACGCGATTCGAATCCATCGCTCAGGCGCAGGGCATTGAGCATGAATTCGAAGATCAGGTCCGATTCGTCGAGTACGCTTTCGCTAATGTTACTGCTAACGCCTACGTCTGCCATATAGGCTTTGGGTTGTCGCTGCCGAACCCGACGAAGCACACGGTTTTCACCACCCAGCGTTATTTTCCCGTGGGCACCTGCGCCGATGCCCAGATAGTCGCCAAAATGCCAGTAGTTCAAGTTGTGCTCGGCCCTACGCCCAGGTCGGCTATAGGCTGAAATTTCGTACTGCTGGTAACCGGCCGCGAAGAGTAAGTCCTGACAGTGCAGCTGTTGCTGCCAGGCAAGGTCTTCATCCGGCATGTGCGCGGGGGTGCGACTGTGAAACAGGGTATTCGGCTCGATCGTTAACTGGTAATGCGACAGGTGCTCGGGTTGCAGTGCTAGCGCTCGGGAGAGATCCTCACCGGCCTGTTCTAAAGATTGCTCGGGCAGGCCGTACATCAGGTCCAGATTAATATTATCGAAACCAGCCATTCGGGCTTTGTCGAAGGCCTGAACCGCCTGCGCCGAATCATGAATGCGGCCGAGCAGGGTTAAGTGGTGGTCGTTTAGACTCTGAATTCCAATCGATAATCGATTCACCCCGGCTTCTCGATACGCTTTATAACGCTCAGTTTCGGCGCTACCGGGGTTGGACTCCATGGTTATTTCGATGCCAGGAGAAAAATTCAATAAGGCGCGAAGCCCGCTGAACAGGCTGTCAATCGAAGCGGCAGAAAATAACGAAGGGGTGCCGCCGCCGATGAAAATAGTTTCGATGCTGCGGCCCCAGATGAGTGGCAAATCCTGTTGCAGGTCGATTAGCAGTGCATCGATGTACTGTTGTTCGGGGATCTCGCCGATTTCATGCGAATTGAAGTCGCAATAGGGGCATTTTTTCTCGCACCAGGGCAGGTGGATATACAGCCCTAGCGGAGGATTGCTGCTAAACACTCTGCATCGGCAGTATCTGCCTTAGTCGCTGTAACGCCTGCCCCCGGTGGCTCAATCGATTCTTGGTCTCGGCGCTCAATTCTGCACTGGTGCAGCCAAGTTCAGGCAGATAAAAATACGGGTCGTAACCAAAACCGCCGGTGCCAACCGGGTCAAGCTGAATCTGCCCCTCCCAGCTACCTTCGCTGATCAACGGGGAAGGGTCGCCAGCGTGGCGCATAAATATGATAACCGCGCGGTATTGGGCGCCACGTTGGTCGGCAGGGACATCGCGTAATTTTTCGACAAGCAAGGCATTGTTGGCCGCATCGTCGGCGTTGCTGCCGGCAAATCGGGCGCTATAGACACCCGG
>JBLHOA010000184.1:0-6671 GCA_047622345.1 Gammaproteobacteria bacterium | reverse complement strand
CGTCTGCGCCAGCTGATACATAACCTGGTAAAGAACAGCCTTGAAACTATTGAGGGAGAGGGCTGGATTAAATTGCATACCGGTATCGTTAAAGATAATCAGGGACTCTCGGTTGAACTGGTGGTTGAAGACAGTGGCGACGGTATTGCCGATGAAGTTGCCGACAATTTATTTGAACCTTATGTGACCACTAAAAAATCAGGAAGTGGTCTGGGGCTTGCGATCGTCCAGAAGATCGTGGATGAAAATAATGGCACCGTCAGTGTGTCCAGAGGGGAGCAGGGTGGTGCACGGTTTTCAATACGATTACCCGTCGATAATACAGCGGGAGAATCGCAGCATTCGCAGAATGTTGCGCCAATTAAGAGCAAGGTGCTGTTATGAATGAAAGAATTCTAGTCGTTGATGACGAGCCAGATATTCGCTTGCTACTTAAAGATATTCTCGAAGATGAAGGCTATCGCGTCGATGTCGCCGAGCATGCGAAAGAAGCCAATGAAATCAAACAGAGTACCCACCTGGATCTGGTATTACTTGATATCTGGATGCCTGAAGTCGATGGAGTCACTTTGCTCAAGGAGTGGAAATCATCCGGGACAGACAATTGCCCCGTGGTAATGATGTCGGGCCACGGCACGGTTGAAACCGCGGTTGAAGCGACTCGATTTGGGGCCATTGATTTTATCGAGAAGCCTCTATCGATGGCAAAACTGTTAAGTACGGTCAAATCGGCACTTAATCAGGCTGCCCAATTGAATCAATCCGGCAATATGCCCCGGATAGAGGAGCCGGTTGGTCAAAGTGAGGTTATTCAGATCCTTAAACAAAAAATAAGAAACTTGCGGCATAGCAATCAACCCGTTTTCTTTCGTGGCGCCAATGGCAGCGGTCGCAAAATCTGGGCCGACTATTTGTGTAAAAAAGATGGCGGATTGGCGGTTTTCGATCAGGGCATTGGCTTGGAGCAGCAAGTTGCGATGAACCGCCATTTATACATTAGTGAAATTGCGGATCTGAATTCCGACCTGCAAACGAAATTATTACAGCATTTATCCGGGGACAACGGGGACTCGCGAATACGATTTATCGTTGCCAGTCGCTATAGCTTTGAAGAACTGCGAAACATGGATAATGTTAGCCCGTCACTAGCCGAATATTGGCGCAACGCAATTACAATTCCGTCCCTGGACGAGCATATAGAAGATATACCGGAATTGTTAGAGTACTATGTGAACTGGTTCAGCGATGAGGAACAACTTCCCTATCGCCACTTTGACGTTGCCGCACAGAATTTATTGCGAAATTATCATTGGGCGGGTGACATCACCCAATTGAAGCAATTTATTAAAGCTATTCTCGCGCGTAGCGACAATGAAAATATTGAACTTGAAGAAATTCAACAGACATTGCAATTGTTTACCGTTTCGTTTGAAGTCGCTTCCGGAGACAGAATGCAAATTTCGATCGATCTGGATATGGATTTGAGAGAAGCAAGAGAGGCTTTTGAACGGGAGTATTTATCCCGACACCTTGTTTTATGCGGAAACAATATGACCGAATTAGCGCGCCGTGTTGGGCAGGAAAGGACGCACCTGTACCGTAAATTAAAATCGTTGGGCTTGTACAACAAAAAGAATCCCTAAGTAGAGCATTAGACAATGAACATCATAATATTGGGTGCCGGACAAGTGGGTTCGACGGTTGCCACCGAGCTTGCCAGGGAAGAAAGCAACGAAATCACGGTTATCGATACTAATCAGGAAATTCTTTCCGACCTTCAGGATCGACTGGATTTACGTACTATTTGTGGCAATGGCGCCTACCCTGCCTTGCTCGAAAGTGCCGGTGCCGACGATGCTGATATGCTGATCGCCCTGACCAATAGCGATGAAATAAATATGATCGCCTGCCAGGTCGCCGCGTCGATATTTCATACGCCTACCAAAATTGCCCGAATCCGCTCACCCGAGTATCTGCGCAGGCCGGGGTTGTTTGCGGCCGATTCAATTCCTGTTGATGTGATGATCAGCCCCGAGTCGCTGGTCACCAATTATCTTTATCACTTAATCGAAAACCCAAGCGCGTTGCAGGTTCTTGATTTTGCTGGCGGCAGAGTTCAGCTGGTGGCGGTTAAAGCCTTTGACGATGGACCGCTGGTCGGTCACGCATTGAAGACGATGAATGAACACGTACCCGGTGTGGAAATGCGCGTTGCCGCCATATTCCGCGACGGTCAATCGATCGAGCCTTCGTCGGAATGCGTAATCCAGGCCGAAGACGAAGTGTTTTTTATTGCGGCGAAAGAGTTTATCCCAACCGTGATTTCAGAACTGCGAAAGTTGGATAAACCCATCAAACGTGTGATGTTAGCCGGTGGCGGCAATATTGGTGGTCAGCTTGCAGAAATGCTTGAAGGAAATTATCAGGTAAAGGTGATCGAAGCCTACCCGGCGCGGGCCCGCCAATTATCCGCCATTCTCGACTCGTCGATCGTGCTGTTGGGTGATGCTGCGGATCCGGATTTACTGATCGAGGAAAATATCGAGTGCATGGATGTGTTCTGTGCGCTGACCAATGATGATGAAGCCAATATTCTATCGGCGATGCTGGCCAAGCGCATGGGTGCCAGGAAAGTTATGTCGTTGATTAACCGGCCAGCCTATGTCGACCTGGTAGAAAGCGGTTTAATCGATATCGCCATATCTCCGCATCAGGTGACCATCGGTGCGCTATTGGCGCATATCAGGCGAGGCGATGTTGTCGCCGTTCACGCATTGCGTCGGGGCTCAGCCGAAGCCATCGAAGCCATCGCGCATGGAGATAAATCATCATCCAAGGTAGTAGGGCGTAGCATCGAGCAGATCGATTTGCCGAAAGAGACCCGAATCAGCGCCATTGTCAGAGGCGATAAAGTCATCATTGCGCATCATGATACGGTCATCGAGTCTGAAGACCATGTCATTCTGTTTCTTACTGACAAAAAGAAAATTGGTGAAGTCGAAAAATTATTTCAGGTCGGGTTTACCTACTTCTAATGCAGTTTCAAGTTATCCAGCGGATTCTCGGCTTACTCCTGATGTTGTTCAGTAGTAGCTTTTTCCCGCCTATGGCTGTTGGGCTTTACTATGGTGACGGGGCTGTTATGGCCTTTGCCGAAGCATTTTTAGCCATTCTGGTAAGCGGTTTCATACTATTTTTCCCGGTAAGGAATCAAAAAAAGGAGTTGCGCTTACGCGACGGATTTCTTGTTGTTGTTTTATTCTGGACGGTGCTCGGTGTTGCCGGTGGGTTGCCCATTTATCTATCGGGGGTCTACGATATCTCGATAACCGATGCGGTATTCGAATCGATATCCGGTTTGACTACCACCGGGGCTACCGTAATCGCGGGAATCGACAGCCTGCCGCATGCCATTCTTTTCTATCGCCAGCAATTGCAATGGCTGGGTGGCATGGGAATTATTGTACTTGCGGTCGCCGTTCTGCCCATGCTCGGCGTCGGTGGCATGCAATTGTTTCGTGCAGAAACTCCCGGGCCGGTGAAAGACAATAAGTTAACACCCCGGATTACGGAAACGGCCAAAGCGCTATGGTTTATCTATCTTGGGTTGACCATTAGTTGCAGTCTGGCCTACTGGGTTGCAGGCATGTCGGTGTTCGATGCAATATCGCATGCCTTTTCTACGGTCGCAATTGGTGGGTTCTCCACCCATGATGCCAGCATTGGCTTCTTTGACAGTACTGCGATTCAGTTTATTGCGATTGTTTTTATGTTGCTATCAGGGGTTAATTTTGCCATTCATTTCACCGCCATTCGCAACCGGTCGCTCAAGCCCTATAGAAGAGATGCCGAATTCAGAACCTATATCGGCGTGTTGCTGGTAGTCAGCATAGTAACCATCGGCTATCTGCAGGCCACAGAGACTTTTAACTCAACCGCCGAATCCATTATCGAAGGGTTGTTTCAGGTTGTATCGATTGGCACGACGACCGGATTTACCACTGCCGAATACTATAGCTGGCCGGGTTTCCTGCCGGTATTGCTGCTTTATGTCAGTTTTATCGGGGGCTGTTCGGGGTCGACTGGCGGGGGTATTAAGGTCATCCGGATTTTATTGCTGGTCAAGCAGGGTGGGCGCGAGCTCAAGCGTTTGATTCACCCGAATGCTCAAATTGTGGTCAAGATCGGCAAAAAACCACTCCCTGAGAATGTCATTGAAGCCGTCTGGGGGTTTTTTGCTGCCTATTTTGCCCTTTCCGCAGTGATGATCTTATTGCTGATGGCATCGGGCCTTGACCAGGAGACTTCATTTTCTGCCGTAGCCGCCTGCCTCAATAATCTGGGTCCCGGACTCGGCGACGTAGGTTTGAATTTCGCCTCGATTAACGATTTTGCGAAATGGGTTTTGACTCTGGCCATGTTACTCGGCCGACTTGAAATATTCACCTTGCTGGTTCTGTTTACGCCGGCCTTCTGGAGAAAGTAGGAATGGCAAGCAATTCACAGGTGATTGATATCAGCGCGCTGGAAAAACCTGATATCAATCGCATTCACCGGAAAATTCGTAGCGCAGTGGGCCGCGCCGTGTCTGATTTCAGTATGATCGAAGACGGCGATCGAATTATGGTTTGCCTGTCCGGGGGCGCAGACAGTTATTGCATGCTAGATATGTTGATCGGGTTGCAAAAAGTGGCCCCGGTAAACTTTGAACTGATTGCGGTCAATCTCGACCAGAAGCAGCCAGGATTTCCGGAACATGTGCTGCCGGATTATTTAGCGTCGATTGGTATCGATTTCCGGGTGGTGGAAGAAGATACCTACAGTGTGGTTAAGCAAATAATTCCGGAAGGGAAAACGACCTGTTCACTGTGTTCGCGGCTGCGTCGAGGCATTCTTTATAATACCGCGGCTGAGCTTGGGGCAACCAAGATAGCGCTTGGGCATCACGCCGATGATATCGTGGAAACTGCTTTTCTGAATATGTTTTTTAATGCTCGCTTGAAAACTATGCCCGCAAAACTGCTAAGCGATGATAAGCGTAATGTGGTTATACGACCCTTAGCCTATGTTCGTGAATCAATGATCAAGCAGTATTCAGAACTGAAAAAATATCCAATCATTCCCTGCAATCTATGCGGCTCGCAACAAAATCTGCAACGCCAATCAGTGAAAAAAATGTTGAGTGAGTGGGATGTTGCTTATCCGGGAAGGGTGCAAAATATACTAAATTCACTTTGCCATGTGACCGCTTCACATCTGCTCGACCGCAATCTTTTCGACTTTGACGGACTAACAGCAGACAAGCCCGACGTCGATTAAAAGACAATCGGCAGACAAAAAAAGGCTCTGATCTAGTTGAGCAGAGCCAGAGAACATCCCGAGGAGAAGATGATATAACCGTAGTTGATAAAAAGTCCCTTTGTGTCCGTCTGTACACCGTAGGCGTCATCCCTGCTTGTCGACCTGTCCTTTGGTCGTGTTATTATAGTGCCAGATTGCCCAGCCCATTTGAATCGACCGGGGATTTAGTTAGTGTCAGCTAGTGACGACTGAATTCGTAGGATATATCCTACATATGATCACCTAACAGGGGTTATTTTCAACTAATGTTGTTTCCTGCCATAAAAGCCGACAAAACCTGGCTATTCCCGGTTTCCGATTTGCACCAATTGTATTTAGAAGAAAGCGGCAATGCGGATGGAATTCCCGTGATATTTCTCCACGGCGGCCCCGGGGGGGCTTGCGAACCGGCCCATCGGCGCTTCTTTGACCCCGAGCGGTATCGAATTATCCTCCTTGATCAACGCGGTTGTGGTAAGTCGAAACCGCATGCCAGCCTTGAACACAATACGACCTGGGATCTGGTCGACGACCTCGAGAAAATCCGAGAATTTCTAGACATTGACCGCTGGGTAGTATTTGGCGGTTCATGGGGTTCTACGCTAGCTCTAGCTTATGCCGAAACTCACCCGGAAAGAGTATCAGGACTTATTCTGCGTGGCATATTCCTTGCCCGTGAAGAAGATGTAAGCTGGTTTTTTGAAGGTGATGCCGGGCGTATTCTGCCTGAAGCCTGGCAGCGCTTTATCGATCCCATTCCGGTAAACGAACGCGATGAACTGCTTAACGCCTACTATCGACGTTTAACCAGTGACAATGAAATCGTACGCATGGGTGCAGCGAAGGCCTGGTCCATTTGGGAAGGTTCGTCGATTACCCTGTTGCCCGACTCTAATGTGGTTGATTATTTTAGCGGGCCGCATCTCGCGTTAAGCATTGCGCGCATCGAGTGTCACTATTTTATTAATAAATCCTTTTTCAGGAAAAATCAGCTACTCAACGATATCGATCGTATCAAAGATATACCCGGTTATATTGTGCACGGCCGTTATGATCTGATCTGTCCGATTGATCAGGCAATTATGCTGCATCAATTGTGGGATAACTCTAAACTCAAAATAATCCACAATGCCGGACATGCGGCGACTGAGCCCGGAATTTCCAGGGCCTTAGTCGAAAGCACTAACGCGATGCTGAACATCCTTTCTTGATCAGCCTGTTGCAACGGGTGTCCGAAGCCCGGGTTGAAGTCAGTGGGAAGGTAGTTGCCGAAATTGAACGGGGATTACTCGTTCTCGTCGGAATTCAGCCGGAAGATGATCGAACCATTG
>JBLHOA010000183.1:0-6703 GCA_047622345.1 Gammaproteobacteria bacterium | reverse complement strand
AAACAGCTTACTGCCGCGTTTGAACAGCGGTATCGCATTCAGTTTGTGGATTAATTTTTCTTCAACCAGGTTGAAGGCGGCAAGTTCGACATCCATCACGCTCAGGTCAAATACCGGTAAGCCAAATTCATGCGAGGAAATCATCGCAATAACGGTGGAATCGACAATTTTATTTTTAACCAGGTAACTGGTGAGTTGAATGCCTTCCTTGTTTGCGTTCTGCACGGCTTCGATTGCAGCGGCTTCATCCAGGTGCTCATCGAGGACCAGCTTGCGCGCGATACCGGTTAGAGTCATATTCGTAGCGGCCATAGCATTATTTTTTATCAAGAGTCTTGCGGCAGTATATTATATTTTAGATCAAAGGGTTACCGCTTAATTCAACTATTAATATTAAGTTGTTTCAGTGATTCTAGTTCAAGTCGTTGATAAAACTGAGCTGATCAATGTTCAGCTCCTTATATCGGGTAAATAGTGCCCGATCCGATCAAATTGTCATAATTGTCAGGTTTTGACAAAAATGTTAAACATTCGCGTGAAAAATGTCTGGGCGGGTTTCTATCTGCTTTCCAAATTATCGATAAGCAACTGAAATTTAAAGGTTAAATTTAAATGGCCAATATTGGCACGATGACTGCATTCAATAAACCCATGAAGTATTAACGGACTTCAATGAGGCTCCGGCCAATTTTTTTTAAAAAGGAAAAAAATAATGAAAAAGCAATCTGGTTTTACCCTGATCGAACTGATGATCGTAGTAGCAATCATCGGAATTCTGGCCGCAGTAGCCTTACCCGCTTACCAGACTTACACCAAGCGTGCCAAGTTCTCGGAAGTAGTACTGGCAACTACGCCTTATAAGAGCGCCTTTGAAGTAGCGGCTCAAACTGGTCGTTTAACTGTAATCGGCGATGCTGATGCTGGTGCAAATGGTATACCTACTGGCGCCGGTGCATCTGGTATGGTCACTAGTGTTGCCGTTACTGATGGTGTAATTACGGCTACAGGTCATGCCGATGTCGATTCATTAACGGTAATCATGACGCCTGGCGGCATCGTAGCTCCGATTCAATGGGTATTGAGTGGAACCTGTATCGCTGGTGGACTTTGCTAATCACCGGTTAGTATGAAAAGCAGGCTGGTGTAATCTTCGCCAGCCTGCCTTATTATTTAGTATGAGGATAACGGGATGCGAGCTAAAACGACTAACGGATTTACCCTGATCGAATTAATGATTGTCGTCGCTATCATCGGCATCCTCGCCGCAGTTGCAATTCCTGCCTACCAGACCTACACCAAACGCAGTCAATTCACCGAAGTTATTCTCGCCACTACTGTCTTTAAATCAGCCTTCGAAGTCAACGCTCAAATTAGACGCATCACTGCTTTAGCCGACGCCGATGCTGGTAGTAATGGCATTCCGAGTGCAGTTGGAGCCTCGGGAGTGGTGGCTTCGGCTACGATGACCGATGGCGTGATAACCGGTACCGGGACAGCTGCCGTTGATAGCCACACGGTTACTTTTACGCCAAACGGTGTTACTCCGCCAATTCAATGGACTATGGGTGGTACTTGCATCGCCGACGTTATTTGTTAATTTAATCCGAAAGTGTTCAAGCAAAAAGCGCTTGCCGCTGGCGCACATTTTACCCTCAGCCTCGCGGTATTTGCCGCACTTATATTCACCATTTTATTTTTCTGGTTCCCCGAACCCTATTTCACCGCCTCGGGTGGTATACAGGGATTCAAACTCGTTGCGCTGGTCGACCTGGTTCTCGGACCCTTATTAACTTTCGTCGTATTCAATTCAGCAAAACCACGCTCCGAACTCGTGCGCGACCTGGGGATTATTGTATTACTTCAGGTTTCAGCATTGGTCTGGGGGATATATGCGGTAGCCGGGCAACGCCCAATAGCAGTAGTGTTCTGGGAGAACAGTTTTTACACTGTGCCTTATGAGGAGCTGAACGAACATTATAGCGATAATGCTGAATTCACCCGCCTGGCTAAAGATCCGCGTCAGCTCATCTATGCGGAGAAGCCGATCGATCAGGACGGCATAAACAAGATGCTGGCGCTGGTGACCGACAGGTCAATTCCTCCACACCATCAGATTCATCTCTACCGCCCGTTTGACGCTAATTTTGCACAGACCATGCAACATTCGCTGAATCTTCGCGAGATTATTACCAGCAATGCCGATATGAAAGCGCAGTTGGACAAATTATTGACTGAATCCCGCACAGAAATGGCAGATAATATTTATCTACCTCTGCAATCGCGTTACCGGAATATCGTACTGGTATTCAATAAATCAGGTGAAGAACTGGGCTACCTTCAGGCACCGCTAAAGAAAGGCGGCTAATTTTTACTCAAATTAAGTTTGTCGATGCGATAGCGCAGCTGGCGTAAAGTCATCCCCAAAGTGCGAGCGGTTGCCGACTGGTTCCAGCGGTGGCTTTCCAGTGCTTTGATAATTTCTTCTTTTTCCAACTGCTGGGTTAATTCGCCGAGGCTGGTCTGGTTTTCTTCGACTCTTGAGCCACTATCGGGTAGTTGCAAGTCGTCAATATCGATACAGGCATTTTCGCAAAGTGCGGTCGCGCGCTCGAGAATATTTTCCAGTTCGCGCACATTTCCTGGAAAATCATACTGTTTAAGGGCACTCAGGCTGTTACCGTCAATGCTGATCGACGTCGAATTTTGCACATTGTATCGATCTATCAGACGCCTGGTCAGCAGTTCAATATCAGCATCCCGCTCGGCCAGGCGAGGAACAGTGACGCCGATAACATTGATGCGATAGTAAAGGTCCTGGCGAAAATCGCCCTGTTTGACCATGCCGTCGAGGTCCTGGTGCGAAGCGCTGATAATGCGCACATCGATCGCCTGTTCCTGCTGTGAACCCACCGGGCGGATCGATTTTTCCTGAATCACGCGAAGCAGCTTGACCTGCATCGCCAGTGGCAAATCGGCAATTTCGTCGAGAAATAAAGTACCGCCGTGCGCCGCCTTGAACAGGCCTTCGTTATCGCCGGCCGCCCCGGTAAAACTGCCCTTTATGTGGCCGAAAAACTCGCTTTCCATCAATTCAGATGGAATCGCTCCGCAGTTAACGGCAATAAAAGGGGCATTACTGCGCGCCCCCTGCAGGTGAATCTGCCGCGCAACCAGTTCTTTACCCGTGCCCGATTGCCCGCAAATGAATACCGGAGCTTGACTGCGCGCAAACTTTGAAATTGATCGTTTGAGCTCGATCATCGATTCTGACTCACCCAGAATTTGATACTTTGAATCGGCCGGCTCATCGACACTTGCGGATTCACTCGGCAGGGTCAGCGCTTTTTCGACCAGGTTGCGCAGCGTGTCGAGGGATACCGGCTTGGAGACAAAATCGAAAGCTCCCGACTTCATCGCCCTGATCGCCAGGTCAATGCTGCCGTGCGCGGTAAAAACCGCGCTGGGCGTGTCAGGGTAAAGTTGCTGGATGTGCTCGACCAGTGCGATGCCATCGCCGTCGGGCAGTTTCATATCGGTCAGACAAAGGTCGAACCGCCGGTCATGCAACATCCGTGTCGCCTGGCTGTAGTCTTCGGCGCATTGCGTATCGAGACCCATGCGCTGCAGGGTGATTTCGATCAGTTCCCGGATGTCGGGTTCATCGTCTACGATTAGAATGGATTTCTTGTTCATTGCAAAATCAGCTGGCCTGTATATTGGTAGTGGGCATCTGCAGGGTAAAACTGGTGCCATTATACTGATTTAACTGCACCGAAATAGCGGCGTTATTGAGTTCGCATAGCTGACTTACAATATATAAACCCAGCCCCGATCCCTGGTGGCTGGTGGTATAGAAGGGTTCGAAAATTTTATCCAGTTTGTCACTCGATATGCCCGGTCCCTGATCGGCGATTTCGACACAGACTGGGGCGCCTTGCCTGCCGAACATACGAATAATTATCGGCTTGTCAGAATCGGCATGGATGCGCGCGTTGCTGCATAGATTGGTGAAAATTTGACTTAAATGACCCGAATCGAATTGAATTTTAAAATTCCCGATCTCATTTTCGAATTTAAACTGCTCGGGAGTAGCAAGCCCGCTTTGACAAAATTCGGTAATGAAGGAATCGATCCAGTCGGCCAGGTCGATCGTGTCCTGCACGGTCGAACTGCCGCGTGAAATGTTTAATACATCTTCGATAATGTGATTGATGCGCAATGTATGCTGATTGATGATCTTCACCATGCGCCGGTCGGATTCGTCGATATCGTCATTTTCACTCAGTAATTCCGCGGCATAGGAAATAGCTCCCAGCGGGTTTCTGATTTCATGGGCAATACTGGCCGTCAGATGTCCCAGCGAAGCCAGTTTGGCCTGCTGCATACTGTTACGAATCGAAGATACGTCGTTGACAAAAACCATGGTATTAGTTTGCCCCTGGCTTTGTAATTGCTGGATGCTTATCTGAATATTGTCGAGCCCCGATTCGGCGGGTAAATAGTGTTTCTCCAATTCGGGCGTTTCCTGCCAGGTTTCGATAACTGCCAGCAATTTGGGGCAATCTCTGGCTAAGGCTTCGGCATTGCTGCCGTCAAGCTTTAGTAGCTGGATAGCGGCCTGATTGATGTGATTGATTTGATTGTCCGGGTCAAGCAGGATAACCCCGGCCTGAAGGTTATCGATAATTTGCTGATTGAGTGCCGATAACAGGGCAACATCGCGTTCGCGTTGCTGGATGAGCTGTTCTGTGCTGCGCAGGCGCATGTTAAGCTTATGGGTTACGATCGCGGTAGCGATTAGGCTGGCACCGAGAATACCAACCTGGGTTGAAGTGCCGGTGTATTCAGGCACGTAAAATGCTGAAAAAACGTGTTCAGCCAATAAACCCAGCGATGCCAGAGCGGCGAATAAAATGGCCAGCGATTGCTGAGTCAGCAATACCGTCGTTGCAATTGAAATCATCAGCAACATGCCCAGCCCGCTGGAAATGCCACCGCAGGCATGCATTAACAAAATGATGATAATAGTGTCACTGTATATTTGCAGCGACACCTGGTTTTCGAAACCGCGACGTTCGATCCAGGCTGCCAGCATCCAGACTAATGCGAGGACTAAAAAGGCAAAACTAACCCAGGAATATAAGCCCAGATCGACAATGTTAATTAGCGGTGAACGTTCGACAAATGCCTGGCTGAAGAAAATCGCAGCCAAACCCAGACGATAAACATTGAGCAACCGAACCGAAGTCCAATTGGTGCTTCTTTTTCGGGGTAGGTTTACTGCAGCCTGATTAAGCTTGGTCGAGGTCTGCATGTTCCTTGCAACAATAGGGCTGTTCATTGACCCGGGTTATCGAAGACTCGGGTGCATGGGTACCACAATATTTACACTGAATCATGTTTTCAGAAGGGCTAGCTTCACTGTCCGGGGGCGAGGAAGGCTGAACAAACAAACGCCTGATCAGCCAGAATAAACAGGCAACAACGGCAATAAGGATAATTAAACGGACTGAAATCATCGTGACAGAAATTCTCTACTTGTTGCTGATATGAGCGTCAAGTCTATGATTAATTTCGTAAAAGAACAAACTCTGGATCGGCCCATCAAGAAAGGATACCCAGCTTGCGGGTAATCAAAGGGCCAATTCAACATAGCTTAGGTCTAATTGGATAGCAGATAAGCAATTTATTGCATTAAAATCAATGCATTAATCAAAAATAACCAACTTCGACCAAAAAATATCGTTAAGTGCTTGATGAACCGAAAGAACGCCCCTATACTGCCCGCCTTTTATTGTTGACTGGTGCTGGACAGAGTAAGTTCAGGTCACAGGTTGATACCCGTAAGCTGGCAGCATAAAGCGTTTTGTCCGACAGAAGTACTGGTTATCTCACTACCCCCGGTTTGAATATCAGTCTGTCGATGGCAATCATTGGAGATAAGGATCAATGACTAAAGAATTACCCGAGGGCTATAAACCATCCCTGGACGAAGAATATATGTCCGTAAAGCACATCGAATATTTTCGTAAGAAATTATTAGATTGGCGTGCAGAGCTGGTGCAGGAGTCGGAGAATACTATTTCGCACCTGAAAGAGGAAAACTGGCAGGAGCCTGATATCAATGACCGGGCCTCGTTGGAAACCGATGCCGCCCTCGAGTTGCGTACCCGTGATCGCTACCGCAAACTGGTTAATAAAATCGACTTGGCCTTGTCGCGAATAGCCGATGGTTCTTACGGTTTCTGCGATGAAACGGGTGAAGAAATTGGATTGTTCCGGCTTGAAGCGCGACCGATTGCAACTCTGACGGTTGAAGCGCAGGAAAAGCATGAGCGTCTGGAAAAACAACGTCGAGACGACTGACGTTTAATTGACTTTTTAAAAACCCGGTTTACCGGGTTTTTTTATGTCTGCAACAAATCCGTTAAAACGAATTCGATCGTTTGATGACTTGTCTTTGGGCTTTCCTGATGAAGGCTAAGCAGAATATTAAAAAGGTACCCGCGCAGTCGGAACCACTTGTGACGCGGCATCACAATGCTGGTGTTGATCGTCAAAAAAGATGTGCGGGGAAAAGGATTCGAGAATCTTGGACTTTGCTACCCCACCCAGGAAGAAAGTTTCATCGATGCGCACATTCCAGGCACGAAGTGTTCGTATTACTCGTTCGTGTGCAGGACTATTGCGCGCAGTAACCAGG
>JBLHOA010000182.1:0-6746 GCA_047622345.1 Gammaproteobacteria bacterium | reverse complement strand
GGTTGCCGAGGAATACCATTTCCAGGCACAGGGACTCGGCGCAGACCGTGTTGTCAGCCGCAGCTCCCCAGTTGATACCAACCCGGGCACCCAGTGTGCCGCCGATAATGGTGCTGCCATTCTGCTCGATGTGAATCCGGTCGCCGCTGACGCGGCATTTTGAATCGATGACCGCAGGCATGTTGAACATCGAACTGACCGCGAGGGCATCCAGAGCACACATGCAACAGGTAGTTACATTGTTGATACCCACTTTGTGTTCACGCGCTTTTGAGGTGAACGGATACGCGCCCGCAGGATTACCGTCTGCGTCCAGCACAATCAATTTGCTGGCCGCGATCGTGTTCAATGCCTGTTCGGCATTGCCAACAATTCCGGCGACTTCGGCACGGGTCAAGGTTCGACCCAGTTGCAGATAACTATTAAGCAACTTGCAATAGAGCCCGGCATCCTCGTTGCTGAGTGACTGCAGACCCGAGCGCAGCGGCAAAATGGCCTGCAACCGTTTCAGCGCCATTTCGATTTTTTTGTTCATCGCAACCGCGTAAATGATCAGGTAAAAAAATAAACGACTCTTTGCATAAAACCCGTAAAGTACAGAACAGGGGATTTATCTTGCAGGCAACTGCGCAAACTCTACTTATCGTAGGACTTTTTGCGCTCGACGGTTTCGAAACCCTCCGGCACATCACGGCCGACAATTTTTTCGAGTAGTTTAAGCTCGACGTCGCTGTGGTTTTTTACCGGGGCTTCACGAATGCGCGACCCATTGCTCGCTTTATTAGTAATGTATTTGGGCACGTCGTGATATTCGGCGGTAAGAATCACGCTGTCATTCGGGTCCTGCGCCGAGGCCAGAGCCACCTGTCCGTAGCAGGTACACAGATAGGTCAGATCGGGTTCGACTTCCATGTAAACCCCGGTGCCGCGAATGCCCAGGGTCGCGGTCGACGAGAGCATGCGAATTGACTCCTGGCTGGCGCGGCGCTGGCCGAAAACCGAGAGTACTCCTCCGCTAATCATACGCAGCGTGTTGACGAAAAATCCTTCGCCCTCGATTTCCATTTCGCTGTTGGTACGCATGATGAATGAATCGCTGCCAACGACAAAAATCACCTCGCCGTCGCGGTCAGTACTGACCGTGTCACCGGCGCTGATGCGCGTGTCCAGATCCGCTTTGCGGCCGTTAACATTGACCCGCCCTTCCATCTGGTAAATAGAACGCTCGCTGTCGAGTTTTTTCGCAGGCGTACTCCACCAGGCCGGATAAACAACGCCCGCCGGAGTCATACTGAGGGCAGCCACGGATAGCATTTTCACCAGATAATCACGCCGCTTCAGGTCTTCGGGATGTAAATCGTCGTTGCTCAAGGTTTCACCTGCATTGATGGGTAGATAATTATGCCATACACCCCGCCAGTCGAGAGGAAATGATTTCCATCCCTGAAATATCGGTGCATCAGCCAGGTTTCTGGCTGCTTGACGGCTTTTCGGGTGACTTTTCACCGTGATGCGCCGTCAAAGAGAGTACCGATTCGATTTAATTCAACCTATAACCAGAATGATCGAATATAGTGATCGCGGCATGACTTGTTTACTGCAGTCATTGCCTATATATCGGTTAGTAATTTTTAACATCGCACGGCGCGCCTGCAGGATCGGGGCGGGCAGTTGCTTACCTTTAACCAGGTGGAACTAACTATGAAACGCATCGCATTATTTTTGATAACCAACCTCGCCATCGTACTGGTATTGGGCATAACCTTAAGAATTCTGGGTGTCGACACGATCCTCGATGAGCAACGTGTCGGGATCAACATTAATAGCCTGTTGATCTTCGCCGCCGTTTTCGGTTTCGGCGGTTCACTTATATCACTCGCCATTTCGAAGTGGAGCGCGAAGCGCATGACCGGCGCCCACGTCATCGAAACGGCGAGTAACAGTTCCGAGCGCTGGCTATTGGCGACGGTTAGACGTCAGGCCGAAGCTGCCGGCATCGGCATGCCCGAAGTAGCGATCTATGATGCTCCGGATATCAATGCCTTTGCCACCGGCATGTCGCGCAACAATGCGCTGGTTGCGGTCAGTTCCGGCCTACTTGCAAAAATGACTCAGGACGAAGCGGAAGCGGTGCTCGCCCACGAAGTCAGCCACGTCGCTAACGGCGACATGATAACCCTGGCGCTGATTCAGGGCGTGGTTAATACCTTTGTTATTTTCATCTCGAGGATAATCGGACATTACGTGGACCGGGTCATTTTCAAGGTCGAGCGCGGTCACGGGCCCGCCTTCTGGATTACCGCCATAGTCTCCGAATTATTACTCGGTATCCTCGCGAGCATTATCGTCATGTGGTTCAGCCGTCGTCGCGAATTTGCCGCCGACGCCGGGGGCGCAAGCCTGGCCGGCCGCAATAAGATGATCGCCGCGCTGACCCGTTTGCGAAACAGCACGCAGAAACCCGAACTGCCCGACCAACTGGTCGCCTTCGGCATCAATGCCGGGCTCGGCTCGGGGATTAAACGATTATTCATGACGCATCCGCCACTGGACGAGCGCATTGCCGAACTGCAGAAAATGCAGCCTTGATTAACGCTACACGCAAACAACTGGAGACTGGTTAGTTGAAAAAACTGAAGGCACTGTTCGACAATAACAAAGCCTGGGCGGCTAAAATCTGTGCGCAGGATCCGGAGTTTTTTCTGCGCCTGAGCAAACAACAGGCCCCGGACTATCTGTGGATCGGTTGTTCGGACAGCCGTGTCCCGGCGAATGAAATTATCAACCTGCCCCCGGGTGAAGTTTTTGTGCACCGCAACATTGCCAACGTGGTCGTACACACCGACCTGAACTGTCTGTCGGTGATCCAGTACGCAGTCGAAGTGCTCGAGGTAAAGCATATTATTGTTTGCGGGCACTACGGTTGCGGTGGCATCAAAGCAGCACTGGACGTTCAGGGTCACGGCCTCATAGACAACTGGTTACGACACATCAAAGACGTGATCCGCTTTAATCGCAAGCATTTGCAGGATCTCGGTGACAGCGACCGGTTTGACAAGCTCTGCGAACTCAATGTTGTCGAACAGGTGGCCAATGTCTGTAACACCACGACCGTACAAACTGCCTGGGATCAGGGCGCCGACCTAACCGTTCATGGCTGGATTTACAAGGTAGAGAACGGAATTCTGGTCGATCTGGACCGCTGCGTTTCATCGAATACCGAACTCGAGTCCTGGCAGCGGGAATAGCGGCAAGGTCGCTATCTTTTCAATAGCCGAAAACGATGCTGACCGCAGCCGAATCGACCCCGACATTAATCACTCTGCGCATGGTTTTTTTAACTATCTCACCGCGCCAGGCATAAACCAGCAATTCGTGATCGCCGGGGCCAAGCCCGGAAAATTTAAATTTTCCGCTGGCATCGGCCTTGCTGCTGCGCGTCGAACGGTAGCGGATATCATTTTCATCCCGCGCCCAATGGAGCAGCACTTCGGTATTGTCGAAACTGCGACCGGACTCATCAAAAATGGTACCGCTTATTTCATAGGGGCCGACATCAATACTCTAATTGATTACATCACCACGCATGGGGTCGAATTCGAGGCCGGTGACTTTGAGCGATTGCCCCGACTTGATCACCAGCTGATAGGCACCGGCAGCAAAATTCTCAATTACGAACCCACCGTTATCATCGCTAACCGTGGTCACCGCCCATAAGTCCTTTTCCAGCGTACGCAGATAAAGCTCGACCCCGCCCAGCGGCCGATTATAGGGGTCGATAATACTACCCACCAGGATGCCCACTGGAATGGCTTCGAGCGCGATGGCGGGCGCTTCCCGGTCACTGAGTATTTGCAATAGGGATACACTGAAACGTTTGTACATACCATGCGGCGATATTTTCAACACATAGTCCAGGCCCGGTTTGATATTGCTGAAAGTAAATTCACCCGAGCTTCCGGTGGAAGTCGAATAGTGCATCGTCTGCGAGGGCGAATGCAGCACCACGGTTTCACCGGCCACTACCTCACCATACTCGGTCGCCACCCAACCGCTCAGGCTGACTGGCCCGGCATAAAAGGCGGCGCTTAACGAATCGGCCGCTGGTTGTGCATCGACCCAGGCCGGCATAGCTGGAATGTTATCGATTGGGGGCGCGGAAGCAGTGGATGGCGGTAGCTGAATTACTTTACCTTCAAAAAAACCCGACACCCATCGGCTTTGTTCGGGGTACCAATCCACCAGTTGCTGACTGAAAAGTACTAATGCCAGAGCCGCCAGGGCGGTTAACGAAACTTTTAACAGAACTCGATAACGCAGCATGCCCGCATTGTATCGTAGTCAGTCAAGCTGTTGCTGATTTCTCGCGACGAACGATCAACCCCATGGCGTTGATCGTGTGCTTTAGGTGGCTAGGCGCTGAAGGTTTTTTCCCAGGCCTGTTTACTTTAGACGAAGCGCATTTAATACTATAAAAAATCAACCGCTTTAATTCCTCAGGAGGAACTCAATATGGCATTTGTACTCGTAGTCAGCTGGACCGCAAAAACCGGCAATGAAAATAAAGTTCGTGAAATTCTCGAAAAAATGGGGCCGGCATCGCGCGCCGAACCGGGCGTAGTCGCCTATACCACGCACGTTGACCCAGATAACCCCGCTGAATTTCTTATCTACGAAATGTATCACGACGAGGCCGGTCTGGAAGCCCATCAGCAAACCACTCATTTCAAGGAACTGGTTTTGGAAAAAGCTATTCCATTACTCGAAACCCGGGTACGCCGACAGCTGGTTGATTTCTAAACCGTTGAAATAAAATTTATGTGCCGGGGTGCAGCTTAACCTTACGGAAATGAATAGAGCCGCATAAATGCAAGTACTCCAACCCCAATAAAGGCGCATTGACTGAATGGTCATGAAAATACACACTAGCTCGCTAGTAGTGCCGATGCGGCCTAAGGAAAAACAAAAATCAATTTTTTCTTTTCCGTCATCTGACCCATTCAGAGCCCGACTCGGGGCGCCTACTTTTGGTGTCCCGGGCTAGAGCAATACATCGGACCGCCGGGAATGAATGGTCCAGAGGTTCTATGAGTCAAAGGAGATGAAGTACTTCGCTGAGGCGGGAATTTCCGCCAGCAAGACCCGGTACACATCGACGACAATCTGTATCGTCGCAATGCAGATCGATGCCAGGCGAAGCTGACCTCCAGGTAAGCACCCGATTAATTATCTACGGCGACGGCCACGATAAATAGCACCGTATAATCGAGTTTTTTACAGCCTTCCACAATCGGCATAATAGCGCCAGGCCTGATCGGGTATTCGCCACGGTCGGCCTTCGCCGGGGAACAGGAATTAATCCCGTCAGCGGGTGTATAACGCGCCGAGCGACAGCCCAGATGGGTGACATCGTAAAGATTTGCATCATTGCCAAGCTCCCATCGGCGCACACCATTTTCATCATCGGCGTGAATGGTGAGCATCGCGATTGCCTCGCGATCGCCGGTCACCATGTATTTACCCGGGGGTAGCGGAAATTCGGGTTGCTCCATAATCAAACCGTTTTCCTCGACCCACCAGTCATTTTTATCGAAAGCCCACTTTGCCGGCGCCACTCCGCCGGCCGCGGCGAGCTTTTCATAGTCCTTCAACTTGACTCCCCTCGGCCCGGGATCTTTACGCCAGATTCCCCAGCTTTCGGCGCCGCTCCCCGAACTCGCCTCGGGATCTCCCAGGGCTGCAATAAATTGCAGTGGAACGCGTTTGAATATAGTCGTTGACTGACTGGCGGCTGCCACGGTTTGCATCAACGTGGTGCCAACCGCGAGCATAACTATCAACCCTGCTAACAGCGTCAGCCTGCTGAATCGATCTCGCATTGGATTTTTAGTTCTGGCCTTCGGTGACATCGCAACCTTCCTGATTTCTATAACAACATTTTTAACCATCGAAGCCGGTGATAACTCACCTGCCCCGGAAAAGTACAAAGAATGTCACGAGTAAAACCGATTGTCACGTGCAATGCACCGGGTGACTACTGCAACTCTGCAGCGTCATATAAACGCACTAACCGTGTAAAAAATTCGACTTTGCGACCCTTAATTTCCACCTGTGCAGACGGCGGGCATCGATAAACAGGATTCAATAACCGCCCTTGCGGCGACTTTCCGGTAAGCCGGCAATGCGGCCACCCTGCTTGCTCGGGTCACCGGGAAACAAATCATAAAGGTCTTTCGACTTGATTTTCTCACCCCAGAGCGCGGCCATATCCTTGATCATGGTTCGCGTGTTCGGTTGATTACCCCCATTGTTCAAATATTGATCACGCAGGTAGCGGATCAAATCCCAATGTCGATCACTGAGTTCGATCTGCTCTTCCTTCGCGATGGACTCGGCCAGCCCTTCGCTCCAATCGCCCGGTTCAATCAGGAAACCACCTTCGCTGGTTTCGATAGTCCTGCCTTCAAATTCAATTTCCATGCCTTTCACCCAATCGGAGTTAACGATGCAGGGATTTTGCTAACTCATGGCGATCCAGTCTATATCCTTTTAGAGAGATTCTTTATTGAGCCTCTGGATCTCGCCTACTGCGCGACCCATCTGCGGCGTTGGATATTTCTACGAGACCATCGCGTACTATTCGTACGCTCAGGCCTTCTTAGAAATATCCGCCTTGCATATGGATCGCTCGTGACGGCGAGAGTCTCTTCGTTTCTATAGGATGGGCTTGTCGCCTACTGCGCGAC
>JBLHOA010000181.1:0-6754 GCA_047622345.1 Gammaproteobacteria bacterium | reverse complement strand
CGCCAGGTTTTTTTCGGCGCTCTACTGTTGTTAGGCCTTTATATGGTCATTTATAACTGGATTTGGTAGCGCGCCCTGGAGGTACAAAATTCTGCTCAATTCATCAACACGAGCCTGGTGGCGATCGCCCACATGATGATTCCGATTAAAAGGTCGAGCAGGCGCCAGGCGTTCGCTTTCGCGAACACGGGGCGGAGCAGGGCAGCGCCATAGCCGAGGCTGAAGAAAAATACGAAAGAGGCCGTGCTGGCTCCGGCCGCAAACCAGATTTTCTGACCGGCAAACTGAGTCGAAATTGAGCCCAGGAATACCACAGTATCGAGATAGACGTGGGGATTGAGCCAGGTAAAGGCCAGGCAGATCAGGGCGGTTTGCAGCCAACTGCTGTTCTTAATGTTGCTGGGTTGTAGAATTTCGGAATTCACTACCGCCGCGTAGAAGCTGCGCAATCCGTATAGAAATAAAAACAGGGCACCACCCACCCGGGCATAAAAGGCGACTTCCGGGTAGGCTGAAATCAGCAGGTGAAAACCACTGACCCCGACTAAAATCAATGCAGCATCGGAGCCTGCGCAGATCAGGCAAACCAGCAACACATGCTCGCCCTTTAAGCCCTGTTTTAAGACAAAGGCGTTTTGTGCTCCGATGGCAAGTATCAGCGAGAGGCCGAGCGAAAACCCGGATAACAATGCATCCATTGATTAAGTCTAATTAAAGGTACAGAATCTCGGCATGTTAAAGCAATCACCCCAAAAACCGGAAATCTTACTCTATTTATTTTCTTCCGCCGTGCCAGTCTGTTTTGTCAGTTGGGCCGCGTTGATCAATAATTTTTCGGTTGAACAGGTAGGCTTTACCGGCATCGAAATCGGTATCTTGCAGAGCCTGCGGGAGGTACCCGGATTTCTCGCCTTTGCAGTAGTCTTTTTGCTGCTGCTAATGCGTGAGCAAACCGTTGCGTTTTTTTCCCTGCTGCTGCTTGGTATCGGAACGGCGATGACCGGAATGCTGCCGTCGGTGATGGGTTTGTATTTCACCACGGTATTAATGTCAGTGGGGTTTCATTATGCCGAAACGATACAGCAATCGCTTTCGATGCAGTTGATCAGTCGCGAGCGCTTGCCGATTGTGCTGGGCAAACAGATATCGGTTGCCTCGTTCACCGGTCTGGCTGTACTCGCCCTGATCTACCTTCTGGTTGAGTTAGTCCAACTCGAGTATCTCTGGATTTATCTGTTGTTCGGGGCCACTACGCTGTGCATGGCGGTTTATATATTTTATGCCTTCCCTCATTTTAAGGGGGAAGCCGAGCAGCATAAGACGATGATTTTGCGTAAACGCTACTGGTTATATTATTTCTTAACCTTTTTATCCGGTGCAAGGCGTCAGATATTCATGGTCTTCGCCGGTTTTTTGATGGTTGAAAAATTCGGTTTTTCGGTTAGCGAAATGGCGCTACTGTTTCTGGTGAATAGCGTGCTGACTATTTATCTCGCCCCCCGAATCGGTCGGTTGGTTAACTACTGGGGCGAAAAGCGCACCCTGACCCTCGAATACAGCGGTTTGATCGTTATTTTTGTCGCCTACGCTTTTGCCGAATCGGCGGTGCTGGCTTCGGTGCTTTATATCATCGACCACATATTTTTTGCGATGGCGATTGCCTTGAAAAGTTATTTCAAAAAAATTGCCGACCCGGCGGATATCGCCTCAACCGCAGGCGTTGCATTTTCAATCAATCATATCGCCGCAGTAGTACTGCCTTTTTTACTCGGCATGTTGTGGATTGTTTCGCCTGGGATGGTATTCATCGTCGGTGCAATGATAGCGGTGGCATCGCTGGGTCTTGCGCAATTGATTCCTGGTGCCCCTGAGCAGGGCACCGAGACCGTATTTTCGCAAAGCTAATTGCGATTCAAGCGACCGGTGTTAACCAAACTGACAGCTCGGCGTAGACGCTGACAATACTTTTTCCTCATCGGACATGTCGATTTCGATACTTTCGAACAGTGGAGTGCTGAGATAGCGCTCTCCGGTATCGGGCAACATGCATAAAATATTGGCACCATCGGCCGCAGTCTCGGCAATTTCAAGCGCTGCCGCCAGGGTTGCGCCCGCACTGATCCCCACAAAAATGCCTTCCTGCTGAGCCAGATTTCGCGAACATTCAAAGGCGCGAGGCGTGGTTACCGTTAGTATTTTGTCGGCGTCGTTCGCCGCTACGGCATCGGCAGCGAGTTTGGGAATGAAATCGGGTGTCCAGCCCTGCATCGGGTGTGGATTAAAACCGGGATGACTTTCGGCTGGCGAGCCATCGGCGTTGCGTTTTTGCTCGATGCCCCCGCTCAACAGGCTGGCAACTTCGGGTTCGCAGACAATGATTTGGGTATTCGGCGACTCTTTTCTGAGTACGCGAGCAACCCCCTTCAAGGTGCCGCCGGTGCCGTAACCGGTGACCCAGTAGTCGAGGCTCATGCCCTCGAAGGCCGACAGAATTTCCGGCGCGGTCGTTTTTGAATGCATGTTGGCATTCGATTCGTTTTCGAACTGCCGGGTTTGAAACCAGCCATTGGCCTCAGCCAGCTCGCGTGCTTTTTTTACCATGCCGCTGCCTTTCATCGGCGCCGGCGTCAACACGACCTTAGCACCGAGAAAGCGCATTAATTTTCTACGTTCGACACTGAAGCTTTCTGCCATAGTGACGACAAGCGGGTAGCCCTTCTGCGCGCAAACCATGGCAAGACCGATTCCAGTATTACCGCTGGTCGCTTCAACGACAGTCTGACCCGGTTTCAAATCACCTGATTTTTCGGCATCTTCAATAATACCCAGCGCCAGCCGGTCTTTAACCGAACCCATCGGATTGAAGGCTTCAATTTTGGCGTAAAGGTTAATATTGCCTGGAGCCAGACGGTTGATTTTGACCACCGGTGTATTGCCGATGGTGCTCAGTATATTTTGATGGATTTTCATTCAATGCCCCTGCCGATAGTTTGGCCGATCATTATGCGACTTGTTTAAGCGCGATGACAATAGTAATTTGAAGGAGGGGATCTTAGATTGAAATAGATTCTATCGATGGCTGACGAAGTGAAAGTCATGCGCCAACTCATTGGGATTCCGGCTCATGCCATTTTAAATCGACAGGAGCCGGATATTTAACAGTAGTCCATTAGCGAAAACACCGGTCACTATTGCCATCGCCGGGTTTAATGCGATTTGACCCTGGTATAACCGATTAAGATTCTTATTCGGTGATGGGGAGCAGGGAGAGTTCTACACGGCGATTGAGCGCACGGCCTTCATCGGTTCCATTATCAGCTATCGGCGCTGTTTCACCGAAACCAACGGCATCAATTCGAGCTTCGATGACAGCTTTGCTCAGCAGATAATTCGCTACCGAAGTCGCGCGACGTTCTGACAAGCCCTGATTGTAGCTTTCCGACCCCTGACTATCGGTGTGCCCGGCTACCACAATAATGGTTTTTTCAAATTCCTGTAAAACCATTACAACCGAATCGATTACTTCATGGAAACCGGCATTGAGATCGTGTCCGCCGGTTTGGAAGGTAATGTTACCGGGCATGATTAAATTGATCGTATCGCCGTCACGCTCAACGCTGACCCCGGTCGAACGCAGTGTCCTGCGAAGTTTTGCTTCCTGGCTGTCCATATAGTAGCCCACGCCGCCGCCGGCAATGGCGCCTATACCCGCTGCTTTGAGCATGCTTTCTTTACGCTTTTTGCTGCTTTCGTTACGATTTTGCAAATACGACAGAACCACGCCGATACCCGCACCAATCCCAGCTCCCTTGGCCGTACTGGATACTTTTTCCTCGCCGGTATACGCATCAAAGGTAGAACAGCCCGACAGGGCTAAGATGCTGGTGAGAAAAGTGATTAAAAAAATCTGTTTCATGTTAATTCCTAAGTTATGTGGGTCAAAGTGGGTAAATATTTAACGGGCGAAATTATAGGCGATCAAACGAAAGTTTGGCTAAATAACTGGCGTCGATCGTCAGAAAAGTGGAATTTTTCGTAATTGACGGGATAAAAATGTGAATAGTTGTTGCTAGCATTGGACGCCGTATACGAATCGGGAACTTTATAAACGATATTGGTCGAATAGCCTTATATGACGAGCAGAATGAATAAGAATGTATTAATTATCGAAGATAATAGCGATATCGCCAATCTGGTGATGATTAATTTACGCGGTAAACATTTACTGGTGGATCGGGCTAGGGATGGTGAACAGGGTTTGCAAATGGCATTAAGGGGAAACTACGATCTGGTTATTCTCGATCTGATGCTACCCTTCCTCGACGGTTTAGACGTCTGCCGGGCGATGCGCAAGGAGAAGCTATTTACCCCGGTTTTAATGTTGACCGCGCGTTCATCAGAACTGGATCGTGTCCTTGGGCTGGAAGTAGGCGCCGATGATTATCTGTCCAAGCCGTTCAGCGTACCGGAATTGATCGCAAGGGTTAACGCAATGTTACGGCGCTCTGATCAATACCAGGAATCATCGCTGGAATCTTTGCAAGAGGTATTGAATATCGGCCCGTTGTCCATCGATAGCGAACAACGTCTGGTCTCGGTTGATGGGATTGATACCGATTTGACGGTCAAGGAATTCGATTTGTTGTGGCATTTCGCAAACCATCCCGGCCGGGTTTATAGCCGCAGCCAATTGCTCGATAGTGTCTGGGGGATCGGGCACGATGGCTACGAGCATACGGTCAATTCGCACATTAACCGCTTGCGTTCAAAAATCGAGCAGGACCCTTCCAATCCCGAACTGATTGTTACCGTGTGGGGTGTCGGCTACAAATTTCTGAACGAAAGCAATCGCCGATCCGTGGCATGAATTTCCGTTCGCTATACAGCAAGCTGTCGATTACCTTATTTGTACTGCTTTGTCTGATTGGGCTGCTGCTGAATCAGATCATTCAGCACTCGGGGGTCATGTATCAGCAACAGGTTTCGCAAACCTTGAATGCCAATCTTGCGCGCCACATCGTTGAAGAAGAAACCCTGATTAAAAGTGGCGAAATCGATAAAAAGGCCGTTGATGTATTGTTCGACAAGCTGATGGCAGTTAACCCCGGGGTGGAGATTTATCTGCTTGATCCGACTGGGGTCGTGGTTGATTATTTTGCCGCGGATTCGAGCATCAAGCGTATGCGCATTGAGCTTGATCCGATCCGGCAGTTCCTCGATCAGAAATCCCGATTCCCGGTTTTTGGCGATGACCCTCGAAGTTCTGACCAGGAGAAAATTTTCTCGGTCGCTGAAATTACCGATGCAAACGGATTGCAGGGCTATCTTTACGTCATTATCGAAGGCGAGAAGTACGATGGTATTGTCGCGCAACTGACCGATAGTTATGTGTTTGACTCGGCGCTCTACATATTGCTCGCCGCCCTCGCAGTTGCGTTGACGGTGGGCCTGCTCGTTTTTGCCGGCCTGACTCGCCGACTGAGAAAGCTGGGTGCGGCGATGCGTGGATATGCTGCTCAAAAGGATATCGGCGAGATCACTTTAATCGATGAAAGTCTGATTCACTCGAACGATGAAGTAGGGCAGCTGGCGGATCATTTTAGAATCATGGCCGATCGAATCGACGAGCAGTTCCGGCATTTGCGCCGAATGGATGGTATGCGTCGAGAGCTGGTTGCGAATGTATCGCACGATTTACGCACGCCCTTGACCACGATGCGCGGGTATCTTGAAACCTTGTTGATCAATAGTGGAAAACTCAGTACAGAGGAAGAGCGACAGTATCTGGAAACTGCGCTTTCGCACAGCAAACGGCTGGCAGAATTGATCGATGAATTATTTGAGCTGGCACGTCTCGATTCCTGCGAATCGGTTGTTTATTCGGAAGCCTTTTCGATGGCTGAACTGGTGCAGGATGTCGGACAGTCTTTCGAGTTACGCGCCCGTAAAACAGGAGTATCGCTGGATCTCGACATCAATCCGCAAACCCCGCTAATTTATGGGGACATCGCGATGATGCAACGGGTACTGGAGAATTTGCTCGAAAACGGATTTCGTCATACGCCCAAAGGTGGGCATATAACAATCGCTGTGGATATCGAATCATCGCAGGTAGTGGTCAAGATTGCCGATACCGGTTGCGGTATTTCCGCCGATGATGTGCCAAGAATTTTCGAACGTTTTTATATGCCGAAAACCAATAATCAGAGCAGCAGCTCAGGACTTGGTCTGGCTATTGTGAAAAGGATTCTGGAGCTGCACGGTAGTGTGATCAAGGTTCGCAGCCAACTCAATCAAGGCACTACGTTTTCCTTTTCGATGGAGCCTGTTCCATCGATTTAGTCTTCGACCGATACTCGATTTGTGACCGCAGCGGAAAATTGCAAGCGAGTCAGAGATTGTCGAGTTGATCGCAGCCTACCCGGTATTGCGTAACCCGGCGGCAATTCCGTTGATCGAACTGAGCAGCGACGCCTGCCATTTATTGCGTTCCTTTTCCGGTTTGGATTCATCGCGAAACTTTTTCAATAATTCGATTTGTAAATAGCCCAGCGGGTCCAGATAGGGATCACGCCGCGTCAATGACAGCGTTAATACCGGGTCGTTGGCGAGCAGGGCTTTCAAGCTAGCAACATCGAGAACCTGTTCGATGGTGCGTTTGTTTTCTTTGCGAATCATGCCAAAAACCAGATTTCTCAGATCTTCATTGCTGCACAGCTTGCTGTATTCGAGCGCGGTGCGCATATCCGATTTA
>JBLHOA010000180.1:0-6799 GCA_047622345.1 Gammaproteobacteria bacterium | reverse complement strand
GCAGTTGATATCGGTCAGATCGAGCAGTTTGCGCGATACGCTGCCCATCGATGCGCCCTTTTTGCTGAGACCACGTGTTCCGATCACGATCAAATCGACGTTGCGCCGTTTGGCAAAACCGGACAGACTGGTAGCCGGGTCCCCGCAGCCAATCGCAGTCTGTATCCTGATTGCCCCTGCTTCCTTCGCCAGCTCGCTCGCATCACTGAGAATTTTGCCAGCGACTTGTCGCAATAAATCTTCACGGGTATTGTTAAAGGACTCAAATTCAGGAGCGCTGGCCAATTCGGCCGGTATTTGCATGTCACGAATGACGTTTAAAATCAGCAATTCTGCTTCAAGGGTAACTGCCAGTTGCGCGGCATATTTTAATGCACGGCTAGAGGCCGCCGATGCGTCGGTAGCTACTAAAATCTTGTTGATCATGCGGCAAAAAGGCTAGTCAAAATCGTGGAGCAGAGTATTAAGCCTATTTGTGCGCCCCGACGCAAGTTTTTTTACCCGGATGCTTCGTCGTGACTACTTTCCGCTAAACGTCTTTTCAGCCCCTGCTTGTCGATTTTGCCGATCGCAAGACGCGGCAGTTCGGTAACTATTTCGAAGGTTTTTGGCACTTTGTAGTTAGCCAGTCTTTGCCGGCACCAGTGGTTCAAAGCGTCAACGTCCACCTTCTGATCGGGCTGAAGTTGGACAAAGGCATAGCCTACTTCATCGTAGACCGGATCGGGGGTGCCCAACACCGCGGCCATAGCAACCGCCGGGTGCTCTTCAATAGCCATTTCGATTTCACGGGGATAGATATTGAAACCACCCGACTTATACATTTCTTTGCTGCGCCCGACCAAGGTCCAGTTGCCATCTTCGCGTAGTTCGGCCACATCGCCGGTCTTGAACCAGCCGTCATCGCTAAAGGCTTCGGCCGTCGCTTGCGAGTCATTGAAATAACCATTCATCAACCACCGACCTTTGGCCTGAATTTCGCCACTTTCACCGATGGCCGGACGAGACCAGTCGGCCTTCATTAAGCGGAGTTGGTAGGAGGGTTCGGGTTTGCCGATGGTATTCGCCAGCACTTCGACACTCGCATCCGCATCAGAGTAGGAAGCATAGGCGGTGAGCTCGGTCATGCCGTAGGCCATGGCCAGGCGCGCGCCCAGTTTGCCCAGTCGCTCGACCATGTGCTGCGGCATCGGTCCACCACCCCAGACAATGTATTGCAGAGACGACAAGTCGGTGGTTTCGAAGTCGGCGTGATTGATCACCAGGTGAAACATTGCCGGCGCCTGCAACCAGAAAGTAATTCTTTCGTTTTCGATCGTGCGTAGAATTTCGCCCGGGTCGAAGCGATCCATAAAAACCAGAGTTCCACCGGCGACCAGCGCGTAACTCGACATCATACCGATATTGGCAATGTGATTGATTGGCATATTCTGCAATAGCCGCAGATCTTTAGCCGGCCAGCGCCCGAGCTCTACGCGAGCGCAATGTACCAGCCCGAAATGACTGTTCATCGCGGCCTTCGGCCGACCGGTGGTGCCTGAGGTAAAAATAATGACCGCCGAGTCGTCGCTTTGTACGGCAGCCCTCGCCGCAGGAAGTCGATCCATCGATTCGGCGCCACAACACAGGAAACTTTCGTAGCCAATTCCAAGGTCAGGGTCTACTTCATCGAGCATGATAATTTGCTCGATAGACGGGTAACGCTGTGCCAGTTCGGCAAGGTCATCGCGATAATCCCGACCATCAATTTCGCGGTAGGAAAAAACCAGCTTCGGTGATGCCGTTTCGATGACATGGCTCATTTCGTGAAGCGTGTAGCGGGGATGGATACCCATCCAGATTGCACCGATATCGGCCGCTGCCATCATCACTATGAAAAACTCGGGGCGCGGCGTTCCGAGCAGAGCCACACGGTCTCCGCGTTCAATACCGTGAGCGATTAACGCCAGGGATACCTGCTCAACGGCTCTGGCAAGCTGCGCGTAACTGATTCGGGTATCGCGCCACACCAGAGCTTCAGCACGCGGGGACAGCTCGGCATGGTGAAAAACATAGTCACTGATTTTTTTGAGCCTGGCTATTTCCAATGAATCACTCCTGAATTTCTGTTATCTACCGACTTTGAAGGTTTACAGCTCGGCTTGCTTCGCGTTTAATCGCTGCAGGCGGGCCTTGTCTTCGACCTTAATAATAAGCTGCAATAATTATACGCAGTCGACACTTCTAATCTACACGAATAGCAATGCCTGGCAGATGAAACCTATACCCACTGAAACCCGATTTAGCGAAATTGTCTACCCTCGCCCCGAGCAACTAGCCTCGGCGCTTGGCAATCACGGGGTTGATGTGGTTTCCACGGTTAACCTGATTCTGTATTTCGAGGCGGCAGCGAATAATCTGGTCATGCCCTATTACGACGATGGCGAAGTCAGCGTTGGAACCCACGTCAATGTTGACCACCTTGCCCCCGCCAACGGCAGCGATGCGATCACGGTCGAAGCCACGCTTACCCGCCAGGCAGGTCGGCGCCTCGAATTCTCGGTGCAAGCCCTGCAGAATAATAGAGTAGTCATGCGTGGCGAACATCACCGCGCGGTGATGAATCGTCGCGACTTCAGTGACCCTGGTGAGATTGCCGAACTAAAACCGAAGACAATCGATTTCTGGTTCGACTTCCATAGTCCCTGGTGTTACCTCGCGTCGCACAAGATAGGTGAAATAGCACGGCAGCACTCCGCCAGGTTGAGGTGGCGTCCGGTTCACCTGGCAAACCTGATCAGCAGGATCGGTGGTCATCAACCCTTGCTCGGGGATGCGGCGTTCGTGGCCTGGTACGAACAGGATCAACGCGATCAGGCCGATATGCTGGGCCTGCCGTTCAGCCCGCATGCCGATTACCCCAAACGCCCGTCTCGCGCATTACGCGCCGCTATCTACGCCGAGGAATTGGGTCTGGGAGAAGTATTTGTGAAAGCGGTGATGCGCGGCTACTGGTCTGAACAGGCGGATATATCTGATTTAAACTGGCTACATGCGCGGTCAGCCGAACTGGGGCTCGATGGCGATGCTGTGGAAGCCGCCGCGCAATCGGCAGATTACAAATCACAGCTTGAAGGGAATCTTGACGATGCGGTTAAAACAAAGCTATTCGGGCTGCCAGCGGCGGTCGTCGACGATAAAATCTTCTGGGGAAACGATCGCCTCGAATTGCTCGAACATTATCTCAGCCAGCGACCTCCGACATTACGCTAGGCATCCCTTGAATCGATCAAGGTTCCCCTGACTTATTTCCCAGCCAGGGGGCCGAACTTTTCTGCAAACTCGGCCGCCGGTATCGGTTGGGAAATATAGTAGCCCTGGCCATAGTCGCAATCGATCGATCTCAATAATTTCAACTGGTCTTCGGTTTCGATCCCTTCTACGATAACTTTGATTCCCAACTGGTGAGCCATCATGATGATCGCTTCACACAACACCAGGTCATCCGAATTTTCGGCCAGGTTTTGCACAAACGAACGATCAATTTTCAGATAATCAATATCGAAATTCTTCAAATAGGACAGCGAAGAATACCCGGTACCGAAATCATCCAGCGATATCTGAATTCCATCCTGCCGGAGTTCGGCCAGCTTCTCGGCAACCTGATCATTTGAGGTCATAAACAAGGTTTCGGTAATCTCGATACCAATACAGAGCCCGTTCACTTCCGCTTCCCTCAAATGTTGGATCAAATCACTATCGAAGCTGGTTTCGAATTGAATCGGCGAGGCATTTATGCTGATCTGAAAATCCTTTTCGAAAATCGAATCCCATTTTTTGCGTTGATCGATGGCGCTGCGAAATACCCAGTCACCGATATCAATAATCATCCTCGTTTCTTCGGCGAGTGGAATAAATTCGTCCGGGCTAACCAGGCCACGTTCGGCGTGGTGCCAACGGATCAGGGCTTCGGCCTTGAACACTTTCCCGCTGGAAATATCGATAATTGGTTGATAGTAAAGCTCAAATTGCCGCTCAACAATTGCGGTACGTAAATCATTGACCAGGGTCATACGATTTAACGCTTTGTTCTGTAAGTCCTGGGTGAAAAACTGGTATCGGTTACGCCCTTTCTGCTTGGCCAGATACATGGCCTGATCGGCATTTTTCAACAAGTCCATTACCTGATCACCGTCCTGCGGAAAAGTAGTGATGCCGATACTGGCCGAAACGAATACCTGCTCGCTGTCGACATCAAATTCCTGTTCCAGCGTATGCACTATGTCGGTTGCCACCCGCTCCACTCCGGAAATTTGATTGAGGTAAGGCAGCACTATTACAAATTCATCCCCACCGAGGCGTGCCAGCGTATCTGTCTCGCGAATACAGCTGTTAATTCTGTCCCCAGCCTGAACCAGTAGTTTGTCACCGTTGTCGTGGCCCAGGGCGTCATTGACGTTTTTAAAGCCATCAAGATCGATCATGAAAATAGCCAGCTTCTGCTTGCTGCGGGGTGCATCTTTAATCAATTGGCCGACAAGCTTCTGAAACATCGCGCGGTTTGGCAGATCGGTTAAATAATCGTAGTTCGCCTGATGCCAGATTTTCTCTTCAAATGATTGCCGCGCGGTAATGTCTTCAATAATAATCATATATTGCGCGTCATCGCGCTTATTACCGCCTTCGATCGGCACCACCTGCTGTTGGACGGTGACAAGGTCACCATTGGGTTTGATATATCGTTTTTGAAAATGATAACTATCGACGTCGCCCTGACAGAGTTCGTCAACATTATCTATTTCTCCACCCGGGTCTTCCGGGTGGGTATAGGATTGCCAACCCTCGCGCAGCACTGCCTTACGGTCGCGACCGACCAGCTCACAATAAGCCCGATTCATTTCAATAATATTATCGGTGCTGGCATCGACCAGCAAAATACCGACGGGCGAAGTTTCGAACATCGCCAGAAATCGGGCCTGACTGGTTTCAATTTCCAGTTCGATACGCTTCTGCTGACTGATATCAATCATAATGCCGCGCTGGCAGGAAGGTTTGCCGGGCTCGTGACTAACCGTAATCAAATCCCGCAGCCATACCTCACGGCCATCTTTCGCGTAAACCCGGTATTCGAGTTCGTAATTATTGATTTGTTGTTTGACGCAATCCTGGCTATAGCTGGTTACCCAGGCCTTGTCTTCCGGGTGCATTATTTCGATCCAGAAATCCTCCTGATACCAGTCTTCCACGGCATAGCCGAGCAGCAGTTCGGCATAGGAGTTGACATAGGTGAAGCTGAAACTCGATACCTGCGCTTCCCAGACTATGCCATCGATAGCGTTCACCAGATCTGCGAAACGTTTTTCATCACGACTCGGCTGATCATTGCCACGATAAATAGTTGGGCCGATTTCTCTATTAATTATTGCTTCTTCCAATTAAGTCTCCACAAGGGATTTGGCCTCGGTACGAGCTTATCGGCCGGATCGCGATAATATTAAATTTTCTATTGCACATTTCACCTGCCTTGCGGGCGGGTGAATCTATAAGGCCGCGGAATTTGCTAACAACTGATGCAGGCGTTTTCACGGTGCCATTTTTAGTCAGCTTCTGGCCAGCACGTCTACGCTTACACCAGATAACCGGCGCCGCTTGCGGGAAAGAATAACGCAGCAATCGCCAGTAAAATCGGAAGCCGTTGCCGCGATGGGCACCAGCCCTGTCGCCGGGCACTCCATACCGGCTTACCGATAAAAAATAGATTTGATACTAGCCAGCGCAGAAACATTAATTCATCATTCGCCGCTTATAATCTGCGGCACCCGCAGTGGAGATTCGATCAATGACGGGCCTGTATCAGGAAGATTTTGTTAACTCATTGCAGCGCGCCATTAAACCGCTGCTATGGCAGTGGCAGCTATCCGAACAAACCCGATTAACGTTGCTGTGCCTTTCTGAAAATGCCACCTTCCGCGCCGATGATCCCGGTCGTCCAAACCCGCTGATTATTCGCGCACATCGACCCGGCTACCACAGCCGCAGGGAAATAATTTCCGAACTCGAGTGGATAAAGCAGCTGCGCAGCGACGGCATAGTCAGTACGGCACAGCCAGTTACCACCTCCAGCGGCGAACCGCTAGTCACCCTTGACGATGCCGGTGAACAGCGACATCTCGCCGCGTTTGAATTTCTGCCGGGTATCGAGCCCAACGAAAGTGGTGACCTCAGTGAGGGCTTTCACGAGCTCGGTGAGACCACCGCCCGCCTGCATCAACATGCCCAACAATGGCGACGCCCCGATACATTCACCCGCAAAACCTGGAATTTTGATACGACCATCGGCGACAACCCGCATTGGGGCGATTGGCGGGCGGCATTGGGGCTCGATAATCGCGGGCGCAGAATTCTACAACGCTGTTGCGAACTGCTGCGCGAGCAACTCCACGAATACGGCCAGGGTTTAGCCCACTTCGGGCTGATTCACGCCGATTTACGATTGGCCAATCTCCTTGTCGATGGTGAAAATTTGAGTGTAATTGATTTCGATGATTGCGGATTCGGCTGGTATTTATACGATTTTGCTGCTGCCATCAGTTTCTTTGAAACTTCAGCTCAAATCCCGGCCTTGCAACAGGCCTGGGTGGCTGGCTATCGGCAGGTAGCGGCACTCGACGATGCCGAGGTGAAAAAAATGCCTATGTTCATCATGTTACGTCGCCTGTTACTGACCGCCTGGGTCGCCAGCCATGCGGAAACAGCAACCGCGCAGGAACTCGGTAGCGGATATACAGCGGATACGGTCTCTATGGCCGAGGCCTATCTG
>JBLHOA010000179.1:0-6829 GCA_047622345.1 Gammaproteobacteria bacterium | reverse complement strand
AACACTGCCATCGGGGTGGCGGGCAATTCAAGGTCGAGTTCGAGCCGATCGGCGTTTTGAAAGGCTGGCGGGCGTTCATCGCCGAAGCCGAAGATGGTCACTTCGATGGACATGGTTACTTATAACCCGAGCTGATCGAGTTTTTCCCTGGCAGGCACGCCCTGTGCATCCCAACCACGCAGCGCATAGTATTCGTCGAGCATCGACTCGAGTTCGATGACCTGGCCATCCCCTGCCCCGCCGCGAGTTTTTTCACCAGTCATGCGTGCGGGCAAGCAATCGTCGGCGCGGCTGAAACCAGCGGCGAGATTAAACTGCCGCTCCAGGTTCCAGATGCGTTCACCGGTGACGCGCAGGCGTTGCTCGGTCCACTCTCCCTCACAGGAGCGATCGATCATGCGCGCCAGCATTTCCGGCGGGAACACATTATTAGCAAAAGCGCAGGTACCCGAGCTGTCCACCGCGGCGACCATGTCCTGGCTTATTTTGACCGCCTCCGCCTTACCGTTATTGGAGACATCGGCGAAGTCAACCAGATAAGGACGTGCGCGCATGTGGCAGGCACCACGATTCGAAGTAGCGTAGGCAAGGCCCATACCTTTCATCGCACGTGGGTCGTATCCGGGAAATTCCTGCCCCTTCACCGTCATCGAAAATTCAGGGTGCCCGTATTTTTCACACAGCAGCGCCGCACCCAGGCCGATATCGGCACCGATGCCTTCACCCGCCGCAGTAAACTCGACCGCCTGCACCATGGCATCAGCGTCGCCGAACTTCAGGTTTATGCCTCCGCTTTGTTCGAGTGTAATGGCCCCGACTTCGAACAGTTCCATCGCCGCGGCGATTGCCACTCCGAGCGAAATCGGATCCATGCCGTGTTCGTTGCACAGAAAATTGGCGTAGTTCACCGAATCGAGATGGTCGACCCCGCACATCGGTCCGAAGGCAAACGCAGTTTCGTATTCGAGCCCACCCGAGGGCAGTTTGTAACGCGCGCGGTCATCACCGGTTAGCGTTTTACCTGTTGTTAAAGGAGACACCGGGTCGATGCTGGCCACGCGACCGCAACCGATGGTGCAGGCAAAGCAGGCCTTGTTGCCCTGCAGGCTGGGTTTGCCATCGCTCTTGCGCGGCGTTTTTACCGCGTCAACATTCACCTTGCCCACCCCTTCGAACTGCACGTCGCGACAATTTCGCGTTGGTAATGAACCGAACTGGTTGGTGACGTCCATCATGTTATGCGTACCGCGGGATTCGTAACGCTTCTTCACCGGGCTCGGCTGCAAAATCGCCTCGGTGTCGCGCACCGCCTGCATAAAACCAGTGGGGTCTTTCACCTTTACCCCGCGAGTGCCACGGATAGCGATCGCTTTCAGATTTTTCGACCCCATCACTGCACCAACCCCGGAGCGTCCAAAGGCACGGTCCATGTCATTGACAATGCAAGCGAACTTGACCCCGATTTCACCGGCCCTACCGATACTGGCTATTTTAAACTGCGGGTCGCTGAGTTCCTTACGCAACAGCGGCTCGGTTTCCCAAACCGAACGTCCCCAGACATGTTCGGCCGGGCAGATAGTAATGCTGTCGTTGAGAATGGATAAGTACACCGGAGCGGTGGCGCGGCCTTCGATAATCAAAATATCAAAACCGGCGAGTTTTAGTTCGGCACCAAACAGGCCACCGGTATTCGACGCAGCTATAGTATGTGTAAGCGCGCCCTTGGTGATCGCCGACGAGCGTCCACCCGTCGGTGCTGGAGTGCCGGTGAGCGGGCCGGTGGCGATAATCAATTTATTTTCGGGGGACATCGGGTCGACTGCGGGGTCGATTTCCTCGACCAGATACTTACTGCCGAGCCCGCGCTGGCCCAGATAATCCTGGGCCCATTGCGGGTTGAGCGGCTCGATGGCCCAACTTGCACTAGTCAAATTGACACGCAGAACTTGATTTTGCCAGGCCATAGCCGCTCCCGAAAAAAAAGAATAATCCTAGCAGAAATTGGCTGCCACAGGTATGGCGGCCTTTGACGAGCCAGGTCACGGCTTAGATTGGGGTCTGTAAAAAACCCACCGTTAAGCAGCGGTTGATTTGAGCTGATTTTACTATTTTAATAGTCGGTCAATGAAAATCATCAGCTTCAATATACTGCAGGGTGGGGTCGACGACCGTGGCAGCCGCCTCGATAGCATTTTGCAATTAGTAGAGAAACACTCGCCGGATTTTCTCGCACTGCAGGAAGCGAATAGATTTGCCACCGATGAAGATAACCTTTTAGCCTTGTTCAGCGAACGCTTAAACCTGCCCTACTCGGCCCTCGCCCGCGCGCCCCGCTACCCCGACGGCCTGTATTACCATGTCGCCAGCTTCAGCCGTTTTCCGATCCAGCACAGTGTTAGCAAGGCTCCCGGGCAATTGCAATCGGCGGCGCTGAATACACGCATCGATACCCCGTTGGGACTGCTGTCGATTCTCAATCTGCACCTGCACGACAGCAGCGAAGACGCGCGCCTGGCCGAACTGGAGCTGCTCGTTAACCAGCATCACAATGAACCCGCCGACCTTGTTCTTGGTGATTTCAATGCGATTTCCCGCATCGACGGCTATAACCTGAAAACGCTCGAGTGCGAAGCGCGTTTCGAGGTCACCGATGCACTCGGCAATTGTTATGTGGATGCGTTTGCCGCTGCGCCCGAATTCACCCACCCTACCTCGATCAATACCGATGTTCGATTTACTTTGCCCCGGCGAATCGATTATTGCTTTACCAATACGAATTGGGCCGCGCGGCTGCGCCACTGCCGGGTGATTCGCGGCGATCTTGCCGAGCGGGCTTCCGATCACTATCCGATTCTGATTGAATTCGAGCCTTTGCCCTGACAGACAGATGTCGCTGGACGGCCCGCAAGCGACAAGCTACATTGGCTCTCGCCTTCACCAGTCAGCCACCGGGAATCAGTATCCATGGCGTTAAAGCCCACCATTTATAAGCTCAATATTGACCTGTCGAATACCGATAGCCACCACTACGAAACGCTCAATTTAACCATTGCCCTACACCCGTCAGAAAATGCCACACGCATGATGGCGCGGGTGCTTGCTTATTGCATCAATGCCAAGGCAAAGCCGGTATTCAGCAAAGGCTTGAGCGAAGCTGATGAACCCGCTATCTGGTCGCACAGCCTGGACGGGCAATTATTGCTATGGATCGACGTTGGCGAGCCTGCTGCCGAACGCATCAAAAAAGCGACTCATCTTGCGCCGACTACACGCATCTACAGCTTCAACAGCAAATCCGATGTCTGGTGGAGTCAGTTAGGCAAGGATTGCGAAAAACTTAATGTCGAAGTTTTTCGCTTCGACCACGAAGCTATTACTACCATGGCGCAACTGCTGCAAAGAACCATGGATATGGCGGTGATCATCAGCGACAACTCGGCCTATATCAGCGCCGCGGGTGGCGAATGTCAGGTCGGCTGGGTCTGCTTACAGGGCGAGTAGCTGAGCCAGGTTTTAGCAAACCCAACAGCCGCTGCCAGGAGTTTAGTCTCGCCAGAACTATCGATATACTGACCAACAAATGCTGCTGGCCATCTTCTAAGAACGGCAAGCGGCCTATAAGAATCACAACTCCCGGGAGCAACGCAAGCTGATGAGTTACACCAAACCTTTCACTCGAAACGAATACGAGCAGCGCGTTAACAAGGTTAAGCAGCGCATGGTCCGCGCCGGCTTCGACTTATTGATTTGCCAGGACCCGGCGAGCATGGGCTGGCTGACCGGTTTCGACGGCTGGTCGTTTTACACGCCTCAAGCAGTCTTGCTGCATCTCGACGAAGCCTCACCGATCTGGTTCGGGCGTGCGCAGGATGCCAAATCGGCGCGCATTACTACCGACCTGCCCGACAACAACATCGTCGGTTTTTCCGAACCTCTGGTGCAGCACGCGACGCTGCATCCCTTTGACGAACTTTGCGCGCTGGTCATCGCACGCGGTTGGGGCAAGGCGCGAATAGGGGTGGAACTCGACGCACACTACTACACGGCGCGTGCGCATCAGCACATTGTCAATGGATTGCCCGATGCCCGCATTACGGATAACCACGAAATCGTCAACTGGGCGCGACTGGTCAAATCCGACGCCGAGCTTGTGTATATGCGCGAGGCCGGACGCATTGTTACCGACACCATGAACCTGGCAATTTCTCGAATTCAACCGGGGGTCCGTCAGTTCGAAGTTATTGCCGACGTTTATCATGCTCAGATCACCGGCTTCGACAATAAATTTGGTGACTACACCAGCCTGTGCCCGTTGATTCAAGTCGGCGAAGGCACCAGCACTCCGCATTTAACCTGGACCGATGCTCCCCTGCCCAGTAAAGGACTGGTTGCGATGGAAATCGGCGCAGCACGACGTCATTACCATGCCCCACTGACCAGAACCATGCACATTGGCCCCCCACCCGACGAAATCCTGCGCCTTACCGATGTTATCGTCGAAGGCGGTGATGCGGCACTGGCAATGGCTAAACCCGGGGTAAGCTGCGAAGAAGTCGAAGCGGTGTGGCAGGCCGTATTAAAACGTCACGGCTACAGCAAGGAAAGCCGTGTTGGCTATTCGATCGGGCTCAATTACCCGCCCGACTGGGGCGAGCGTACCGCAAGCCTGCGCCCGGGCGATAAAACCGAACTCGAATCGGGCATGTGCTTTCATTTTCAATCGGGCATGTGGCTGGATAATTACGGGGCGGCGATATCGGAACCCTTCGTCGTCACAGAGCAGGGTGGCGAGCGTTTGAGCGATGTCGCACGCGAGTTAATCATAATCGACTGAGGACTGCCTAGTGGTTTGTTAAACCTTAGAACTATCAGCGAAAATAATGCAAAGCTCTGCTGAGTTCCTGACGAATCAGGGCTGTGGGAATCGAATAGACAAACGAAAATTTAATGATCTAAATAATATAAACGTTAATTGGGTTCTAATCTTTCTGGAAGTTCATGCTACCCTGTTCCGGGTTGTCTTTATGCAACTACCGGGAAGTGTAGTATGAAAATCGAATTTTATGGCGTACGCGGTTCTACCGCAGCACCCGGGCCACTGACCGCCAAATATGGCGGCAATACTTCCTGCGTTCATATAGAGCTGGAAAACGGCCACGACCTGGTGCTGGATGCCGGTACGGGTATACGTATGCTCGGGCAGAAACTGGCAAAAAAGCCTGGTGCGCTGAACCTGTTGCTGTCGCATGGCCACTGGGATCATATCCAGGGCTTTCCATTTTTTGCTCCCATTTACCAGCCCAACCGGGACATACACGTGTACAACAGCGTTGAATCGGGGGACCGTCTGTTTTCCTCGCTATTCGAGCAAATGGACGGAACCAACTTTCCAATCAAGGTAGAGGATCTGCCATCGAACAATATGCCCAAGTTCAAGGGCATAGAGAGTGAGCTTTACGAACGCGAGGGAATTACCCTGGTAAAGCAGGGACTCAATCATCCCGGGGGGGGCGTCGCCTACAAGATCACCGAAAACCAGGTCACTGTTGCCTATGTCACCGACAATGAACTGGAGCCACCCGGTTCGTTGCATACCAGCTACGACCATTGGATTAATTATCTGCATGGGGTCGACGTGCTCATCCACGACGCCCAATACACCGAAGACGATATGCCACACAAGCACGGTTGGGGACATTCGCTGATTTCGCAGGTGCGCCGGCTCGCCAGCGATGCCGAAGTTGGTTGCCTGGTCATGTTTCACCATGACCCGGATCGTAGCGATAGCGAACTTGACGAAATTCAAATCGAAAATGAAAAATATCTGAAATCGAATCATGCACCCGCACGCAGCATCTGCGCCGCCGAAGGCATGGTCATCAGTTTAAGCAAACCGATACTCGGTGGTGAAACTCGAATCGACATAGAATAATCATTGTACTGGTCTAATACCGCCGGACAGTTTAATAAGCATAGGTTCCCATAGGGACACACACTTTAACTGGTAATAGTAAAGAACCTTGAGATAACACCGATTTTCTACTTTTTTTAGCACCATAGGGACACACACTTTAACTAGTAATAGTAAAGGACCTTCAGATAACATCGATTTTCTACTTATTTTCACTGCGTCCGATAACTAACCAGTAAATTGCCAGCGAATTCGCCCTGATATTCGTCATTGTCCAAAAAACAAAAATACCCGCCCGTCACCGGAGTGCCAGTGAGTGACTGATGCTTGATAGATGGGAAATTTACCCAGTGTCGAGATCAGGTATTGCCCGATTGAACCGTCGGGTATGAATGGCTTCGAATTGCGTAGTGTTGATCCGCCATTGCTCTAGTGAAATATCGATTCGAGCCAGTATGAGTGGCAGATTGGCATCAATAAACCCCGACTTGTCTTCGCGGATCGCTCGACCGGTCCAGTCGACCAGGGCTAGATAATCGGGGTAACTGAATGGAATACCGTTTTGCATTTGATTCTTTATGGCTTGATCAAAATGCAGTAGCGGTTTCAGTGGTTGATCAAATGCGATTAAGTCCGCCGATTCGGTTTGGCTTTTGACCGCATCGGTGACATCGAATCCGGGATGAATGCGCTCCTGGATACTGGTGTAGTCCGAGGTTTCGAGGTCGTCGGCTATCCCTGCGCGAACCGGGTTTAAATCCACGTAGGCCATGCAGGATAATAATGCTTCCTCGGTTTTAAGCGCCTGTGAATGGAAGCGAGCTTCCCAGAATTTTCCAGTACAGTGATCTTCCTGGTTGGCCTGGCAGGCAATCGATTGATTCATACAGCGCATGAACCAGCTGATACTGGCGAGCT
>JBLHOA010000178.1:0-6833 GCA_047622345.1 Gammaproteobacteria bacterium | reverse complement strand
CAGCGAACAATGCCTTCTACCGCCTGTTGAAATATTGGCCTGGCGGTTAAGCGAAAGGCTTGTGCGAACACCATTAGCATTTGACCATTGTCATAAAGCATTTTTTCGAAATGTGGAATCATCCACTGGTTATCGGTTGAATATCGATAGAAACCGCCTGCGAGGTGATCCTGAAGGCCACCCATTGCCATTTTTTGTAAACTGAAATCGATGGCGGCATAGAGCTTGCTGTTTTCGCCCTGCGCCGAGGCTCTGGTGAGTGCGCGCATTAAGATGGCGGGCTGAGGGAATTTGGGTGCCCGCCCGAAGCCCCCGAACTCCTTATCGTAGATTTCGAGAAGTTGCGCATCGAAGCGTTCGATGGATGCGATATCCGCTGCCTGTTGATTACTATTCTCATGCATTTCGATTTCCATAAATGCCTGTTGGATGGCATTGCCCTGGGCCGTTATTTTATCGGGTTCATCATGATAGACATCGGTCAGGCGCGTTAACAGATCGGCGAATGCGATCATTCCGTGTCTGGGCTGGTCGGGAAAGTAAGTGCCCGCAAAGAAAGGCAGATGATCTTCAGGGGACAGGAACACCGTCAATGGCCAACCACCGGGTCGCCTGACCATTATTTGATGAGCAGTTTGATAAATACGGTCGATGTCGGGCCGTTCTTCACGATCAATTTTGATATTAATAAAGTTGGCATTCATGATCGCAGCGGTATCGATGTTTTCAAACGATTCATGCGCCATAACGTGACACCAGTGACAGGACGAATATCCGATCGAAAGCAGGATCGGTTTGTTTTCCTGTTTCGCCCGTAGTAGAGAGGCAGGCGACCAGGGTAACCAGTCGACCGGGTTGTCAGCATGTTGCTGCAGATAGGGGCTGGATTCCAGCGCCAGGGAATTCGTCATTTGCCTGTCCCAAAGTAAATCCACGCGATAATATCATCCCGATCAGGCATACTCACGATTTTAGGTTTTTCGATTTAAATATGATTGCATACCCCGCGATAGACCCTGTCGCCATCGCGCTCGGACCGGTCAAGGTTTACTGGTACGGCTTAATGTATTTGTTTGCTTTCGCCAGTGCCTGGTGGCTTGGGAAGCGCCGGGCGGCGACCCCCGGCAGCGTTGTTCAACCAGCACAGGTAGACGATTTAATTTTTTATGGTGCACTTGGTGTCGTGCTGGGTGGCCGTATCGGTTCGGTGTTTTTTTACAACTTCGATAGCTTTCTCGAAAACCCGCTATATCTGTTTAAAATCTGGCAAGGCGGCATGTCCTTTCATGGTGGCTTCCTCGGTGTTCTGGTTGCGATGGAATGGTACCGCCGTCGCATTGGCTGCCGTTTTTTCGAGCTTACCGATTTTATCGCCCCGCTGGCGCCGTTGGGTTTGGCGGCGGGGCGCTTTGGAAATTTTCTTAATGCAGAATTGTGGGGAGCTCCGGGTAACGTTAGCTGGGCGATGAAGCTCTCCTGTGAGCAATTTCCGCCAGATCGATATATCGATTTCGCCGGCCCGCTGTGTTTCAGCCCGCGGCATCCCACCCAGCTTTATGAAATGTTTCTGGAAGGCATACTTTTGTTTATTGTTCTATGGATGCTTTCGTCCCGTCCGCGGCCCTTGATGCTGATGTCGGGCTGTTTCCTGCTTTTCTATGGTGCCGCGCGAAGCGCCGTAGAATTTATCCGATTGCCCGATGCCCACATTGGATATTTGATGGGCACCGAGTGGCTAACCAAAGGTATTCTTTTGTCTGTACCAATGATTATACTTGGCGTGTTTGTGATCGTTTTAGCTCAAAGGGGTCGAAAAAATGAAACAGTATCTTGAACTCATGCAGCACGTTCTTGATAACGGTAGCAAAAAAGAGGATCGAACGGGAACCGGTACGCTGTCGGTTTTCGGATATCAAATGCGCTTTGATCTGGCGGAAGGTTTTCCGCTGGTCACCACTAAAAAGTTGCATTTGCATTCGATTATTCATGAACTCCTCTGGTTTCTTCAAGGCGATACCAATATTCAATACCTGCGCGACAATAAGGTACGCATCTGGGATGAATGGGCCGACGAGGCGGGTAACCTCGGGCCGGTTTATGGTTCACAGTGGCGATCCTGGCCGGCCGCCGATGGCGGCAGTATCGATCAGATCAGCGAACTGGTTAGCCAGATTAAATCGAACCCTGACTCGCGCAGGCTAATCGTCAGCGCCTGGAATGTGGGTGAAATCAAGAATATGGCATTACCGCCCTGCCATGCATTCTTTCAGTTTTATGTGGCCGACGGCCGTCTTTCCTGCCAGCTTTACCAACGCAGCGCCGATATATTTCTGGGGGTTCCGTTTAATATTGCCTCCTATGCATTGCTGGCGTTAATGGTCGCGCAGGTAACGGGGTTGCAGCCGGGTGATTTTGTTCACACCCTGGGTGATGCCCATCTATACAGCAATCATGTGACCCAGGCGCGGTTGCAATTGTCCCGACAGCCTTTTGAATTGCCCGGGATGAAAATCAATTCCGAGGTGAAAGATTTGCTCGCTTTCCGCTTTGACGACTTTGAATTAACTAATTATCAATGTCACGAGCATATTAAGGCGCCAGTCGCGGTATAATCAGTTTTATATTGAGACAGGATACTATTACATGAACGATACATCGCAAAATAACATACGGGTTGACGTTGAAACCCGTTATATCGAAGAGCAATCGAATCCTGAGCAAAATTATTTTGTCTTCGCCTATACAATCACCATTCAGAACAAGGGCGAACAGGGAGCACGGTTACTGACGCGACATTGGGTAATAACCGATTCGAATAATAAAATTCAGGAAGTTCGGGGTGACGGTGTGGTTGGTGAGCAACCTAGCCTGAAACCGGGTGAACAGTTTGTTTACACCTCGGGCACGATGCTGGAGACGGCGGTCGGCACAATGAAGGGAAGCTATCAGATGATTGCTGAAGACGGCTCGGAATTTGACGCTACTATCGAGGAATTTGTCCTTTCAACCCCTCGAGTTTTGCATTAATTTGCAATCAGCCAGAATCAGGCCTTAGTTTTGGCGGTATATGCGTTAGGTGACGTTCAGGGTTGTTATTCGAAGCTTTGCCGGTTGTTGGAAAAATTAAACTTCGACCCCGCTATCGACAAACTCTGGTTTTGCGGGGATCTGGTTAATCGGGGTCCGGAATCGCTGGAAACCCTCAGGTTTATCAAGTCCTTGCAGGATCGAGCCGTTACTGTGCTTGGCAACCATGATCTACATTTGCTTGCGCTTTACCATTGTGGGGCGAAGGTTTCCGAAACGGATAGTTTGTTCCCATTGTTAAACAGTCCGGACTGCGCCGAGTTGCTGGAATGGCTGCAAACAAAACCACTGCTCCATTACGACCCAGAGCACAAAGCAATTTTAGTCCACGCCGGGGTTCACCCACAGTGGACGCTCGATCAGGCGATTGCCCTTTCATCTGAAATCGAAGTCTTGTTACAAGGCGACAATAAGGTCGATTTTTTTCGTCAAATGTACGGTGATAAGCCAGACCAATGGTCGCCGGAACTCAATCAAATGGAACGTTGGCGTTGCATTACCAATGTGTTTACGCGCATGCGATATTTTAGCGCAGGCGAGGTAATGGATTATGACGAGAAGGGCGGTCTGGAGCAGACTGACGCAAGTCAATTGACCCCGTGGTATGCACTGGATTCGGCGATTCAGGATGAAATACGCATATTTTTTGGACATTGGTCCACTTTAAAAGTTGGTCGCTATGGCCGGCATTACGCGCTTGATGGCGGCTGTGTCTGGGGTGGGAAGTTTGCCGCGGTACAAATCGACGCCGATGAACTACCCTGGACCTGCATCGATTGTTAATGGGCTCAAATAGCTAACAATAGTCATCCTGCCTATAAAAATAATTCACTTTTTTCGACCGCTTATCACCGAAACCCACCATTTTGCACTATTGTTAAAGGGTTAAAAGCTAGTAAGTAGCTATACTCTCCCGTCGATAGCCACTATCAGGCCTTGTGGAAAGCAGGCGCAACATAATTTTACATAGGTATTGGTTCATGAGAAGAAACCTGCAGTTTGCTTTGATAGTATTGTTTGCATCACTATTTATGATGCCCGCTGCCCAGGCAGTGAGTTACGAGTTAACCCCTTCATCGCGGGTAATCCTGCAGGTTAACCCCGGTATGACTATCGATGTCATCGTTCAGCGGCTTTATCCGACGCATAAAGATATCTGGTCGGATATTAAGAAAAAATTAGTCGCGTTGAACCCCGAATCATTTCAACCCTATTCGGATGTGCTGTTGCAAGGTGCGCGTTTAAAACTGATCGACGTGAAGCGTATTCATGAAAAAGTGCTAGCGAGCAAAACCAGGGTTGGCTATGTATCCGGCATTTCGGGTTCGGCTAGCGCTGGCGATATCAACGGCATTAGTCAGGCTTTGCAAATGAATTCGCAGATATTTGAAGGCGATAGAATTAGCACTGAACGTGGTGCCAGTTTATCGGTATATATGAATGATGGCGCCGAAGTCTACCTCAAAGAAGATTCGGTTTTAAAAATCACCGAGTACATAATTACCAGCGGATTTGGTAAGAAAAGCAGTAGTATTTTTGATTTGCTAAGAGGTGGTCTGCGCAAAATATCTGGAGCAATAGGCAACAGTGCCTTGGCGAACTATCAAGTTCAAACGGGTCTGGCTACTATTGGAATAAGAGGGACTGAGTATGTCATTAAACTCTGTAAGCAGGATGATTGTACGCAAACCGTCAGTCGCAATGACCCCGAAGCAAAACTTCATGCAGTGGTGCTTGATGGCATCATCACCTTAACCACGGATGAAGAAGTTCAAATTTTAATGGCGATAGGCGAATACGGAACCGCATCGACTGAGGTATTACAAATCGAAGAGGTTGCAGCAGTCCCTGCCGGTTTTCTTGATGCCGAAGAAACACATAAGTTCGAAGTCACTATCCCTCAAATGATCGAAAAACAGAAAGAGGAAGAGTCTTCAAATGGCTGGATGTGGTGGGGGTTATTGCTGCTTGCGGTTGGGCTTTAGTGACGGTCTAATTGTGCCCCGTCTTTCGGCCTGGCTGTTCTGAATTGATGCGGGGTTTTTAAATTACTGCCTGGGGATAATCAGAAAAACGCGCACTGATTAAATTTTCGCGGCAAAGGCGCCGGCAATTTCTAACAGGTTTTGAACCGTGTATTGACGGTTACCAAGGACAATAGGTTGGTGTAACTGGACATAGCCTTCATGAAAAGGTAAAAGTCGTTTGTTTTTAATGAGATAGGTGCCATTCGTTGAGCCGAGGTCACGAAGATAAATCTCACCTTTGATTACCTGAATTTCTGCATGCTGCTTACTGACTGTTGGATCATTGATGTAAATATGACCCTCCCTGCCAATAATATAAGTTCTACTTTCCATGAGTGTGTCTGCAGTCTCCATCAAAAGTGATTATCACACTGTCTGTGCACCAGAGAGCGACCAAGTCTACCGCAAATCTGGTCAGAATTCTCGTGAATATTTAATGAACGAATGCGCATAATTATTTTTTTCATCGGCCTTGAAATCTTCCTGTAATTCGATTAACCATTCTTCGGAATTGAACGCAGGGAACCAGGTGTCTCCTTCGAATTGATGATGAATTTTTGTAACATACAGGTAGTCTGCCTGGCTGATTGTTTGCTCGTAAAGACTGGCTCCACCAATCAGCATAATATCTTCTTGTTGTTCACATAACCGCAACGCCTGATCGATACTGTTAACTACGTCACAGCCTTTGGCGCTGAAGTTTTTATCCCTGCTGATGATTACATTCTGTCTGCCGGGAAGAGGGCGGCCGATCGATTGGAAGGTTTTTCTTCCCATGAGTATGGGTTTTCCCAGGGTAGTCCGTTTAAAAAAGGCGAGGTCTGCCGGCAGGTGCCAGGGCAGCGAATTATCTTTTCCAATTAACCGGTTTTGGTCCATCGCGCAAATTAAAGAAAGCTTAGCCATGTGCATGTTTACTCAGGTAATTGCTCAACTGGGAAAAATTTCCGAGGGTAAGATTTTCAGCGCGTAATCCCGGGTCGATTGCGCATGCTTCGAGTATTTCGCGGCTCGCCATGGTTTTTAGTGAATTAGATATTGTTTTCCGCCGCTGACCGAAGGCGGTTTGTACCAGCAATGAAAATAATTCGTAGTCGCCAATATCATACTGAGGTTGGCGATGGGGCGTCAGACGGATAATGGCTGAATCGACTTTGGGGGGTGGGCTGAAACTTTCTGGTCCGACTTCAAACAAATAGTCACATTTGCAATGATACTGAAGCATTATCGAAAGTCGGCCATAGTGGCCAGTTCCGTGTGGAGCGACAATGCGCAATCCGACTTCTTTTTGCACCATGAAAATCATGTCCTCAATCCGTTCGACCGAATTGAGTAGATGGAACATCAGCGGAGTAGAAATATTGTAGGGTAAATTGCCAACCAGACGATAACGGTCGTCGCCGGGTAATGTTGCAAGGTCGAATTTCAACACATCGGAGTTGATTAAATGCAAATCGCCGAAGCGTTTCGATCCAGCCTGTAAACCGGCAATTAAATCACGGTCAAGCTCGACTGCGGTCATCGATTTGCACAGCTTTAATAAGGGATAGGTTAATGCTCCCTGACCGGGCCCGATTTCCAGTAGCTTATCGTTTTCTGCCGGGTTAACTGCACGCAATATTCTGTCGATTACAGTGCTGTCGTGTAAGAAATGCTGGCCAAAACGTTTACGTGCCTGATGCATAAATTTCCTTGCACTTTGATTGCGCAATGGCTGAC
>JBLHOA010000177.1:0-6862 GCA_047622345.1 Gammaproteobacteria bacterium | reverse complement strand
GGCTGCCTGGCCTGGAATGCGAAATTGTCAATTGAAAGGTGATCTTCCAGCATGGTTGACGCCGCAATCCGTTGGCTTTGTTCATCGACAAATACAAAAACGGTATAGGAATAGCCTTTTTCTACCGGCCGGTGTTGTTCGCTATAGGGCAGCAGCAAATCTTTGGGTAAGCCCCAATCCAGAAATGCCCCGAACTGATCGACACTGATTACCTTGAGATAGGCACATTCCCCGACCATCGCCTTTGGCTGCTCGGTAGTTGCGACAATTCGATCTTCGGAGTCATTGTATAAAAACACCTCGATGTCATCGCCAATTTTTAAATTGTCGGGGGCATAACGCAACGGCAGCAGGATTTCGCCGTGTTGTTGACCGTCGAGGTAGAAACCAAAGTCGAGTTTTTTGACGACTGAAAGTCGATTGAGTTTGCCCAGATTAGCCATGGCGGTATTGTACCCATATCAACTCAATGGCCAAAGCACTTTGTGGGCCACGCTGAACACATCCGAATTGTGGCCTCTTACGCCCGAAAATTTGATCAGTCACTGTCGTGGAATTTTTTAAAGATTGCTGGTGGAAGCCTTAAAAATGCGAGGGGTAATCGGTAAATATCCCGGCAACACCTGACTCTTTTAGCTGATTGGCACGTTCAATTGAGTTGACCGTATAGATGAAGCTGCGCACCCCGGCACGGTGAAGCAGGGCGAGTTTTTCAAAATCAAGTTGGTCGTCGTCAAAATGACAGGAGTAGGGCGCCAACCTTTCGATGATGGAATCGATGTTGTCTGGAATAGCTTCGTCTATCGGTGCCAGCGGCCAGCGACAACCGCGTTGTTTAAGATCAAACAAAACGTTGTGGTCAAAGGACGATAGTAAAATCCAGGGAATGACAGGGTTCGCGTTAAGTTCACCATAGCTTTCCAGTAAATCCAGCAGCAATTGTGGGTTCGCTATCGATTTTGCCTCAATATTGAGCGCAATTTTACCCCAGCATAGATCCAGTACTTCGCTTAATTTAGGGATAGGCTGGCCGTTATTGAGCCTGACTTTGGAAACATCATCCAATTCACTGAAAGGCCCCGCCGATTCCGTCAAACGATCCATATCGTCGTCGTGGAACACCCAGAGCTCGTTATTATGCTCCTGAATATCCAGCTCGATGGCATCGGGTGCGATCGACAGGGTGTGATTAAATCCCTCGATGGTGTTTTCAAAGCGTTCACCGGCAGCACCTCGATGGCCGATGATGATAAAGTCTGCTGGCATAAATTCTCGGTATGCTGATTTTTCTTGGTTATTTAAGCTTCCCGCTTGCACTATACTGATTCTTTTTTCGCAGTAACTTTTCTATGGCGATCGAAAACACGGATCCCGCGAACCAGCTCAGGCTAGACCTTAATGTAATCCTGCGTCTTCAACAAGACCTGGGCGAAGATACTTCGATGGTGTTGGGTTCTTACATTGAATCAATCAATGAACAGATACAAAACCTGGCCACTAGCGGCATTCTGACCAGGCGTGACGATTTGCACCGTTGGGCACATACGCTGAAGTCATCCTGCCGCTGCATCGGAGCTTTAAAGCTGGCTGCGATGGCAGCTGCATTGGAGTTTGCTTTCGAGCAAGGCATCAATATTGATATTGCCGCAGATTTACCGCCAATACAGGCTGAATATGAATTACTACTTACCGAAATATCCGGTCACTGAATGTTAATGCAGGTAACCTGATGATTCAGATTTTCCAGGGTGCGCAATGATTTATGTGATTGGGGCACTACTTATTATCGGTTTAATTTTCGCCCCCCAATATTGGGTGCAATGGGTATTAGAACGCCACAATAAAAAAGACGAAGCAAATTTTCCAGGCAGTGGTGGGGAATTTGCCCGCCATCTGCTGAATCGCTATCACCTCGAGGAAATCAGTGTTGGTATCAGTAATATGGGCGACCATTATAATCCCGTTGATCGCTCGGTTAACCTCACCAGGGACAAGTTCGAAGGTAAAACACTGACCGCGATTACGGTTGCCGCCCATGAATGCGGCCACGCTTTGCAGCATGCCGCAGGTGAGCCATTGTTCCAGTTACGCACCCGCCTGGCAAAACTGGCTGTGTGGGCGCAGCGACTGGGTTCGTTTTTATTGTTCGCGGCGCCGTTACTGGTACTGTTTACGCGGGCGCCTTCGGTCGCTTTGCTGAATATTACCGGGGCGATACTGGTTTTAGGCTTCGCCATAATCATGCATTTAATTACCTTGCCGGTCGAAATTGATGCCAGTTTTAACAAGGCGCTGCCCATTTTAGAATCCGGTTATCTGAATCCGAAGCAAATACCCGCGGCACGTTCGATTCTAAGGGCGGCGGCATTGACCTATGTTGCGGCTTCATTGGCGAGCCTGTTTAATTTCTGGCGATGGATGGCAGTTTTACGCCGCTAGCGGTTTAAGTAAGATATATCGGCAATGAAATTACTGGTATACAGGTGGTATACAATGCAAATACAATCCCTCAATGGATAAAAGCTTCATCTACAACGATTTGAAAAAACGTATTCTGACTCTGCAGCTCGAGCCGGGTAGCGCACTCGATGAAAAAACACTGGCCGGGGTGTACAAAATTTCACGAACTCCGATGCGCGAGATTTTGCGCAACTTATCCGGCGATGGTTATGTCAATATCATCGATAATCGCGGGGCTTACGTGTCGTCTATGTCGCACAAAGTATTGCGCAACTTTTTTCAGACCGCAGCGATGCTGTATTCAGCGGTTGGTCGATTAGCCGCAGAAAATGCGACGCCTAAGCAATTGGTGGAAATCAGGGAAGCCCAGCATCTTTTTCGCCAGGCGATCGAAAGTAATTGCGCGCAGGACAGGGTTTACTGGAATCAGCGGTTTCACTCGATAATGGGTGAAATGGCCGACAACCCTTATCTGAAACCCAGTTACGACCGACTGTTAATTGACCATGCCCGCATCAGCCAAACCTTTTACCGCCCGGGTAATGACGAGCTGGAAGCGCGCCTGCAAAGTGCATTGTTACAGCACGATGAAATGATAGCCGCAATCGAAAACAGAGATGGTGAATCTATTGTCAATTCGATCGTCGAACATTGGGAATTGTCCCGCGATTTGCTCGAATACTTTGTAAAACCCGACCCGCTGTCGTTTGACATGGCGGTAATGAAATCACTTTAAAGAGTCTCTATTGATGAAATTTGAAGGCATTTATACCCCGATAGTCACGCCCTACCGGGAAGACTTTAGTATCGACTTTGATCGTTTAGCCGAAGTTATCGAGTTTTTAATTAGCGCTGGTGTGCACGGCATAATTTCGGCGGGTACGACCGGTGAGTATTACGCGCAAAGTATGGAAGAGCGCGTCCAGTTGATGAAGTTTATTAAAAAACAGATCAAAGGTCGGGTCGTTTTCATGGTCGGTACCGGGGCGATCCGTACTGAAGAGTCGATTGAGTATGCCAGGGCTGCCGTCGAAACCGGAGCCGATTGTCTATTGGTCGCCACACCGCCTTATGCCATTCCGACCGAACGCGAGAATGCATTGCATGCGCTGGCCATCGATCGCGTCGCGAATCTGCCGATCATGTTGTACAACTACCCCGATCGCATGGGAACGAGCATGGGCGAAGAGTATCTCGACCGTGTCGGGCGATCGTCGAATTTCTGTGCGATTAAAGAGAGTTCGGGTGATCCCAATCGAATTCACCTACTCGCGCGTGACTACCCCCATATTCAAATGTGCTGCGGCATGGATGATCAGGCGCTCGAATTTTTTGCCTGGGGCGCGCGTTCCTGGGTCTGTGCCGGTTCAAACTTTGCCCCCGAAATTCATCTGGCGATGTACCAGGCCTGCGCCGTTGAAGGCGACTTTGATAAGGGTCGCAGAATAATGTCGGCGATGATGCCGTTGATGCGCGTGCTCGAGCAGGGCGGGAAATTTGTGCAATGCGTGAAGCATGGTCTAAGCGCACGCAACCTGCCCAGTGGACCGCCGCGCCGACCATTGCAGCCAATGAATAAAGACGACAAACGATCTCTCGAGCGCGTGGTACGTGTTATGAACACCACGTTCGAATCAATTATGGAAGGTAAGGGCTAATGACTGATTTACTCACTCTCAATGAATACCAGGCGATTGCGAAAAAACTCGACCTGCCCGGTAACGCTTTTATCGACGGCAAGTACCAGCCGGCAAAATCGAAGAAGACTTTTCCTTCGATCAACCCGGCAACGGGTAAAACTCTGGCCAATATCGCCGCTTGTGGAAGCAAAGACGTCGATTTCGCAGTGGCCAAAGCACGCGATGCTTTCGAAGATGGTCGCTGGAGCAGAATGCACCCCGCCGAGCGCAAAGAAATTCTGATCCGCCTGACCAGGTTGATTAAACGCAATCAACACGAACTGGCGGTGATGGAATGCCTCGACTCGGGCAAACCGATTATGGATTGCGAAACCATCGATATCCCGGAAACGATCAATTGCCTGATCTGGCATGCCGAAGCGGTTGATAAAATTTATGACCAGTCCGCACCAGTAGGTGACGAAGCGATGGCGATCGTGGTGCGCGAACCAGTCGGCGTAGTTGGCTGTGTGCTGCCGTGGAATTTCCCGATGCTGATGCTGGCCTGGAAAATCGCACCCGCGCTCGCTGCGGGCAATTCGGTGATTGTTAAACCCGCCGAACAAACCAGCCTGACCGCGTTGCGCATTGCCGAGCTGGCGAGCGAGGCCGGATTGCCTCGCGGTGTGCTCAATGTAATCCCCGGTATGGGGCCCGATGTCGGTGAGCCGATGGGGCGTCACCCCGATATCGATATGATTTCTTTTACCGGGTCTACCGAAACGGGCCGACGTTTTTTGCATTATTCGGCCGAGTCGAATCTTAAGAAAATAGTACTCGAGTGCGGCGGCAAGAACCCGGCTATTGTGCTCGAAGACGCCGAAGATCTGGATCTGGTTGCCGAACATATTGCTACAGGGGCTTTCTGGAACATGGGCGAGAACTGCTCGGCCTGTTCGCGCTTAATTGTTCATGAAGCGGTTAAAGATGAATTGCTGAATCGTATTCTGGCGCGCGCGCGTGACTGGAAAACGGGCAACCCGCTCGATCCACAGCACCATCTGGGAGCGCTCATCGACAAGGAACATTTCAAAAAAGTATCGTCATATTTGAAGGCGTCCAGCTTGAACAAGGCGAAATTGATACTGGGCGGAAAAACGGATAAGGGTTGCTATGTTTCGCCCACCATTTTTGATGGCGTTAAATCAAAGGATAAGCTGGCCCAGCAAGAAATTTTCGGCCCAGTGCTCTCGGTGATTACGGTGCGTTCGCACGAAGAAGCGATTGCCGTGGCCAACGATACTGAGTACGGCTTGACCGCAAGTCTGTTCACCGCCAACGGTAAGCGCGCATTGCGCATGGCGCGCCAGATTAAAGCGGGTACGGTGACCATCAATTGCTACGGTGAAGGTGATATTACGACGCCATTTGGTGGCTATAAATCGTCAGGTTTTGGCGGACGTGATAATTCCCTGCACGCGCACGATCAATACACCGAGTTAAAGACTATCTGGATCGATTTGAGCGATCGTGCTGCTGACGAATCAGTCGACTAGTTAAATGGCCTTAGTCGATCAAAAGCCCGCCGATTCGGGACGCACGGGCTGGAATGCCATTTTAACGACGCGGGAACCTTATGCCACGTTAAGCGATGATATCGAAGTTGACTTTCTGGTCGTCGGTGCAGGTTTCGCCGGTCTTTCGGCAGCGCGCAGAATCCGCCAGTTGAATGCTGGTGCCAGCATTGCGATTGTCGATGCCGTAGAAATCGGCGATGGCCCGGCGGGGCGCAGCTCGGGTTTTATGATCGACCTGCCGCATGCTGTTTCCAAATCAGGCTACGCCGGCGACGTTGAGCAGGACCGGCGCGACATTCGTAACAATCGTGCGGCTATTGCTTTCGCCAGACAAGTGAGTAATGACTGGGGATTTGAGCACGAGGCATTCGACCCATGCGGAAAGATAAATGCAGCGGCCAGTGCTATCGGGGTTAAGCATAATCAAACCTATGCCACGCATCTGAGTCGATTAGGGGAAGAGTGCGAACTACTCGATGCCGACGCTATGCAGGCCACCTGTGGCAGCGATTATTACCTCGGTGGTTTGCGTACTCCGGGTACCGTGATGATTCAGCCAGCCCTTTATCTGCGTCGTTTTGCCAGCGCGCTGGTCGAACGGGAGAATTGTCAGCTCTTTGAATGTTCTCCCATCGTCGAATTGGGCGAGCAGCAAGATCGTTGGAAAGCAGAAACTGCAAAAGGATCTATTCTGGCCAGTCGCGTAATATTGGCGGTTAATGGATTGATTGAAACCTTCGGTTTTTACCAAAAACGGTTAATGCACATTAATTTGTATGCCTCCATGACCCGTGTATTAAACACCGATGAAATGGCCCGACTGGGTGGTGAATCAAGTTGGGGGTTTACGCCCTCTGATGCCCTCGGATCGACCGTGCGTCGAATCAACACCAGCGCTGGTGACCGCCTGCTAATCCGCAATGGTTGTACTTACGATCCTTCCTTACAGCTTCCGTCGGATCGACTCGAAGCTGTCAGCAAAGCGCATCGACGAACCTTCGATGCCCGTTTTCCAATGCTGGAATCGGTTGCGTTGGAGTACTGCTGGTCGGGGCGGCTCTGTTTAAGCCGAAACCATGCCCCGGCAATTGCCGAGTTAAAACCGGGTCTGTTCAGTGCCTGCTGCCAGAATGGTCTGGGGCTGACCCGAGGAACCATTGGCGGAGTTATTGCTGCCGAAATGGCGAGCGATTATAAAGGGGATAG
>JBLHOA010000176.1:0-6873 GCA_047622345.1 Gammaproteobacteria bacterium | reverse complement strand
CAAAACGTATTGCGATAAGCGAGGTGAAAACGAAGGCAACCAGATGCACCAGCGACGGCGGCCAGGCCCACAGCCCGAGCAGATAAAGCAACATCGGTGCGACTGCAATATTAAACGCAATCGGCAGCAGTTGCTTTTTACCGGGGTAAAAAGTTACAGGCTCTAACCCGGCAGTCTCTGACTCAGACGATGGTTTCACGGCAGCGCTCAGGACTCGAGCCGCTCTTCTTCATCGGGGTGGCCGTAGGCGCACAGAAATCCACCGACATATTCGACCGCGGGGTCGAAGGGGTCGCCCGGGGCAACTTTGGCTTCGACTTCGTCGCGGTAGATTTCGGCGCTGTCTTTGGGTTTATAACCGAGATGCGCGACCTTTTCATTGGAGAAAAACGACTCGCGGTTGTCAGAAATACCGTAAACCACTGTGTGCGCAATTCGCTCGGATAACAAACAACGCTCGACCAGTTGAATCAAGTCGTCAAAGCTCAGCCAGGTCGCCATGTGGCGTCGGTCGACCGGCTTCGGGAAGCAGGAGTTAATGCGTAAACAGGCCGATTCGATGCCCCATTTATTAAAATAAAGCTTGGCCAGGTCTTCGACGAAACACTTCGACACCCCATAAAGCGTATCGGGGTTATGCGCGGTATCGGTGTCGGCACCGTTTTCACGGCGTTCGTAGCCGACCGAGTGAATCGAGCTGGCGTAGATAATACGTTTTACGCCACATTGGCGCGCCGCTTCGTAAACGTTATAGCCACCGACAATCGACGACTCGAGCACTTCGGCCCAGGGACGCTCGACCGGTGCAGCGCCGAAATGGACGATGGCATCGCAACCATCGACGGCTTTTTTAACCGCGTCGAAATCGCCGAGTTCGGCGAGCATGACTTCTTCATTGTCGCCGGGGTTTGCGATATTGCCACGGTCGGTCAGACGGATGGTGGTTGCCAGAGGTGCTAAGCCCTTGCGCAACACCTGGCCCAGATTTCCGGCCGCGCCGGTGATCAAAATTCGGTTAAAACGTGGCATGACAATTCCTCAGTTAATGATGGTCGCGATTATAGCGCAGTCCGGCTTTATTTCAGTTACCTGAGCAGCTTTAGTTCTTATACGATGGATCCGCGCGGTCGCAACGACGTTTCAACGCCCGCCACTCGAATTTGCCCGGCGAAAAAGCTTCGTATTGTTTGCTCGATAGCTTCCACAAGTCGGGGCTTGCAGGTTCGAGTTCGAGCCCGGAAGCCTGCGCCTGCACCGCAACTTCGCACATACGGATCATGTAATACATGTTCATAAAAGCTTCACCGGCGGTCGCACCCACGCTTAGGAAACCGTGGTTACGCATGACCAATACTTTGTTATCACCCAGGTTTTCGGCAATGCGGAAACGTTCGTCGAGGTCAACCGACAGCCCTTCCCAGTCGTGGTAACCGATCTTGCCGTAGAGCATCGACGAGTCCTGCACCCAGAATGGAATGCCGTCTTTGAACGCGGTGGCCGCAATGGCACTCGGCGGATGCGCGTGAAAAACGAAGTGATTTTTCGGGTGGTGCAAATGGATCGCGCTGTGGATAACAAACCCGGCGGTATTCACATCGGGCGGGCCTTCGAGCACCTTGCCGTGTTCATCGACCTTGATCAGGTTCGACGCGGTCACTTCTTCGTAGAGCAAACCGAAGCGGTGCATTAAAAAGGAGTGGTCGGTGCCGGGCACGCGCGCGGTTATGTGATTCCACACAGTGTCGTCCCAGCCGAATAACTGAGTCAGGCGGAACATCGCGGCGAGGTCGACGCGCACTTCCTGTTCTTCTTTGCTCGCTCGAACCGCACCCTCGGCGCTGCTGAAATCGTCGGCGCTTACTTCACTCATGTTTTAGTCCCGACCGAAGCCTGTAAAAAAGTATTATTGTCTTCTTCGAGCAGTCGCACTGCCTTCAAATGATTAGCGTTGAAACCGTAGGTCTCGATCGCACGCGCGTAGGTGTCGGTGGTCAAATTACACATCGGCAATTCTATGCCGAGGTTCTGTGCCATTTCCTGTGCGAGTTTCATGTCTTTGTGCGCCAGACCCACCGTAAACGACGGGTCGTAATCGCCGGCCAGAATTGGCGGGCCGTAACGGTCGGCCACGTAGGAACGCCCGGTACTGTTCTGAATGATCGACAACATTTCAGTCGCGTCGACACCGCCCTTGATTCCGAGCATCAAGGCTTCGGATAGCGCCAGCGAATGCAGGTAGCACAATACTACCTGGGCAATTTTAGCCGAATAACCGGCGCCCGATTTACCCAGATAAGTAATGCGTTTGCCGATAATTTCTAATACCGGCAGATAACGCTCAAACACGGCTTTATCGCCGCCGACCATAATCGCCAGACTACCGGCGCGCGCACCCTCGTCGCCACCCGACACCGGTGCATCGAGACAATCGACTCCGTGCTCGGTGGCCGCTTTTTGCAAGAGGGCATTTACTTCGAGATTATTGGTGCTCAGGTCGATCCAGGCGGAACCCGGAGTTATATTCGCAAACAGACCATCGGGGGCGAAGGCAATCGCTTCGATCTGTTTCGGGCCGGGCAAGGAAGTCATCACCAGATCGCTATTTGACACCACATCGACGATCGAGTCACCCGCCTGCGCACCGATTGCGACCAGCGCCTGCATTCGTTCAGGGTCTAAATCAAAAACGGATAGTTGATGGTCTGGATGGTTCTGCAGATTCTGCGCCATCGGGCCGCCCATGACGCCGAGGCCGATAAAACCGATTTTCACTATAAATCTCCAAAACCAGACTGTGTGGGTAGTCAGATGAGTCGGCATTGTGCCGCAGTTTAGGATCGATCTGACCGATGTCGAACGCGACACAGTGTAATCAAAAAGGGCCGCACAACAAGCCTTTTTCGGATCAGCTAGCAAGGTTATATCCAAAAAAAGGACGGAATAAATCCGCCCTTCTTCACTACTGATGACTATACGATGTTAGAACTGATTCATCGTGTTGTCTTTGCCGGAAGCTTTCAGCGCCTGCGACCCGGAAAAGTATTCCTTGTGGTCGTCGCCCATGTCGGAACCGGCCATGTTCTGGTGCTTGACACAGGCAACCCCAAGTCGTATTTCCTGACGTTGAACCTTCGATACGTAACCAAGCATGCCTTCGTCGCCGAAGTAGTCTTTTGCCAGCGTATCGGTGGACAGTGCTGCAGTATGGTAGGTCGGCAGCGTGATCAGGTGATGGAAAACCCCGGCAACGCGGGCGGCATCGGCCTGGAAAGAACGAATCCGGTCGTCGGCGATAGTGCCAAGTTCAGTTTCGTCGTAATCGACACTCATCAAATCGTCGCGCTTATAAGCCGAAACGTCTTTACCTTCTTCGCTCATCGCGTCGAATACCTGCTGGCGGAAGTTCAGCGTCCAGTTGAACGACGGGCTGTTGTTGTACAGCAGCTTGGCGTTCGGGATGACTTCGCGGATACGGTCGACCATGCCACCGATTTGGGACAGATGCGGCTTTTCGGTTTCGATCCAGAGCATGTCTGCTCCATTGCGCAGCGCGGTAATGCCGTCGAGCACACAACGCTCTTCGCCGCTGCCGGCCTTGAATTTGACCAGACCATTCGGCAGACGAACCGGCTTCACCAGTTGGCCGTCCAGCTTAATCACCATGTCGCCATCTTCGATATCGTCGGTCGAGTTAACCGGGGTGGTCTCGATGAATGAATTGTATTGTGACGCCAGGTCACCCGCTTCACGCGATACTGGAATCTTCTGGGTCAGGCCGGCACCCAGCGAATCGGTACGCGCAACGATAATTCCTTCGTCAACACCCAGCTCGAGGAAGGCATAGCGCACGGCGTTGATTTTGGCGATGAAGTCTTCATGCGGGACCGTAACCTTGCCGTCCTGATGACCGCATTGCTTGACGTCGGAGACCTGATTTTCGATCTGAATGCAGCAGGCACCGGCTTCGATAATTTTCTTCGCCAGCAGGTAAGTCGCTTCTTCGTTACCGAAACCGGCGTCGATGTCGGCAATAATCGGCACGACGTGGGTTTCATGATTGTCGATCTGATTTTGAATGCCTTTCTCCTTCACGCTATCGCCCGCTTCGATTGCAGCGTCGAGTTCGCGGAACAACCCGCCCAGTTCACGCGCATCGGCCTGACGCAGGTAGGTATAGATTTCGGCAATCAATTCGGGAACGGTGGTTTTTTCATGCATCGACTGGTCGGGTAAGGGACCAAACTCGGAACGCAACGCGGCGATCATCCAGCCTGAAAGGTAAATGTACGAGCCTTTGGTGGTCTTCCTGTGTTTCTTGATCGCGATCATTTTCTGTTGCGCGATAAAACCGTGCCAGCAACCCAGTGACTGGGTGTACTTCGATGAATCGGCGTCGTAGGCGGCCATGTCGTCGCGCATGATGGTCGCGGTGTATTTGGCAATATCAATACCGGTTTGGAATTTGTTCTGCGCACGCATACGCGCGACTGACTCAGGGTTGATAGCACTCCAGCTATCGCCTTTGGCACCGCAAACGGCGGCGGCGGCGGCTATGTCTTGCTTGTATTGACTCATGATCAGGCCTTATTTGGGTTAAGTTTGAAATGACTGAGGCAATACTAGTCGATTGGTAATCATAATTGAAATAAATGCCAGTTATACCTATTATTCACCAAATGAATTTAACTACTGATAACTGCCATGCATAAAGGAAGAATCGACTTAAACCTGCTGCACTACCTGGATGTACTCCTGCGCGAAAGAAATGTTACCCGCGCCGCCAGCCAGCTCAATCTCAGCCAGCCGGCAATGAGCAATAGCCTGCGCCGCTTACGTGTTTTATTCGACGACCCGTTGCTGGTGCGCACCGGCGAAGGCATGGTGCCGACCGAACGTGCGCTGGCACTACAACCCGAAATTCGCGAAGTGCTCGCGCGCGTCGACCGCGCCGTTCAACCGCAAACTGATTTTGACGCGACCCGCGAACAACGTTTTTTCCGCATCATGGCATCGGATTATGCCGAATCGACTATTTTCCCCCGTGTGTTACATCGCCTGCGCGAAGAAGCGCCCGGCATAACGCTCGACATCATGACCCCGAGCGATGTCAGTTTCGCCGACGTCGAGCAAGGTAAGGTCGATATGGTCATCAACCGCTTCGACTCAATTCCGCAATCCTTCCACCAGGTATCGATCTGGGAGGATAGTTTTTCCTGCCTGTACAGTGCCGATAACCCGATCGCCAGCAACTTTACCCTCGACAGCTATCTCAAGGCGCAACACGTCTGGGTAAGTAAAACCGGTATGGGAGTCGGTGTCGGCATGAACCCCGACGACGTGCAACGACTGGGCTGGGTCGACGAGGCGCTGGACAAAATCGGCAAACAACGCCGCATTACGGTATTTACCCGTCACTACCAGACGGCGATGTTGATGGCCGAGGAAAACGACATGATTGTCACCATTCCGACCCGGGCTGCGCGACTACAGGCGCATAATCCACGGGTTATAATCCGCCAGCCACCGTTTGAAATTCCACCGATAGTTCTGAAAATGGCCTGGAGCCCGTTGTTACAGAACAATCACGCGCACCAATGGATGCGCCGCCTGATCGTCGATGAAACCAGCAATCCGCAGGATTAGTTAAACCTTTACAGCGCCACCGAGATGCGAAAGGCGTCGAGTATCGCCGCGTGCAATGAGCGGCTGGAGACCGCATCGCCAACCCGATACAACCGATAACCGCTGGAATCTCCCCGTTCAAAAGGTTGCGCTGTTGCATTGATCAAACAGTCGATATCGGTCACCCCGTGATTGACCGAAGCTTCACGTAGTTGCCGATAGACTTCATCGACCGGGAAGGTACCGCGTTCGACCACCACCTGGTCGGTTTCGATTTCGACGGTCTCATCGGTTAAGTCATTTCTGAAGGTCGCGATTAATTGTTCACCATCGCGCCGAACCGCCATCAGCATTAAATCGTATTGAATCGACACGCCCTGCTGGTACAGCGTTTTGCGGTGCGTCGGACGCTCGGCGTAGCCGAGGTCGGCACCGACGCGGTCGTCGAGGGTGACCAGCGATACATCGGCACCGTCAATTGCTAATTGCTCCGCGCAGGATAAGGCTTCGTGGCGACCGGTACCGTCGAAAACCAGTATTCGTTTTTTCGGCTTCACATCACCGCTGATCATGTCCCAGACGCTGTTGCAGTGTTCTTCTCCATCAAGCCCGCCAAAATTGGGCAATCCACCGCTGGCGACTATGACCACATCGGGGTTGAGTTCGAGCACATCGTCGCCATCGGCGTAGCAGTTGTATTTTATGTCGACGCCGAGATGATCGAGTTCCCCCTGCCGCCAGTCGACGATAGTGATCATATCGCCACGCCAGCTCGCCCGTGCCGCGAGTAAAACCTGCCCGCCCAGTTGCGGCGTCGCTTCAAGCAGCGTCACCTTATGCCCACGTTCGGCGGCTACTCTTGCCGCTTCCATTCCGGCCGGACCGCCGCCGACCACGACAACATGTTTATCGGGCTTTTCAGCCGCTTCGACCAGCTGTGGTAATACCGTTTCACGTCCCGATGCCGCATTGTGGATACAGGAGGGTTTTTTATTCATACAATGCGAGGCCCCGAAACAGGGACGGATTCGATGTTCTTCGCCGCGCCTGATTTTATTCACAATTTGCGGGTCGGCAATATGCGCGCGCGTCATCGCGACCATATCGAGAATGTTATTTTTGATCGCATGTCTAGCGGTCGCGACATCAGTGATGCGCGCCGCGTGAAATACAGGAACTTTTAATTCGCGTTTAACCACTTCCACCCGATCCAGAAAAGGCGCCAGCGGTTGCGTCATCCCCGGCATATTT
>JBLHOA010000175.1:0-6949 GCA_047622345.1 Gammaproteobacteria bacterium | reverse complement strand
AATTCTGCCGGGTGGCCGGTTCTTGGTTTCAACGACAAACTGTTGCAGATCGCCAACGCCCTGATTACAGGCTGCGAGTACTGTCGCACTCAGCAAAAGGCCCGCAATATTCCGATAAGTTTTTGACTTTCCTATCATTGCTCTTCCTCCTGAAGATAGCGATAGGTCTTCGCGGTGGCCGACATTTTTAATTTAGCTGAATCCGGCTCATCGTCTTTCTTTTCGAAAGGCTGCAACTTCATCTCGCTGATAGTGACAATTCGAGGCAGCGCAGCAATGCCACTGATAAAGGTCGCAAGCTGGTGAAAAGAACCCGAAACCTCAAGTGTTATCGGTAATTCAGCGTAAAAGCCTTTCTTTTCTTCGGCGCTGGGTTTGAATTTCTTCACCTCGAGTCCCGAGGCCAGACCGGTTTGTGAAACGTCAACGAGTAAAGACTCTACTTCGGTTGTTTCCGGTAACTGACGTAACAATGCGCCGAAAGATGCTTCCATTTCGGCCAGCTGTTCTTTGTATAATTCCAGTTTTGCTGCCTGGTCGGCCTTTACGTTGAATTCTGCTTTGAGCTCGAGTTCTTTTTTCTGGTGAGTTTCGAGGGTTTTTAGCTGATCCTGTGTATCAAAGTAGATACCCAGGCCGATGATAGCAACAAATATGATGATGAAAACGCCCGCTTTGACCCCTTTGGGTGCGGTACCGATATTATCGAGGTCAAGATGGCCTTGAAGTTCTTCAAAATTCATTGCTTCAACCCTCCATCGTCACTTTCGTCCACAGTTGCATTGGGCGAAGTTTGTTTTACGGTCAGGGTGAACGTGCTGATACGGTTAACCTTTTTGTCTTCGATCTCGATGACGGTGAGGTTGGGGTCTTTCAACCATTCGGAATTGCTGAGGTTACGCATATAGGTTGACACCCTGGCGTTCGACTCGGCCTCACCGTTGATTAGCAGGTTGCTGCCGGTTTGGGTTAGCATTTTCAGGTATACGCCGTTGGGCACTGTCGATACGATTTCAGAAAACAAATGTACGATCGATGGTCGACTACCCTGTAAATCCTGGATTACGTTCATCCGTTCGATAAGGCTGCGACGTACTTTTTGCAGTTCGCTGATTTCGGCAATTTCCAGGTCAACGATGGTGATTTGGTCGGTGAGGAATTTATTTCGACCTTGCTGGTAGTCGATTTTGGAAGCCATCTGAAAATGTATCAGTCCAACAATTGCGATGGCGAGTATGCCAATCAGCATGGTCATGATACCAAACTGCTTTTTCTGTTCCTGGCGTAGTTCTTCGCGCCAGGGTAATAGATTGATGCGAGTCATAGATATTCAGCTCCTCGGATGGCGAGTCCAGCAGCTATCAGGAAAGAGGGCGCGTCGGCTTCCAGGTTCGCCTTATTCACCCGACTGGATGACGACATGTTTGCAAAAGGGTTGGCAATGCTGGTCGGTGTTCCGATATGGGATTCGGCCAGTTCGGCAAGATTCGGCAGGCAGGCGGTGCCACCGGCGAGAATCAGGTGATCGATGTCGGTAATGGTTCCGCCAGCTGAATAGAAAAATTGCAGAAAGCGACTGACCTGTTGCGCTGTCGTTTCTTTAAAGGGTTCAAGAACTTCGGGTTCGTAATTGTCGGGTAGTCCACCCTGACGCTTCGCTAGCCCGGCTTCTTCATAAGAAAGACCATAGCGGCGCATTATTTCTTCGGTTAATTGCTTGCCACCAAAGTTCTGCTCGCGAGTGTAAACAATCTTATGATTATGGATAACACTTAAACTGGTCATGGTGGCGCCGATATCGACGATAGCAACGGTTTTATCCACTCCTTCGTCGGGCAATTGCGCGGCCATTACCGAAAAAACGGTTTCGACGGTATAGGCTTCGATATCAACAATTTTGGCAGTCAGCCCTGCAAGTTCAACTGCGGCTACCCGGTCGTCGACATTCTCGCTGCGGCAGGCTGCGAGTAATACGTCAACTGTTTCGGGATTATCTTCTGAGATACCCAGAATCTGGAAGTCGAGATTAACTTCTTCCAGGGGGTATGGAATGTATTGATCGGCTTCGAGCTGGATCTGGCCTTCCATTTCTTCTTCGGAAAGCGAGGCGGGCATAGTAATTTTTTTGGTGATAACCGAGGACCCAGCCACAGCAATTGCAACATTTTTGGATTTAATTTTTGACTTGGCCAGCGCGCGCTTGATACTCTCGCCTACCGATTCGACCTCGGCGACGTTTTTTTCGACTATAGCATTAGCGGGCAGTGGTTCAACGGCAATCCCTTCGATCCGGTAGGTGGATCCAGTTTTGCTCAGTTCGATCAGTTTTACTGATGTGGAACTTATATCTAGCCCGATAAGCGGCGGTTTTTTTCGCGATAAAAACACCGGTATCCCTCGTCATTGTACCTGTGATACTAAATCTTACATGATAAATTACATTAAGACCTAGTTGTAAGTATATAAAATGTTAAATTATTCATTAAACTGAAAAAGAGTCTAGTGGAAGAATCGAAACTTGTCGATACTTTTCATGTAATTCTTTACATATACCGCATAACTTTATGAAAAAACTGGTAAAAATAGTTTCCTGGCTCTTCTCTTTCGGATCAATTGTGTTGATTGTCGGGGTGTTCTATATATATGGAGTTATGGTCCCCGAGCTACCGTCGATTGAGAATCTTGAAGATACGCAATATCAGGTGCCACTTCGAATCTATGATAAAAATGAGATCCTGCTGGCCGAATTTGGCGAGCATCGACGAATTCCGGTTAAATTCGACAAGATTCCGAAAAATCTGATTAATGCCATCGTCTCGGTCGAAGACGATCAGTTCTGGAATCATTCGGGTGTAGATTTCTATGCATTGATGGCAGCGGTGTATGAAGTAGTGACCACCGGCAATAAGACCCGGGGCGGCAGTACCATCACCATGCAGGTCGCGCGAAACTTTTTCCTCAGCTCGGAACAAACCTACTCGCGCAAGTTTAATGAAATTTTGCTGGCGCTAAAAATTGAAGGAGAGCTAGACAAGGAAAAGATCATTGAGCTCTATCTGAATAAAATATTTCTGGGTCATCGATCCTACGGTATCGGTGCTGCATCGCAGATTTATTACGATAAAAAATTGAATGAACTAACCCTGGCACAGGCCGCAATGATTGCCGGGCTGCCAAAGGCACCTTCGAAATATAATCCGGTTACCAACCCTAAGCGCGCGCTGATTCGTCGAAATTACATTCTCAGTCGAATGCGAATATTAAAATATATCGACGAAGAGGATTTTAATACAGCGCTACTCGAGCCAGTCACTGCGGATATTCATGCTCGTCGCACGGTCGCTGACGCACAATATGTTGCCGAACTGGTACGCGCGGAATTACACGAGCAATACGGCGATGAAATTTATAAAGCCGGGCTCAAGGTTTACACCAGTATCGATGGCGAGTTACAGCGGGTCGCTAACTCGGCATTGCGTAAAGCTCTGCTCGATTATACGAGGCGACATGGTTATCGCGGTGTTATTGGGCATATTGAAATGGAATCGATGGGGCAGGATCCATTCGAGAAAGACCTGGTGACCGATAACGCCGTCGGCAATTTGCGTAAAGCGGTTGTGTTGAAGGTGAATGCGGAGGCGGCAGCGGTGGAAGCGGCCGACGGCGTGGAAGCGCTTCCCGCGCAAGCTGAGTCTGTAACCGTGCTGCTATCCAATCTGGAGCGGGTCGAGATTCCTTTCAAGGGCGGCATCGACTGGGCGGCACGCTACAAAGATGTGTACACAATGGAGCAAGCCCCGACCACAGTTACCGATGTACTCATACCGGGAGACGTGATCTGGGTAGAGCCGCGAGATTCGGGTTGGCTGCTGGCCGATATACCGCGGGTTGAGGGTGCGATTATTTCAATCAATCCAGCCGATGGTGGCATTCAGTCCCTGGTTGGTGGGTTTGACTATTTCAAGAACAAATTCAATCGCGCGACACAGGCACGCCGTCAACCGGGGTCAAACTTTAAGCCCTTCATTTATTCGGCTGCGCTGGAAAACGGTTTCACCGCGGCTAGTATTATTAACGATGCACCGATTGTATTTGACGATGATTCGCTTGAGGCAACCTGGCGACCGGAAAATTATTCGGGTAGGTTTTATGGCCCGACTCGATTGCGCGAAGGGTTGGTCAAATCTAGAAATCTGGTGTCGATACGGTTGTTGCAATCGATTGGCTTGCGCTTTGCGACAAAGTATATACAGCGCTTTGGCTTTACCCGCGAAGAGTTACCTTACGACCTGTCTTTATCCCTTGGCAGCGGTACCTATTCGCCCTATCAGATCGCGCGCGCTTATGCTGTTTTTTCGAATGGCGGCTACTTGATCGAGCCGTATATTATCAGTCGGGTCGAGTCGGTTGACGGTGATATATTATTTCAGAATTTCCCACTTACCGTCTGCCAGGGTTGCGAGCTGGAAAATCTTGATGAACTGACCGCCTCAGAAGTTGCCGATGATGAGGCAGAAGAGGGTGTAGAAACCGGGCAGTCAGTTTCCGTTGTCGGCGATGATGCAGTGGAAGAGGTAGAAGAGCAGGTTACTTTATACGCCCCGCGCGTCATTTCGGACCGAAACGCTTTTATTATGCGTTCGATGATGCGCGAGGTCGTGCAGCGCGGAACTGCGGTGCGCGCAAAGGTGTTGGGCCGCAGCGATATCGGCGGCAAGACCGGCACTACCAATGATCAGCTCGATGCCTGGTTCAGCGGCTTTAATGATCAGGTGGTGACTACGGTCTGGGTCGGGTTTGATAATTTGCAAACCCTCGGTAGTCGTGAAACTGGCGGCAGGGCGGCACTGCCGATGTGGATCGAGTATATGAAGCATGCACTCGAAGGGCATCCGGAAAATCTGGAAGAGCAACCTCGTGGGCTGGTAACTATCAGAATCGATTCTGAAACCGGTGAACGAGCAGGGGTCGATACGCGGGAAAGCCGTTTCGAAATTTTCCTCGAAGAAAATGCGCCTAAGGAAAAGCAGAGAGCTAAATCGAGCCAGAGTAGTAATGGCGAAATAATTATTAACATCCCCGAAAGCGAAGATGAGATTGTAGAGGATATTTTCTAAGTGTATAAAAACCTGGTTGAAGCTGCCATTGCGGCCCACGGGCCACAAACTTCACAGCTCTACAGATCTAGATCTCGGCTCGGAGGCCGGGATCACGAGGTTGTGGGGCCGGAATAAAGGGTTGGAGTAGACCGAATTGCTGGACCCGTTAGTCTTATCTTATTTCGAATCCAAATTCGTGAACGGCATCGATTAGAACGCCGAGATGGTCGGCGTTGACCGTCGGGTGGATTCCGTGCCCCAAATTGAAAACATGGCCTGGATGATCACCGAAGCGATCGATAACATTTTTCACCTGCTCGCGAATGGTTTCCGGGCTGGCGTAGAGGACGCAGGGGTCGAGATTTCCCTGCAGAGCAACCTTGTCGCCTATTCTAGCCCGTGCTTCGTCGATATTGACCGTCCAGTCGAGACCCACCGCATCACAGCCGGTTTTTGCAATCGACTCCAGCCATTGCGCACCACCTTTGGTGAACAGGGTTACCGGTATGGTCGCGCCATCCTGCTTGCGGGTTAAGCCGGCCACAATCTGCTCCATATACGCCAGCGAAAACTGCTTGTAGCTTTCCGGGCTGAGCACGCCGCCCCAGGTATCAAAGATCATCACTGCCTGTGCGCCTGCTTCAATTTGTGCGTTGAGATAGGCGATCACCGATTTTGCCAGGGTGTCGAGCAAGCGGTGCAGCGCGGCAGGGTTTTCGTACATCATGCCCTTAACCCGACGGTAATCCTTTGAGCTCTCGCCCTCGACCATATAGGTTGACAAGGTCCAGGGGCTGCCACTGAAGCCGATCAGTGGTACCTTGCCGTCGAGCTCCCGGCGAACCAGGCTGATGGCGTCACCGACATAATGCAATTCATCGCTGGGGTCGGGAACAAACAGTTTGTTGATGTCGGCTTCGCTGCGCACCGGATTGGAAAACTTCGGACCTTCGCCTTCGACGAAATGGAGTCCGAGACCCATGGCATCAGGAATAGTGAGAATGTCCGAGAAGATAATTGCCGCATCGAGGTCGAAACGTCGCAACGGTTGCAGGGTAACTTCGCAGGCGAGTTCCTTGTTTTTACACAGATCGAGAAAACTACCCGCCTGTTTGCGTACAGCTCGGTATTCTGGCAGATAACGTCCGGCCTGGCGCATTATCCAGACTGGAGTGGTGTCGGTTGGTTGGCGCAGTAGCGCGCGAATGAATCGGTCATTCTTTAAAGCAGGAAAACCCATTTAAACCTCGAGAAAATCGAGTATGCCTTCGGCAGCTTCGCGACCTTCATAAATTGCCGTGACCACCAGGTCGGACCCACGCACCATATCACCGCCGGCAAATACTTTCGGGTTAGTGGTTTGAAAGGGGAATTCATTTTTTTCGGCAGCAATGACTTTGCCCCCGTTATCGACACTGATGTCGTGGCCGCTAAACCAGTCCGCAGGATTGGGGCGAAAACCGAATGCTATAACAACCACATCGGCCTCGAGTATTTCTTCCGAACCCGGAATGATTTCGGGCATGCGCCGACCCTGTGCGTCGGCTTCGCCGAGTCGGGTCGAAATCAGTTTTATGCCTTCCACCGATTCGTCGCCGACTATTTCAAGCGGCTGACGGTTGAACAGGAATTCGACCCCTTCCTCGATCGCATTTTCTACTTCGCGCATCGAACCCGGCATATTTTCGCGGTCACGCCGATAGGCGCAGATCACGCTGCTGGCGCCCTGACGAATGGCGGTACGATTGCAATCCATTGCGGTATCGCCGCCGCCAAGAACGACAACGCGTTTACCGTTGAAGTCGATAAAGTCAGGTTTTTCGGTGGTGTCGAAATCGATTTCATTGTGG
>JBLHOA010000174.1:0-6977 GCA_047622345.1 Gammaproteobacteria bacterium | reverse complement strand
AGACTAAACTATGAAATACCTGGTCCTGATACTCATTACCCTTGCTCAACCCGTTTTTGCGGCAACGGCTGAAGAACGGCTCAATGCGGCTTTGAAAAACCTGGACAATTTGAGCGCTGCCTTCAAACAAACGGTGCTCGACGAAGACAAAAATGTCGTTCAACAGAGCCAGGGGACGGTAGCTATCCAGCGCCCTGGAAAGTTTGCCTGGCACTACCTGAAGCCCTACGAGCAGCAGATAGTGGCTGATGGCAAAGAACTCTGGGTATATGACGTCGACCTGGATCAGGTTACGGTAAAACCAATGACCGCCGGGCTGGCGTCGGCACCGATTATGATTCTGATGAAGCAAAATGACGTCGGCGAGCAATTTGAAGTGTCCGAAATAGGGCAGCGAAAGTTTCTTTACTGGGTCGAATTGACGCCACTCAAACCCGGGCTCGAGTATTCGAGTATCTATATCGGTTTGGCTGACGGTGAGGTCAGGGCGATGGAGCTGCGCGACAATTTTGGGCAGAGCACGCAAATCGTATTTGAAAACCTGCGTTTGAATGTGGTGCATAATCCGGCTACTTTTATATTCGAACCACCGAAGGGTGTAGACGTATACGGCCTAGGCGGTTAAGGGACAGCTGAGCATGTTTTTTTCGGCGATAGCAGCGTTATTTTCGTACTCGAAGGATCGCGTAGCAGGACGTACGCTCACCTTCTCCGTGCGAAAATGCCTTGCTCTCACCGAAAAACCCTGTGCTCAGCTGCCCCTTAATGGTTCAGTTGCTGGTGAAGATGGGAAATCTGAACCTGGTTTCTATTCAGCGATGGCTGCGTTATTTTCGTACTCGAAGGATCGCGTAGCAGGGCATAGGCTCACCTTCTGTGCGCGAAAATACTTTGCCGCGAAAGTCAATTATTCGATTCTGGTCGGCACTTTTCTGTGAACGATTTATTCGTTAGCGATAATGCTTTTCGCCCGCTGGCCGATCGCATGCGCCCGAAGTCACTGGATCAGGTTTTCGGTCAATCGCACCTGTTGGCACCCGACAAGCCGCTTTACCAGGCAATCAAAAGTAATAAATTACATTCGATGATTTTCTGGGGGCCACCCGGGACCGGTAAAACCACCATTGCACGGTTAATTGCCGAATATTCAGAAGCTAACTTTCTGACCATTTCCGCGGTTTTGTCCGGCGTTAAGGAAATCAGGCAATCAATCGAACAAGCACGACAACACCAGGGTTTGACCGTGTTGTTTGTCGACGAAGTGCACCGTTTTAATAAAGCCCAGCAGGATGCGTTTTTGCCGCACATCGAAGATGGAACCATTCTATTTGTAGGCGCCACTACCGAAAACCCTTCTTTCGAACTCAATAACGCCCTGTTATCGCGAACGCGGACCTATGTTTTGAAATCGATTTCGGAGGAGGAAATTAGCCGGGTTATCGACCGGGCTTTACTCGACCAGGAGTTCGGGCTTGGAAAACTGGATCTGCAAATTGAGCCCGATGCGCGTGACGCGCTGGCCCGATCGGCGGACGGCGATGCGCGCAGGGCGCTCACTTATCTCGAAATTATCAGCGACCTCGCTGAGCAGGGCTCGATTGGAGTCGACCTGGTAATGGAAATTGTCGGCCAGGGATTGCGTCGTTTTGATAAACAGGGCGACATTTTCTACGAGCAGATATCAGCATTGCACAAGTCGGTGCGGGGTTCTGACCCGGACGCTGCACTCTACTGGTTTTGCCGCATGATCGATGCCGGCTGCGACCCGGTATACGTGGCAAGGCGGGTCGTGCGCATGGCCATTGAAGATATCGGTATTGCCGACCCGCGAGGCCTTGAACTATGCCTGAATGGCTGGCAAACCTACGAACGCCTGGGTAGTCCAGAGGGCGAACTGGCGATAGCGCAGGGAGTGGTATACCTTGCCTGCGCGGCCAAAAGCAATGCGATTTATAGCGCTTACAATGAAGCCATGGCGGATGCGAGGAATTCGGGTAGTCTGGATGTTCCGATGCATTTGCGTAACGCGCCGACGCAATTTATGAAAAATCAGGGCTATGGCGACCAGTATCGATATGCCCACAATGAAGACGACGGTTTCGCCGCTGGCGAGAAATACCTCCCTGAAGAATTAGCGGGTAAACAATATTATCATCCGGTAAATCGTGGGCTCGAAATCAAGATAGCCGAAAAACTGGCGCATTTACGTCAGTTGAACAAAGAGAGTGGGAAATGAATCGACCTTATTCTGAATCCTGTGAGCAGAACAAAGCGCCCATTTACGAAGTCATCGAACCCTATCTTAAAGGCGACGTTCTGGAAATTGGCAGTGGTACCGGTCAGCACGCGGTCCATTTTGCAGGATTAAAGCCCGACATAATCTGGCATTGCTCGGATTTGGCTGAGAATATTCCGGGCATAGCGGCCTGGATTCAATTCGCGGCTCTTACGAACCTGCCGAAGCCATTTGCGCTGGATGTGATGAGCGACTGGCCGTCCCGCAGTTTCGATTTAATCTATACCGCTAATAGTTTTCACATTATGGGTGAAGCCGAAGTTAAAGAAAGCATTCGCGGAGTTGCCTCCTGTCTGAGCAAAAATGGCATCTTCATTGTTTATGGTCCATTTAACTACAATGGCCAGTTTTCCTCGGATAGTAATCGTCAATTCGAGCAATGGTTGAAAGCCAGAAACCCTAAAAGTGGAATTAAAGATGCCGGTTGGCTTGAAGAGTTAGGTGCACAAAGCAACCTGGAACTGTTAAAGGACATATCAATGCCGGCGAATAATCGAATTTTGATCTGGCAAACCAGAACTTTATGACGCATATTAGGACTAATCAATTCCCCTTTAATTTAATTGTATTTCAGAGTTATGACTTATAAATTTATCACCACGCTACTACTCTCATTGTCTTTACTTATGGGAATGTCAAAAGCATCAGCCCAGGAAACCTCTGTCGACCAGACCCAGCTCGAAGAGATGACGCGTTTGCTGAAAATTCGAATTGGCAGCGATGACATAGAAACCCCGGTTGAAACTCGCCTCAAAGGGGTTTATCAAACCCGGTTCGGGGGCAAGTTCGCTTATCTCGTCGATGGTGGCCGCTATGTTTTTATTGGTGAAATGTTTGATCTTGAGGCTGCCGAGAATATGACCGAGGTTAGTCGACAAAAAATGGTAGTCGACGAGTTGGCCAATTTCGGCGATGAAAAACTTATTATTTTTCCTGCCCAGGACGAACAATTAGCCGTATTAAATGTGTTTACCGATACCAGTTGTAGTTATTGTCAAAAGCTACATACCGAAATCAAATACTTACAGGAAGCTGGTATTTCGGTTAGATACTTTCCATACCCTAGAGGAAGTAATCGGGGGCCGGGCTATCAGGCTATGCAAAAGGTCTGGTGTTCTGACGACAAACCTGGAGCTTTAAGTATTGCGAAAAGAACAAAGCCCGGGAGCCTGGGTGATGGCAACTGTGCTGCAGCCAGTTATGTTGACGACGGTTTCGAACTCGGTGAACGCCTTGGTGTTACCGGCACTCCAGCGTTGTTTACCGCTGCAGGGGTCAAGTTCAATGGCTATGTTCCTTACCAGCAACTAATCCCACAATTGCTTGGAAACTAGCCTTTCTCCCTAAGCACTTCAATGTACTCCATTGGTTTTTTGAACAGCCATAAGATTATGGCTGTTTTTCTCCTATGCTTTATTATCCCTGTGCTAACATTAAGCTAATTGAATATTTGGACTTCCTGCCATGTCGGATAAAGAACCTACCCAAGCTGTCGATACCGACGAGGTAGAGTCTGCAATACAATCCGTCGAAATTTATACACCTGACCGCGAGTATGGCGGGCCTAAGGGCAAAGAACCGACGCGATATGGCGATTGGGAAAAAAATGGTAGGTGTATCGACTTTTAATTACTTGCACCCTGGGTCATATTCAAAACTGTTTTTTGTTGATATTTCGCTTTGATTTGTCATTCAAAGGCGAAGTGAAATGAGTATAGGGGGTGCTGGCTTCCCGCTAATGAAATATTTCAACCCGATATTGAATACACTCGCTTCGGGCTTGTAGCATTTCAGGTAACTCTGATTAATTCAGAGGTCCCATAATTTAATAAACAGGATTAATGATGAGTTCTACCGGCAAGCATCCTATATCGCCACACTTGCAGATTTATCGATTACCGCTAACTGCATTGCTGTCGATAACTCACCGCGTCACTGGAGTTTTACTCGCGCTGGGGAGCATCGTACTGGTCTGGATATTGGCAGCGGCAGCGGATGGGCCGGAAAGCTATCGTTTTTTGCATGAACAACTGGGCGCCTGGTATGGGCAGGTTTTTTTATTAGGGTTGGTGTTTTCGCTTTACCTGCATTTTTGTAATGGCATTCGACACTTATTTTGGGATGTCGGCATGGGCTTCGAGCTGGAGACAGTAGATTTAACCGCAAAACTAGCCATTGCCGCCGCCGTTATACTGACGATTGCGACCTGGGTCGTTGCTTTGGGGGCATCATGAGTGACTTCAGAACCCCTTTATCCAAGGTCAAAGGATTAGGTTCGGCAAAAGAAGGGACAACCCATTTCTGGCGACAGCGGGTTACCGCATTAATTCTCATACCCCTGGTGTTGTGGGTAGGTTTCAGCCTTGCCGCAATGCCAGTCGAACACAGCATTCTGGTTGGATGGATTCAACAACCTTTTGTAACTGTGGCATTAACCCTACTGGTTATTACCACTTTCTATCACGCCCAGCTTGGGTTGCAGATAGTGATTGAAGATTATGTCTCCTCGCATTCGAGACGCACTTTGTCCTTACTGCTTTCAAATTTTCTTTGTCTAATTTTCGGTACTGTGGGTGTTATCTCGGTGTTGAAAGTTTCTTTTGGAGCTTAGTCCATGCCGGGCGAATATAAAATTATTGACCACTCTTACGATGTTGTCATTGTAGGTGCTGGTGGTGCTGGATTACGTGCGACTCTTGGCATGGCCGCCGCCGGTTTATCGACAGCCTGTATTACCAAGGTTTTCCCGACTCGTAGTCATACGGTAGCAGCGCAGGGTGGCATGAGTGCCTCTTTAGGCAATATGGGGCCGGATACCTGGCAATGGCATATGTATGACACGATCAAGGGTTCAGACTGGTTGGGCGATCAGGATGCCATTGAATATATGTGCCGCGAGGCGGTGCCGGCAGTTATCGAACTGGAGCACTATGGTGTTCCTTTTTCGCGCACCGAAGAAGGTAAAATTTATCAACGTCCATTCGGTGGTATGACCACCAATTTCGGTGAGGGCACCGCGCAACGCACCTGTGCCGCCGCTGATCGAACCGGCCATGCGATTCTTCACACCCTCTATCAGCAATCCTTAAAACATAAAGCCGAATTCTATATCGAGTACTTTGCCATTGATTTGATCATGGACGATGGCGTTTGTCGTGGTGTCCTGGCATGGGACCTTGCTACCGGTGAATTACATCGTTATCGAGCCCATACCGTAGTTCTGGCAACCGGTGGTTGCGGGCGTGCCTATTTCTCGGCCACTTCGGCCCATACCTGTACCGGCGATGGCAGTGCCATGGTTGTGCGCGCAGGATTGCCTTTGCAGGATATGGAATTTGTCCAGTTCCATCCGACCGGTATTTACGGGGCGGGCGTGCTTATTACTGAAGGTGTGCGCGGCGAGGGTGGTTATCTGACTAATTCTGATGGCGAACGGTTCATGGAACGCTATGCGCCAAATGCAAAAGACCTGGCTTCTCGTGATGTTGTCAGTCGATCGATGACCATCGAAATTAATGAAGGACGAGGGGTCGGACCTGAAAGTGATCATATCCACCTGCATCTCGAACACCTCGGGGCGGACGTAATCAATGAAAGGCTGCCGGGTATATCCGAATCGGCTGAAATATTTGCCGGTGTCGACGTTACCAAAGCGCCCATTCCGGTCATTCCAACGGTTCATTACAACATGGGTGGCATACCCACCAATTATCGTGGCGAAGTAGTGACGATGAAAGACGGTGACCCCGATTCAATAGTGCCCGGATTGATGGCGATTGGTGAAGCCGCCTGCGTATCGGTACATGGCGCCAACAGGCTTGGCTCTAACTCACTACTCGATATAGTAGTATTCGGCCGCGCCGCTGCTTTACGCGCAGCCGAAATTATCAAGCCCGGGGCAGCGCACAAAAAGCTGGCCAGTGATATCGATACACCGATAGTCGATCGACTTGATCGGTTGCGAAATGCGGATGGAAAATCTTCGACTGCCCAGATTAGAGGGGACATGCAACGTACTATGCAAAAGCATGCCGCCGTATTCCGTACCGGTGATTCCATGCAGGAAGGTGTCGACAGGATGGACCAGATTTTCGCCAGTTTTTCCGATGTCGGGGTTAGCGATCGCGGCATGATCTGGAATACCGATCTTGTGGAAACGCTCGAACTGGAAAACCTGTTACTACAGGCACAAACGATCATACAAGGTGCCTTAAACCGACCCGAAAGCCGGGGAGGGCATGCTCGCGAAGACTTTAGTGAGCGTGATGATGAAAACTGGATGAAACATACTCTTGCATGGGTAGACGACAAGGGTGCGGTGAATTTTGATTATCGTCCAGTGCACATGTATACCCTGAGCGATGAATGCGAAGTTATCCCACCCAAGAAACGAGTCTATTAGGAGCAAGTAATGGCTGAATTTTCGCTTCCTGCAAATTCTATTGTCAAACAGGGCAAGTACTTTAAAGCCGACGAAGGACGGAGCAACCTGAAACGATTCCAGGTTTATCGCTATGACCCTGCCAGCGGCGATAACCCTTCAGTTGATACTTTTGAAGTCGATATGGATAGCTGCGGGCCTATGGTGCTGGATGGCCTGTTGAAAATAAAAGATGAAATGGACGCAACCTTGTCTTTGCGTCGTTCATGCCGCGAAGGCATATGCGGTTCCTGCTCGATG
>JBLHOA010000173.1:0-7015 GCA_047622345.1 Gammaproteobacteria bacterium | reverse complement strand
GCTGAGAAAAAAGTTCGGCTTCACCAGGCAAACCCGTTGTTTTCAAGCTTTGATCGATTAGCTCGCGCGCGTCAGCATCGAAACCGGGGTGACTCACCCCCATCCGTTTTGCCAGTTGTTGCAACACCCAGTGATTACTGCGGCATTGTGCAAAAGGTTCGATCAGCTTCCGCGTAACCTGCAAATGGGTATGCCCACTAGCCTGATAAAAGTCATCGTGCTCGAGAAACATCGTCGCCGGCAGGATAATATCGGCCATCGCCGCGGTTTCGGTAAAAAACTGCTCGTGCACACAGACGAATAAATCCTTGCGCTTAAACCCCGCAATGACCTTTTTCGACTCGGGAGCGACGACAACCGGATTGGTATTTTGCACCAGCATTGCCGTTACCGGCGGACCGCCCTGTAGATCCTGAGGATTTGAAAGTAAAATGTCGCCAATTCTTGACTGATCGAAAATGCGCGTACTCTCATCGACCACATCGAGGCCGCGAATCAAGGTTTGATCGATGCCATACAAGGCGCTGTTAGCGTATAAGGCGCCGCCGCCACGATGTTGCCAGGCACCGGTTATCGCCGGCAGGCAACTGGCTGCGTGCATATTTGCGGCACCATTGCGCGAGCGTGAAAAACCATAACCGAGGCGCAGAAAGCTTTTGCCGGTACTACCGTAAAGGCGCGCAAACTGAACAATCTGCTCGGCAGCCAGACCGGTGATTTCAGCCGCCCATTGCGGTGTCCGGCTTTGCAGGTGCGCTTCCAGTTCATCGGGAAGGTCACAATAGGCGGCCATATAGCCCCTATCGACCAGCCCATCGGCAAACAACTGATGCATTACCGCACAGGCCAGCGCACCGTCGCTCCCCGGTTGCAGCATCAGGTGGATATCGGCTTTTTTCGCGGTCGCAGTCAAATAGGGGTCGATTACGACCAGTTTTGCCTGCCGTTCACGGCGAGCCCTAGCAATATGATGCATGACATTGACCTGGGTATAGACCGGGTTGCCTCCCCAGACGACGATTAAGTCGCTATGCCCCATTTCACGGGAGTCCGCCCCCCTTTTCACCCCGGTTCCGGCCATCCAGCCGGCATCGGCCAGGGTAGTGCAGAAAGTCGAATGCTGCCTCGAGGTTTTCAAACTATGGCGAAACAAATCGATACAATCCCGCTGTACCAGTCCCATGGTCCCGGCGTAGTGATAGGGCCACAGGGTTTCGCTCCCGTGTTGCTGCATTTTCTGGATAAATTTTTCGGCAACTTCATCGAGCGCCTGTTCCCAGCTTAGCGGCTCGAAAGCATCGCTACCGCTTCCCTTGTCACTGACCCGACGCAATGGTTGCGACAGACGATCAGGGTGATGAATGCGCTCGGCATAACGCGACACCTTGGCGCAAATGACACCCTCGGTATAACTGTTTTCCCTGGCCCCGATAACTCGACCTATGGTCGATTCATCAATCAGTTCGACCTCCAATGCACAGGTGCTCGGGCAGTCATGCGGGCAGGCTGAAAATGCGGAATTATAGAGCTTCGATACAGGCATGGCGGTTATTCTGCGCGATAAATACGGCCCTCGCCAGCGATAATTCGACGAATTCAGCTAGTCCTTTTTTTATTTGTCTTACTAATGCTAGAATTGCCGCCATTATCGAACCTGGAACATTGGAGATACAGATGAGCGGCGACAAAAAACTAGATTTCAAAACACGTGAAATTCATGCAGGCGTACAGCCCGACCCGGTGACCGGGGCGATCTTAACGCCGATTTATCAGACTACCACCTACGTTCAGGAGTCGGTCGATAAGTATCTCGCCAAAGGCTATTCCTATAGCCGTTCGGGTAATCCAACGGTGACCGCGTTGGAACATCGAATAACCGCCCTTGAAGGTGGCCAGGGTAGCCTGTGTTTTGCTACCGGCATGGCCGCTACCAGTTGCACCATCATGGGTTTAGTCGATGCCGGTGACCACGTCATTTTGTCCGACGTGGTCTACGGGGGAACCCATCGTATCACCACCAAGGTGCTCAATCGCTTTGGTCTGCAGTGCAGTTTTGTCGATACATCAGACGCGGCCAATGTGAAAGCAGCTATTCGCGACAATACTCGATTGATATTCACTGAAACGCCAGCCAATCCGACGCTTAAACTAACTGATATTGCCGCCGTATCCGAAATCGCCCGCGCACACAAGATTCCGCACGTGGTCGACAATACCTTTCTTACCCCCTACTTCCAGCGCCCCCTTGAACTCGGTGCAGATATAACCCTGCACAGCACCACCAAGTTTATGGAAGGCCACAACATCAGCGTCGGTGGTTCGATAACAGCGGCCAGCCAGGAGCACCTCGACAAAATTATGTTTGTGCGTAACTGCCTGGGTAGCAATATGTCACCGATGGTTGCTTTCTATACCTTGCAGGGATGTAAGACGATGAGTACCCGTCTCGAAGCCCAATCGGCAAACGCGCGCAAGGTAGCCGAGTTTTTACAAACCCACGCCATGGTGGAACGTGTAGCCTACCCTGGACTGGATTCATTCCCGCAAAAAGCACTGGCCGACTCGCAGGCCAGTGGGCACGGGTCGATGCTCTGGTTTGAAGTCAAGGGCGGGGTCGAATCAGGCAAGAAATTGATGGATACCCTGGAGTTGTGGAGTCTTGCCGAAAACCTGGGTTCGGTGGAATCGCTGGTTACCCATTCGGTCACCATGACCCATGCCGACATGCCGAAGGAAGAACGTCTGAAGGCGGGTATAACTGATGGACTGGTACGTTTATCCACCGGCCTCGAGTCGGCCGACGATCTGATCAGTGACTTGAAGCAGGCGCTCGATAACCTCTAGAGTATTTTGACAGCATGATTATCACCAGCATAGAAACCTTCGCCAACGAGTATGTAGCGCTGGTTCGCGTTCGCACCGACGAGGGTGACGAAGGCTGGGGACAGGTATCCCCCTATAATGCCGATATAACCGCCGAGATCGTCCATCGTCAGGTTGCTTGCCATGTACTCGGCATGGATGCCAGCGATATCGATGCGATCAGCGCTGTTGTCCTCGACCGTGAACACAAATTTCAGGGAACCTACTTATATCGCGCCCTCTGCGGGGTCGACACTGCACTCTGGGATATTCGTGGCAAACGGGAAAGCAAAAGCGTTAGCCAATTGCTCGGGGGCAGCAAAGACCGGGTTCCGGTATACGCTTCGAGTATGCGGCGCGATATAACCCCGCAGGCCGAAGCCGAAAGAATGCTCGCCCTGAAAGAAACCTATGGCTACCACTCGTTTAAGTTTCGCATCGCCAGCGAATGTGGGCACGATATCGACGAATGGCCGGGGCGTAGCGAGGAAATCGTCAAGGTGATGCGGGAAACTCTCGGCGATGACGCAACCTTGATGGTCGATGCGAACAGCGGCTACACCCCGGCGAAAGCGATAGAAATAGGCCACATGTTGATCGACTACGGCATTAACCACTATGAAGAACCCTGCCCCTATTGGCACCTCGATTGGACTCGAGAAGTCACCGAGGCGCTCGATATGGATGTAACCGGTGGTGAACAGGACAATAATTTGATTGTGTGGAAACAGATGATCGATACCGGGGCGGTCAATATCGTACAACCTGACATCTGCTACATGGGCGGAGTCACCCGAACACTGCAGGTAGCCAACATGGCGAAAGAAGCCGGATTGTCCTGTACGCTGCATTCGGCCAATCTGTCGCTGGTAACACTATTTTCTATACACATGATGGCCGCACTGGAAAACGCCGGCAAATACGTCGAGTACACCATCGAGGGACTCGATTATTATGCCTGGCAGAATCATATTTTCACTCCCGGCTACGAAATTCAACAGGGTGACGTTTTGCTCTCTGACCGACCCGGCTGGGGAATCGAAATCGATCCCGAGTGGCTGGCCTTAAGCGACTATCGCGTCAGCTTTAAAGGTTCACGATTTTAATTTCCGGTAAACAACCAATCTGGTACGCACAATGACTATATATAATTCAGTTCTGGAAATGATTGGAGAAACACCAATCCTGAAACTCCGGACCTTTGACACAGGCCTCTGCGATTTATTTATCAAGCTCGAGAGTCAGAATCCCGGTGGATCGATTAAAGACCGCATTGCCGTGAGTATGATCGAAGCGGCTGAAAAAGAAGGCAAGATCAAGCCCGGGGGCACCATTATCGAGGCTACTGCCGGAAACACTGGATTAGGCTTAGGCCTGGTGGCGGCGCAGAAAGGCTATAAATTGATTCTGGTGATTCCCGACAAGATGAGTCCCGACAAGATTCGTCATATTCGCGCGATGGGTGTAGACGTACGCCTTACCCGGTCTGACGTGCAAAAAGGCCATCCCGAATACTACCAGGATTACGCCAAACGGCTCGCCGCTGAAACCCCGAATTCATATTTTATCGACCAGTTTTCGAACCCGAATAACCCGAAAACTCATATGATCGATACCGGCCCTGAAATCCTCCGGCAAATGGAAGGCAGGCTCGATGCGATGGTCGTCGGCGTCGGCTCCAGCGGAACGATTACGGGGCTGGGTCGATACTTCCACGAGCACGCGCCGAATTGTGAAATGATCGTGGCCGATCCCGTGGGCTCGATACTCGCCGAAAAAATCAACAATAACAAAATGGTGGAAGCTGGATCATGGCTGGTCGAAGGAATTGGTGAAGACTTTATTCCACCGATCTGCGATCTTAGCCTTGTCACCAAGGCATTTGCGATCAGCGACCGTGAAGCCTTTAAATTACAGCGCAATCTACTCGAACGTGAAGGCATTATTGCCGGCTCTTCTACTGGCACTGCGCTCGGCGCCGCACTTAAATACTGTCAGGAACAAACAACACCAAAACGGGTTTTAACACTAGCTGGCGACACTGGTAATAAATACCTGAGTAAATCGTTCAATGATTCCTGGTTGGCCGACCAGGGTTTGCTCGAACGAGATTCACATGGTGATTTACGCGATTTAATTGCCCGCCCGATGGACAGCGGCGATGTTATTACGGTTACTTCGGATGATAATTTAATCACCACCTACAAGCGCATGCGCATGTTTGACGTGTCGCAATTACCGGTGATGGACGACGGCAAGATCGTTGGCTTGATCGACGAATCTGATATACTCCTCGGCATCTACGGAGACGATGCAAACTTTCAAAAGAAAGTAGCCTCGGTGATGGTAACAAAGCTGGAAAAGGTATTACCCAGCGCGAGTATCGACGACATTCTGCTTTTATTCAAAGACGATAAAATCGCAATAATTTCTGACGATGAACACTTTTATGGGTTGATTACTCAAATCGATGTAATCAATCATTTGCGCAAGACCACTCTATAACATGACCAATAGCAAAAAGCGGCACGGGTTTTCAACCCGTGCGATTCACGCTGGGCAATCGCCTGACCCGACTACCGGCGCAGTAATGACGCCGATTTATGCGACCTCGACCTATGTTCAATCCAGCCCCGGTGAACACCAGGGTTACGAATACAGCCGTTCGCACAACCCGACGCGTCAGGCTTACGAACGCTGTGTTGCCGATCTTGAAAATGGCTGCGAAGGCTTCGCTTTTGCCTCGGGCATGGCCGCGGCCGCGACGATCATGGAATTGCTCGACAGTGGTACACATATCATCGCGATGAACGATTTATACGGTGGTAGTAATCGACTGTTCAACCAGGTTAAAAAACGCACCGCCAATCTGGATATCTGTTTTGTCGACCTGACCGATCCGGCCAATTTTGAAAAAGCGATTAAGGAGAACACCCGACTGGTCTGGGTTGAGACGCCGACCAACCCGATGTTACGCCTGGTTGATCTCGAAGCGATTGCCGCAATTGCGAAAGCGCACAACATCATAGCCGTCTGTGACAACACCTTCGCAACGCCCTATGTGCAAACGCCGCTAGATGCCGGCTTCGATATCATCATGCATTCGGCGACCAAGTATCTGAACGGCCACTCCGACATGGTCGGTGGTATTGCGGTGGTTGGTGACAATGATGAGTTACGCGAGCAACTTGCTTTTTTGCAAAATTCAGTCGGTGCGATTGCCGGCCCCTTCGATTGCTTCCTTGCACTCCGAGGTGTGAAGACCCTGGCATTGCGCATGCGCCAACATTGTGAAAGCGCACAAAAAATTGCCGAATATCTGGAAGCACATGCCAAAGTTGAACGGGTTTTCTACCCTGGCCTGCCTTCACACCCGCAACACGCGCTTGCCTGCAAAACAATGCATGGGTTTGGCGGCATGCTCAGTCTTAATTTGAAAGGCGGGTTAAAAGAAGCAACTGCGTTTCTGCAAAACTGTCAGATATTCGCATTGGCTGAAAGTCTGGGGGGCGTTGAGAGTTTAATCGAACACCCCGCAATTATGACCCATGCATCGGTTCCGAAAGAATCTCGTGACGAGCTCGGAATCAGCGATTCACTGGTTCGAGTTTCGGTTGGTGTCGAGGATTGCGACGATTTGATTGCCGACCTGGAACAAGCGCTGGCGGGTATATAAGTTCGCAGCTGGACCACTCGGATCTGGCCTACGATTAAGTACCGGGTAAGATTGTACAGCCCCTGATGGGGCTGTAGTTGGATAAAACTGATAATCGAATAAATCAGTCTGAACAGCTGACCAAATCAAGTTTAAACAGAAAATATTTCAACCCAACCCTAGGCTTGCAGAAAGTGATTCAAGCTAACGGCTTCAAATCGCAACCCGCCATCTCTGTAGAGTTCACAGTAATTCAGAGGACAGGGCGAAGACAGGCTTCGCGGACAGCCCGGAGCTGACCAGACGAAGAACCATCTCAGACCCTTTAGTCGTATATCGATTGCCATTTTCCGTTATCGGCAATTTAAAGTGGCCCGCCTTCATTTAGAAATATCCTGCATAACAGTTGCTAAAATGACATCACCAACGGTCATTTTTAAATGCCTGCTTGACAATAATCCTGTTACAAAATTTCATTAATATAGTAAAGCCCCCGGC
>JBLHOA010000172.1:0-7053 GCA_047622345.1 Gammaproteobacteria bacterium | reverse complement strand
TTCATTCAGAAAATCAATATTGACTGCCATCAAGCGCACCAGGTCGACAAGATTTGGCGACGTCCATTTACCCAGCATATAGGCTTCGGCGGCACCGGTAGAACCACCAAATACAATATCACGATAGGCCGATTGCTGATGAATAATCATCGTCGCCTGCACATCAGGCTGACGCACTTTTGAACCATAGGTCGCGATATCACCATCGTCGTCGATGCATAGACACCCCCGGGGCAGGCTATTCAGCTTTTTTTGCAACTGCACCTTTGCAAAGCGGTCGATTAATCCCGTAGGCTCAAGTTTTATTATTTCGGAATGGTTTAATTCAGTCATAATTTTTTCTATATTTTATTGGTCGGCTGTTGCGCCGAACGGCTTTCGAGGACAGGTCCCGGGTGATTTTGAAAGGGCACTTTTTTCAACCACAGCTTGAATGCCTGCCAGTAGATAAGCAGCGCTACTTTCATAGTCATCCATGGGTACTGAAGGAGAATATTTTGCAGACTACCAGCATTTATTTCACATCGCTTTAATACCAGTGTGGCATCGGTGTGACTCTGCCCCTCACAGACCGTCTCTAGATTCAGCGTTAATAGCCCGCAGGGGTTATTGTTAGTCCATTGATAAATCATATTCATCGGGTTAAAGGGAGACACATGCATAGCCTTGTTGAACTCTATACGCTGGAAACGCCGTGCTGGATCACAGCGCAATACATAGGATATTTTTTCGCGCCAGGGGGTATTGCGAACTTCGACGACGACGAACTGCAGATTTTCCCTGGCATCGAAACAGTAGTAGCAACTTATCGGGTTCATTATAAAACCGAAGTAGCGAAGATTAGCGAGCATGCGGATGGGGCCTTCATGGCTTTCGCCGGTTTCCCCGCTAACACGCTGGCGCACCGCCTGATCAAGGCTGATGTTTTCATCGCCCAGAAAATCGCTGCGCAGGAAACGCGCCGGTCGCCAGCGTTGCAGCGACCACCAGGGCGACATCGACATTACCTGTGGGATTTCCTGCAGGTCCAGATACATCATAAATACCGGATAACAGAATCTATGCCCGCGTGGCAGGAATCTGCGGTGGCGCAGCCATCCTTTGTAAATAGCGCTATGCACTTTCCACCAGGCGTAGATGTGATTTCTGCTTTACCGCAGTCTGTTGCTGCCCGATCAAATTGATCGATGCGGCAACTTTTTTACCACTACTGACCCCATCTTCATGGAATCCGTTACCCAGATAAGCCCCAGCATACCAGGTTCGGTTTGCACCATTGACGGTTTCGATTTGTCGAGCCGCGCTAACCGATTCCAGCGAAAACTGCGGGTGACTATATTCGAAACTGTTAATAATTTTACCGCTTGCTATCGAATCGCTGGCATTTAAAGTCACGCATAAAGTCGGGGCGTCGGTTAAACCCTGCAGGATGTTCATGTTATAGCTGAGCACCGCACGCTCCTGAAAACGATCTCTGAGCCAGTAGTTCCAGCTCGACCAGGTTCTACGATTTCTCGGCAGCAGGTTTTCGTCACTATGCAGAATGACCCGATTGGACTGGTAGGGTATCGCCGCGAGCGCGATACGCTCACCGTTTGAAGCGTCGTCCAGCAATTGCAATGCCTGATCGCTATGGCAGGCAAAAACCAGCTGATCGAATTCTTCACAGTAACCATTTGCCATGGTCACCACTACCGAGTTGGCTGTCCGCCGAATGCCGGAAATTTTAGCGCCGGTCACTATCGACGACTCAAATCCTTTTACCAGGGGTTGCAGGTAGCAACTCGACCCGCCTTTTATTACCCGCCACTGTGGCCGATGGTTTACGCTGAGCAAGCCGTGGTTTTTGAAAAACCGGATAAAAAATAGTAATGGAAAATCGAGCATGCTCTCCGTTGACGCCGACCAGATCGCACAGCCCATAGGCAGCAGATACTGGAACTTGAAGGCTTCCCCGTAATTATTGGCATCCAGATATTCTCCAAGCCGCGTCGTCTGATCAATTTGCCTGGCTTCCAGATGCACCACCGCTTCGCGATTGAAACGCAGAATGTCGCGCAGCATGAAGTGAAAAGAAGGCCGCAACAGGTTACGACGCTGCGCAAACAGGCTGTTCAGATTATTGCCTCCATACTCGAGGCCGCTGTCTTCGCAGCGCACGCTGAAGCTCATTTCAGTGGGCTGCGACTCGACCCCTAGTTCGTCCATCAACTCGATAAAATTCGGGTAAGTCCAGTCGTTATAAACGATAAACCCGGTGTCGACAGCGTAATGTTGATTTTTTATTTCTACGTCAACGGTTGCGGTATGCCCGCCGATACGATCGGCTGCTTCGTATACTTTAATGTCGTGTTGTTGCAGGTAATAGGCGGCGCTCAGGCCTGAAATCCCACCACCGATAATTGCTATCTTCATTTTTCCTTTCCTATCTCGGAGCGGCCTGCTTCAGAATTGTTTTTAACTGTCCCTGCCATCATTTTCTGCCAAAGCCCCGGCAAAAACCTGGAAATCGATAACAGCGCAGTTAGTCGCCAGGGGAACCGGTAACGTCGGGGACGGGATTCCAGCTTGTTGATAATGCGCCTGCTCGCGGCGTCGACGTCCATCAGAAAAGGCATGGCAAAGTCATTCTTGCGGGTCAGGGGCGTATCGATAAATCCCGGGTCGACCACGGTGACATCGATGTTTTCCGGGGCCAGATCGATACGCAGGCTATGGTAGAAGTATTGCAGCGCCGCTTTCGACGCTCCGTAGGCTTCTGCCCGCGGAAATGGCGCCGCCGTTACCTGCGAGGCTATGCCTACAATATGAGGCGCTTTCGCATTCTCATCGCGTGACTTTTTATTGCGTAAAAAGGGCAGGGCCACACGCAGGCAGTTAATCGATCCAAAGTAATTAACCTGCATGACGCGATAAAGGGCGTCCCAGTCGGGATCCGGGAAATCGAGATACTCACAATTGCCCGCGTTGAATATGACCTGGTCGAGATGAGGGGTTATCGTCGCCATCTGCAGCGCCGCGCGGTCGAGACTATCACGGTCGGTGATGTCGCAGACAAGGGCGGTAATATTGGTGTTTTCAGCAGCAAGCATTGCGAGTTGCTGTTCGTTGCGCGCAGAAGCAATCACCCGGTTGCCGCGCTCAGCGAGGTTTATTGCAAGACTGCGGCCCAGGCCACTGCTCGCCCCGGTAATCCAGATAACAGCGTTTTTCTGTGTCATTCTTATTCCCGGTGTTTTAGCTGACGAGACGTCGTTTCAGCCACCGCGTTACGGGGCCCAAAAGTGGCAATTGCTCATAAAGCATCGCGCCCATATCGTAGAAGTCTTCGTGATATTCAATTTTGTCTGACCATTTCAAATGGCTGACACCACGGACCGTATGTAAACTATTGCCCAGTTTTTTATGGCGGAAGTGCATCGACCATTTCAGATAAGCCGATTGCCCACCGGGCAATTCATCGAGATACTCGAAACGACATTCATCGAGCCCCTCGCAGATATTGTTGAAGTAGTCTTCCACTTCGACCAGCCCTTTAATTTCATGGACCGGATCTCTAAACAAAACTTCATCGGCATAAAAACTTCCCAATCGGCCGAGATCGGCATTTCCCATATCCTGGAAGAAGTCCTTGAAGGGCTCTAAAATCGGCGTTTTCGAAATATTTTTAGCTGTATTCATAGTGCTCGTCCTGTTGGTCAGGGTTTTATACGATTGATTATAAAATTTGGATCAGTTTTGTGATCCGTTAATCCAGACCACACGTATAATGGCTATCTAATTGTTTACATGGGTAAAAGTGCGCATGACGCAAAGTGGCACATCGACTGATCTTCTGCAGAGCCTGGCACGGCTGGTTAGCCGCGTGGCCGCTGACCGTGATAAAGCGGCCTTCGCTGATCTGTTCGATCATTATGCGCCGATGATCAGGGCCTACAGCCTGGCCCGCGAGCCGGGAGCCGACCTGGTCGCCGATGAACTGGCGCAGGAAGTAATGACCCGAATCTGGTTGAAAGCGTCCAGTTACAATCCGACTTTGGCGAACCTCAATACCTGGGTTTTCACGCTGGCACGAAACTGCCGGATCGATTACCTGCGCCGCAATAGCCGGCATAGAAGCGATATAGATCCGACCGACGTCTTCAATAACATGGCCGATGAGGGCCCCGGGCCATTCCAGCTGGCACACCAGAGTCGAGCCGCCGAATCGGTAAAGAACGGTCTCGCCCAGCTACCTCGGGAACAAGCCGAGATACTCACCAAAGTTTACCTTGAAGGGAAAAGTCACCAACAGGCGAGCATTGAATTGGCCCTGCCGCTAGGGACCGTTAAATCTCGGGTAAGACTGGCTTTGAAAAAACTTCAGGTACTGATTACGAGATGAGCATGAATAATCCAACAGTTCACCCTGACGACGTATTGTTATCGGCTTTTTCGGCGGCCAGTCTGCCGCTAAGCCAGGCCTTATGTGTGTCCACCCACATCGAACATTGCCACGACTGTCGCCAGAAAACACAACGGCTGAACCATGTCGGCAGCGAATTGATGCAACAGTTAAAGCCCGCAGCGCCGTCCGCGGGGCTTAAGCAGCAGTTGCTGGATAGCCTCGACGAACTCAGCGACAGCCCTGTGATGCAAGCTAGTGGCGATCCCTCGATTCCGCGTTGCCTGCATCAGTTTATCAATACCGACTATTCCAGGCTTGCCTGGAAACGCGTGTCACCGGATATCTACAGTGTCGAACTTTGTCGTGACAGCAACGGGGCCAAGGTCGAGCTGCTCAAGATCCGACCGGGCGGCAGAGCCAATACCCATACGCATCTCGGCGACGAGTACACGGTAGTACTCGAAGGTAGTTTCTCCGACGAAGATGGTTTATATCATCGGGGTGATTTTATGGTGAAAGATTCGACCGACAAACATACTCCCGTGGCCACGCTGGATCAGGAGTGTATCTGCCTTGCGGTTACCGAGGGCCCGATTCAATTTACCGGATTGATAAACCGTCTGCTGAACCCTTTGATACGACGCAGTTACAACTGAGTAGATCGCCATGAGCAGTGACAAGCCTCAAACGTTGATTCCGGTCGGTATAAGTAGTTGCCTGATTGGTGAGCGCGTGCGCTTCGATGGTGGTCATAAACAAAGCCGCTATATCATGGACACCCTCGGTGAGTATTTTGAGTTCCGTAGTTTCTGCCCTGAAATGGCTATCGGCATGGGAGTACCGCGCCAGCCGATTCGATTGATAAACGACCAGCAGCGAGTCGAGGCCGTCGGCGTCAAAGACACGTCGATCAATGTCACTGATCAACTGCTGCAGATCGCCGACCAGCAGCGCGGCTGGCATCAGCAAATGTTCGGTTATATCGTAAAAAAAGGATCACCCAGCTGCGGCATGGAACGCGTAAAAATCTATGTTAACGGCAACCCGCAGCAGCAGGGGGGCGGGCTTTATACGCAGACTATGATGGAAAATTTCCCGAATCTGCCGGTCGAAGAAGAAGGCAGACTTGGTGACTTGCGTCTGCGTGAAAACTTTATCAAGCGCGTATTCACTTACAAGCGATGGCAGGATATGGTCGATCAGGGGCTCGGTTGGGGCGCCCTCACCGATTTCCACGCCCGCCACAAGTTGATTCTGTATAGCCACAATCAGGACCTCGGTCGTCAACTGGGCAAAGAACTTTCGGTGGCACGCGAACAACCGATCGAAGACTTTGCCGCGCATTACCTCGCCAATCTGATGACCATTTTGAAAATTACCGCCAAACCCGCCAACCATGTCAACGTGCTCGAGCACATTCGTGGCTATTTGAAGCACGAACTCGATAAAGACGATAAGCAGGAACTGAGCGAAAGCATCGAAAATTACCGGCTTGGCCTGTTGCCATTGATCGTGCCGATTACCCTGCTACGCCACCATTTCCGCAAACACCCGAATGATTACATCGAGCGGTCATATTACATGCAGCCGCATCCGGGTGAATTGATGCTGCTGAATTCGCTCTAGCGCGGCCAGACTTTTATTTTCGTGCAAGACAAACCGATCACTATCCTGTGGTTTAGGCAGGACCTGCGGCTGAGTGACAATCCTGCGCTGGCCGCCGCGCTGGCCTGCGGCCATGTGTTACCGATTTATATTCTTGACGATGAAAACGCGGGCAACTGGGCTATGGGTGGCGCCAGTCTAGGCTGGTTACATCGTTCACTGGAAAGTTTGAATCAATCGCTCGACGGCAAGCTCAACTTTTTCCGCGGCGATGCCGTTTCGATAATCGAGTCACTTTGCCGGGAGCAGGCTGTTGCTGCGGTTTACTGGAATCGATGTTATGAACCCTGGCGAATCGCGCGCGACGCAAAAATCAAATCGATGCTACAGGCCAGCAACATAGAAGCTGGCAGTTTCAATGGGTCGCTGTTGTGGGAGCCATGGACCGTGTCGAAAAAAGACGGCAGCCCTTACCAGGTGTTTACGCCTTATTATCAGAAAGGCTGTCGCGCTATAGCACCACCGAGGGAACCGATACTAATGCCGACAACGGCTAGCTTTGTCGACCCCGTTACCGGCGCAGTGACATTGCAGCAACTTGCCCTGATCGGGTCTGGCGACTGGCAAAGGCCGCTGCTGGAGCAATGGCAGATCGGGGAATCGGCAGCGCAGCATAAACTCGACCAGTTTTGTCGGAGCGGCTTAACCGATTACCGTAAAGGGCGCGACTTTCCGGCGCTTGCCTCGACCTCAATGTTATCGCCGCATCTGCATTTCGGTGAAATTTCTCCCCAGCAGATATGGCAACGAATTGAACAGGAAAGCACGCATAACCACAGTGATAACCCGGCCCATTTTCAGCGTGAGCTGGGCTGGCGTGAATTTTCCTATTATCAGCTTTATCATTTTCCAGAATTACCCGACCAGGCGTTTAAAGCAAAATTTGCGCGATTCGAATGGCTTGACGATTCGACGGGTCTTCAACAATGGCAAAAGGGGCAGACCGGAATCCCCATTATTGATGCCGGTATGCGCGAGCTCTGGCAAACCGGCTATATGCA
>JBLHOA010000171.1:0-7087 GCA_047622345.1 Gammaproteobacteria bacterium | reverse complement strand
ACGTCGCGCCAGATGCGAAGCCGCGGGAAAGCATCGAAAGCCGTGCCTTTGTGTTCTATCGTTAATCGCTGGCGGCAGTAGCGATCAACTTCGTTTCTTTCCCTAAAAGCGTCGCTTACGAGCTGGTTAAAAGTCGCTAGCTTCGCCATTATAGATTTGCCACTATGACCGCCTGACTTTCCTTAGTAATAGAATTGACAATGAATGCCTCCGAGACAAGAAAGCAAACCATCGAAACCATCTGGAAGGCGGCTATTGCGTCGGTAGCCGGTTATCAGGCGGTTGCCAATGCGCTTGCGACTGATCCACCGTTTCAGCCGGGTTTGGTGCTCGCGGTCGGCAAGGCAGCGGTAGGTATGTGCCAGGGCGCATTGGATAATCTCGCCCCTTGCGCAGCGCTGGTGGTGACCAAGTACGATCATGCCGATGCGGATTTTTTTAATCGACCACAGGTAGAAGTCATTGAATCGGCGCACCCGGTTCCCGACCAGAATTCGATCCTGGCTGGTAAGACACTGCTCGAGCGCATCAGTGATTTATCGAATGAATCGCGTGTTTTGTTATTGGTTTCCGGTGGGGCTTCGTCATTGGCGGAGTCATTGGTCGATGGAACCAGCCTGCAGGACTTGCAGCAGATAACCGACGAAATGCTGTCGGCGGGAAATACCATCGCCGAAATCAATGGCCGGCGAAAGCAATTATCGTTGATTAAGGATGGTCGCCTTATCGAGGCGTTTAAGGGCATCGAGATTCGCGTCTATGCCATTTCCGATGTCGAAGGCGATAGCATTGGCACCATCGGCTCTGGCATTGGCGATTGTTATCGCGCGTGCACAACCGCCTCCTCGACGATAATCGCTTCGAATCAAATTGCGCGAAACAATGCGGTGGCTGCCGCAGAAAAACTCGGGCTTAGCGTTCACCATAACGAGGAATCGTTGTTCGACGATTTATTTTCGCTGGTGCCTGTGATTGCGCAAACGCTGGAATCGGCGAAGCCCGGTATGTACCTCTGGGGTGGTGAGCCGACGGTTGTTCTACCACAAAACCCGGGGCGGGGCGGGCGTAACCAGAGTCTGGCATTGGCGCTGGCCGAAACCCTGCAGGGGCGAAATGATATCTCCGTGCTGGTCGCTGGAACCGACGGAACCGACGGTCCAACCGACGCGGCTGGTGGGCTGGTCGATGGGGATAGCTGGGGTGACACGAAAGCGGCCAGAGATGCGCTGTCGCGGGCGGACGCCGGGCCTTATCTCGAACAACGCAATAGTTTGTTTGTTACCGGGCCCACCAATACCAATGTGATGGATTTGATTATCGCCATAGTCGATTAACTGTTATTCGACTAAGGATTAACCGAGCAATGCTTTAATTTCGTCCAGCGCGGCGGGGTCTTCGATGGTCGATGGCATCACATAATCCTCGCCATCGACTATGGCACGCAGGGTCTTGCGCAGAATTTTTCCGGAACGGGTTTTCGGCAACCGCGCCACGACTACGGCCTGTTTGAACGCAGCGACTGCGCCGATATCCTGGCGCACCAGCGCGACTAGCTCGCTGACTACTTTTTCAGGGTCAATGTCAGTGCTGTTTTTTAATACCACAAATCCCATTGGAATCTGGCCTTTGAGTTCGTCGCTACGACCTATTACCGCGCATTCAGCAACCATTGGATGGCGGCCGACGACTTCTTCCATCTCGCCGGTGGACAGTCTGTGCCCTGCGACGTTGATAACATCATCGACCCGACCCATGATGAATAAATAGCCGTCTTCGTCAAAATAACCACCGTCGCCGGTTGAAAAATAGCCTGGGTAGGTTTCCAGGTAATTTTCCCTGAATCGATCGACGTCACCCCAGATCGCGGTCAAACAACTGGGCGGTAAGGGTAACTCGACAGCGATATAGCCCTGAGTGTTCGCGGGTAATCGATTACCCTGTTCATCCAGAACCAGGACATTGTAGCCGGGTACCGGGACCGTCGATGATCCGGGCTTTACCGGCATCGATTCCAGGCCGTGCATGTTGGCTGCGATTGCCCAGCCGGTTTCGGTTTGCCACCAATGGTCGAGCACCGGCACTTTGAAAGTTGCACTAAGCCAGTCATAGGTTGGAGGGTCGAGTCGTTCGCCAGCCGCAAAAATGGTTTGCAGGCAGGAGATATCATAATTGGCCGCGAGCTTACCCTCGGGGTCTTCTTTTTTGATTGCTCTGAAGGCGGTGGGTGCGGTAAACAGAGCGTTCACCCGGTGCTCGGCAATAACCCGCCAGAAGGCGCCGGCATCGGGTGTCATGATCGGTTTGCCTTCATACAGCACGGTGGTGCAACCGTGAATTAAAGGTCCGTAGACGATATAGGAATGGCCGACAACCCAACCCACATCTGAAGCCGCCCAGTACACGTCGCCGGGGTCAATGTCGTAGATTGCAGTCATGCTGTATTTCATGGCCACCGCATGGCCGCCATTTTCACGTACCACACCTTTGGGTTTACCGGTGGTGCCCGAGGTATAAAGAATATACAGCGGATCGTTGCCCTTCACCGGCACGCAATCGGCCGGAGAGGCTTTTTCCATGGCCTGCTGCCAGTCAATATCACGGCTGGTTTGCATTGTCGCTTCGGCCTGCGGGCGCTGTAACACAATACAGCGTTCGGGTTTGTGGGTTGCTATTTCAATGGCGGCATCGACGATCGGCTTGTACTCGATGACACGATTGATTTCGATTCCGCAGGAGGCGGTAAGCAGCAGCTTAGGCGTACAATCATCGAGGCGTACCGCCAATTCCAGGGGAGCGAAACCACCGAATACGACAGAGTGTACGGCCCCGAGCCTGGCGCAGGCCAACATCGAGATTACTGCCTCAGGTATCATCGGCAGGTAGATGATGACACGATCACCCTTTTCCACACCCTGATCTTTTAGCATTCCGGCACAGCGAGCAACTTCATCGCGTAATTCGAGATAACTGTATTTTTTCGTTTGTCCGGTAACGGGGGAATCGTAGATGATGGCAGTTTGCTCGGCTCTGCCGTTATCCACATGATAATCGACGCAGAGATAGCAGCTGTTTAACTCACCATCGGCAAACCATTGATGTATGCCATGCTCATTGAGACTAAGTGTCGTTGCTGCGGGTTTATACCAGTCGATCGCCTTTGCCTTCTCGGACCAGAATGACTCCGCATTTTCGATCGAGGCTTTGAATTCATTGTTATAGGACATTATCGACTCCCGGTTAATCGATGTAGTTAATTAATTGTGAGACTTGCTATTACTGGATTCCCGAGCATAGCTTTGATTCATAATTTCGATGAATCTTTTTGCTGGAGCCGACAGGAATTTACCTTTACGCGTGACGATACCATAACTCCTTTTCGGGAAGTATTGGTCTACCGGGATTACGTTCATTTTTTCGCGATCGCCCACGGTAATGCAAACATCAGTAACAATTGAAATGCCCTGGCCCAGGCTGACGTAACGTTTGATTACTTCCCAGCCACCGGCCTCCAGGGTGACATTGAAATTTACATTGTGCTGCGCGAAAACCATTTTCACAATATGCCAGGTGCTTAAATGGCGAGGGGGTAGAATCAAGCCATACTTACCAATTTCTTTAATAGTGATTTTATTCATGTCCGCTAAAGGATGCCCCAGCGGGGTGATAACCACAGGGTTAAAGGTAACAATGGGTTCATAGACCAGGTCGTCCGGCACTTCAAGCATCGAACCGACCGCAAAATCAACCGTATCATTGCGCAGCATTTCCATGCCATTGCGTCCAGTTTCATTGGCTAGTCGAAGTTTGATTGCCGGGTACTGTTTAGAAAATGATCCTACTGGCTCGGGTAAGACATAGAGTATGGTCGATTCGCCGGCGGCGATGTTCAGCTCACCCGAGGTCAGGTTACCGCAATGCGCATCAAAGGTTTCTTTGAGGCGGTCGATCCCCTGAACATGGGGTAAACAGAGTTCGTATAAAATACTGCCTTCCGTGGTCAGGCTGAGCTTGGGACCGCAGCGCTCGAAAAGTGACGTGTCCATTTCTTCTTCGAGTGCGTGGATTTGTAAAGAAATCGTGGGTTGGCTGGCAAACAGGGACTCGGCGGCTTTGGTCATGCTACCGAGTTTTGCCGTTTGGCAGAATGCCCGCAGTTTCTTCAAATGATTTTGTTTGTAGTAAGTGTTTCCCATCAATCCAGCCCGTGGTTTATCATTAGGTTATTCAATACTGAATCGGAATTATATAAATTAATTTAATGATTTCATAGTTCAACTTTAAACATGAGCAGGGCGAGTCGATCTTGATAATCGATTAACAGGGGTAAACGAAAGACGAAACTCATTAATTTTATTCGGAGTGTTGTCGCCTGATTGCTGACATCGATATTGTTACCGGCTATTCTCAGTTGCCTTGATTAACTGGAAAACGAGTAGATAACTAATGACATTTAAAACGGCTGATTTATGCGATGACCACGGAACCCTGGTACAGGTTGCATTACCCGGGATGAAGAATTTCGGTGGTAATTCCCGTTTTTCCGGGCCATTGGTAACCATCGATGCCAGGGGCGATTTTTCACGGGTACGTGAACAGGTTACTTCGGCGGGGAATGGTCGGGTTCTAGTGGTCGATAATCAAGGCTCAATGGACTGTGCTCTGCTCGGTGACCTGCTCGCCGCCGCCGCGATCAGCAATGGCTGGAGCGGAATTGTAATCAACGGATGTATACGTGATTCAGCCGACATCGCCGCAATGGCTATCGGGGTTAAGGCACTCGCAACAATACCCAGGAAAGGCGCCAGAAATGAACAGGGTGATGTCGATGTGGAAGTCGAGTTCTGTGGCATAAGGTTTCACCCTGGCGATTATTTATACAGTGATGAAGACGGCATTATTACTTCCCCGAAGGCGCTGCTTTAGTTTCCATGACCCGGTTAAAACGAATTTTCTGGGGATAAGGGAACACATCCTCGAAAATACCGCGTTTAATGTTTTCCTGTTTACTGATCCAGAAATCCGCCTCGAGCAGATCGTGATGAGTTTCAAGAAATACATCGCGCACTCTTTTGTCGGCAAATATAAACGTAGCGAACTGTTCGGGAAAAACATCATTCGCCGCTATGCTGTACCAGGGTTCGGCGGCAAATTCATCTTCCGGGTAGCGAGGGGCTGGAATTTTACGAAAGTTACACTCGGTGAGATAACAGATTTCGTCGTAATCATAGAAAACAATCCGCCCCCGGCCCTGACCGGTAACACCGAAGTTTTTCAACAACAGGTCTCCCGGGAATATATTCGCCGCCGCAAGCTCCTTGATTGCCTGACCATATCCTCGCATTAAGTGGCGGAGATATTTTTCATCGGCGCCGAGCACGGCAATATTCAGTGGCGTCATACGCCTTTCTATATACAGGTGCTTGATTACGATGTGCCCTTTTTCTTCTGAAATTGAATTGGCGCAGGTTTCATAAAGCTCGGCGAGCAAGTCCTCGGCGAATCGTTCTTTGGGCAGAGCAACGTGTGAGTATTCGAGAACATCCGACATACGGCCTACTCGATCGTGCTGCTTAACCAGGCGGTAGGTATTGAGTACTTCCTGGCGGGTTACTTTCTTCGGCGGTGGAAAACGATCCCGTATCACCTTGAATACATAAGGATAAGAAGGCAGGGTAAATACGGCCATCACCATTCCTTTGATACCCGGGGCAAAAATCAGTTCGTCTTCCGAATGTTTCAGATGGTGCAGAAAATCCCGGTAAAAGGTTGTTTTGCCCTGTTTGTGGTAGCCGATTGCCGAATAAAAAGTTTCCTTGTTGCGCGTCGGAATCAAGCTGCGCAGGAAAGTAACAATCGATGAAGGAACCGGATGATCGACCATAAAATAAACGTAGGAGAATTCGAACAGACGGGTCAGTCCTTGCGTGCCGATAATGACGGCATCGGCAAAAATGCTGCCTTTGTTGTTATGTAAAATCGGTATTGCAAAGGGGATTTGTTTATCCGCATTAATGGCTTTACCGACTATGTAAGCCGCCTTGTTACGGTAGAAAACACTGCTGATTACCTGAAATTGAAAATTCAAATGGGCGCGTCTGGGCAGCTCAAAGGTTTGTTTGATCAAACCCTGGGTGATGTTGCGCACATCGCGATCAATATTTTCAAAAGGCAGGTTGATACCGCTATCAAGCAGGACCTGTCTGATCGAGGATCGAAAGCCCCGTTTGGCAGGGTAGTAGACGTGATAAGAAGGTTTGTCTGAATCAATAAACTCGGTAGAAACGGCGCTGCGCACAAAGATATAGGTGTTGTCGAAATAATCCCGGTGAAAGAGGGCGCAAAACACTGAGTTGTAGAAGGTTTCGGCGAGCTCGGGTTGCAGATGGTTGTTAATTAAATGGACAAACTCCTGCTTGACGTCGAGCCATAAATGATCGTTGAAAGGGTCGAGATCGAACAGTTTTTTCAGGTCATTGATCGAGTCGACGACGCGGGTGTCGTAAAATTGGATCCGCTCTCTTGATGCTATCCGTTCGGCTTCCCAGTCGGCATTCTCAAATCGCTGTTTTGCGCCCTTGGTTATTTTACTGAAAATTGAAAAGTGGCGATTGAAACCATTCAGGATTGTTGTGGCAATGCGTTTTGATAAATTTTTATCAGGTTTATCCATATCATTATTTACTTTGTCACTAGTGTTTGCGAGAAGTGGATCAAATCGGTTGCGGCGACGCTTTGAAACATAGACCACTGATTCCAGCTTTAACCTTCAGTTCGGTTTCGTTCAGTACCGGCGGCTATTTTTTACCATAACTGATCAAGCTACTGAATTGAATGATAGCTGGTTTTATCACTCGTATGACGATTGTTAGTAAACCGAATGTGCCTACTGGGGTTGATGTTCAGCATACGAACATTTCCGGCCAACGGTCAGGGTGCCGATTCGGTTCAACGCGACCCAACGGTATATTAGACTTTGGTCTAAGGTGGTTTTTTAGATACCTATTATATTGATATCGGCTTCGATCTTGTCGAGGACGATGGTTTGTGTAAGCATATTGCAGCTTTTAAAACCAAGAACTATTAACGA
>JBLHOA010000170.1:0-7163 GCA_047622345.1 Gammaproteobacteria bacterium | reverse complement strand
GTTCAATGATATCGTCGTCTTTACCGGTCAATAATTTCAGACCTTCCATCGCTATCGCTTCAACACCGCGCGCCTCAGCCAGAAAATTATCGATCAGTCCGAGGCCCGCCTGCAAAGCAAACCTGTCGGTCTGACTGGCGGTACCACTACCGTCTTCCAACCATTCGCTTACCAGCTCAAGCGCCGAACTCAGGCGTTCACGGGTATCTTCGAGTAAAAACCGACTATCGCGCGCGGTCAGGTACCCATAGTAGGCTCGCACCACGTCGAGACGAATGGCATCACGCTGCAACTCGACATCCTGCTGCTTGATGACAATATTCTGTTGCGCTGCCTGCTCGTAATTTTCCAGACGGCCAAAAGTTGCCAGTGGTTTGATGATGCTGAAGGTCAGGCCGCCCCATAACGAAAAACCATCGTCGAATCCGTAAATATCATCGCGAGGTCGACAATTGTTACTGCAGGATTCGGCGCCATCTTCAAAAAAACCACCGTCCACTCCAGTGGTCAGGGCGAGAAAGCTGTCTACCGAAAAACGCAATCCCGCCGAGCCTTCAGCTTCCTGCAACAGGCCTTCGGCCTTGCGTACAAAGGCTTTCTTTTCATCCACGCGCGGGTCATGCTGGGTGGCAAGATCGATAGCCTGCTGTAAGCTTATTTTTTCGGCCGCACTCAGCGCCACACTGCATAACAGCAGCACTAGAAAAGCCGGGAGTTTGTTGATTTTGCTGTTCATAGCCGTGATTATTCCGTTACTTAGCTGAATAGAAGCTGACTCGCCAACCGAGCGTCAGACCATGTCGGTGACGAAGTCTAGCTTTTATAGGCCCTTAAGTGAACGTCGATCGATAAAATTCTGTCGGCTAACCGAAAACTACTGGTAAATTTTCCTTATAATCGTTAGTGTTCCCACCCAAATCGCACAGATAAAGAAAATCTATGACCACGCCTTTAACCGACCAAAACAGTTTCAGCCACGAGGAATTAATCAGTTGTGGCAAGGGCGATCTTTTCGGCCCGGGTAACGCGCTGTTACCGCTGCCCCCAATGTTAATGTTTGATCGGATTATCGACATCAGTGAAACCGGTGGCAGCTTCGGCAAGGGTGGAATTATCGCCGAGCTCGATGTGAATCCAGAGCTATGGTTTTTCAAATGTCACTTCGAAACCGACCCGGTAATGCCCGGCTGTCTCGGGCTCGATGCTATGTGGCAGCTAATCGGATTTTTCCTGGGCTGGAAAGGCGGCCCCGGCCATGGTCGCGCATTGGGTGCGGGTGAAGTCAAATATTTCGGCCAGGTGCTGCCGACGGCAAAACTGGTCACCTATCGAATCGATATGAAACGGGTAATCATGCGTAAACTGGTGATGGGCATAGGCAATGCATCAATGGAAGTTGACGGCCGTGAAATTTACCAGGCTAAGGATCTGCGTGTAGGTTTATTCACATCAACCAGCGATTTCTAAATCCTGAAACCCCACTACGCCCGTAACCCGACTAAGAGTTCGCTATGCTGTTATTTATCGCTGCCGTAATTGCAGGGCTGGCCATTTTAATCTGGAGTGCCGATCGCTTCGTTGACGGCGCTGTTGCGATTGCCCAGCTGATGGGCGTTTCGTCACTAATTATCGGAATTACGATTATCGGATTCGGTACCTCGGCACCCGAGATAGTGGTATCGATAATATCGGTTCTGGAACAAACACCTGACCTTGCAATCGGTAACGCACTCGGATCGAACATCGCGAATATTGGCCTGATACTTGGCTTTACCGCGATTCTCGCACCTATACCTATCGCCAATCGCATGCTGCGCAGCGAGTATCCGATTTTGCTGTTTGCCACCGCCGTTATGAGCTGGTGCCTTTATGACCTGACGCTCGACGCTTTTGATGGCCTGTTACTGCTGGGCATGCTCGCCCTGATTCTGTTTTATCTGATCCGCGATCATCGTAAAAATCCCGAGCCTGACGAAGCCGAGGATAGCACCAAAGACGAAGCCGGAATGACTATGCTGCCGGCGATAGGCTGGTTAACTCTGGGCCTCATACTGCTGATTGGTGGTTCCAAACTACTGGTTTGGGGCGCATCAAATATTGCCCTCAGCTTTGGCGTCAGCGACCTGGTTATCGGCTTAACCATTGTCGCCTTAGGCACCAGCCTTCCTGAACTTGCCGCGGCGATAGCGAGTCTGAAAAAAGGCGAAACCGACCTCGTCATCGGAAACGTGGTTGGGTCGAACCTGTTTAATTCGCTGGCTGTTATCGGTTTGCCGGCAGTACTGGTGCGCTTTAATATCGACTCGGCAGCGTTCAGCAGAGATGTCCCGGTTGTCATCGGCTTCACCCTGTTAATGTATTTGATGTCGCGCTTTGCCTCAGCCGATAAACGTCAACTGACCCGGGTCCATGGCATCCTGTTATTTTCCGGCTTTGTTATTTACCAGCTATATTTGTATTATGGAGCAGCAATAAATTATTAATAATGATCTGGAATCCAGAACTCAACTCTCATCATGAAAGATCCCGCGTACATAAAATTAGGCATTGCGGTGCTGCAGGCCGAATCTGCCGCGATTACCAGCTTGATTGCGCGCATCGACCAGCGCTTCCATCAAGCCTGTGAATTAATCTTAAACTGCGAAGGAAGAATCGTCGTAACCGGGATGGGAAAGTCGGGCCATATCGGCAATAAAATTGCCGCCACACTGGCCAGCACCGGATCACCGGCATTTTTCATGCATCCGGGCGAAGCCAGTCATGGTGACCTCGGAATGATCACCAGGCACGACCTGGTTATTGCTTTATCTAATTCGGGGGAAACCAGTGAAATTACGCTGCTGCTGCCACTGATCAAGCGCATGGGCATTCCTTTGATCACCTTAACCGGGAACGCGCAATCGACGCTGGCGCGCAACGCCGACATCAATCTCGACGTTAGTGTGGACAAGGAAGCCTGTCCGCTCGGGCTAGCGCCGACCTCCAGCACGACCGCCAGTTTAGCCATGGGTGATGCATTGGCGGTGGCCGTTCTCGAAGCCCGCGGCTTTACCGAAGAGGATTTTGCCCTGTCCCACCCCGGCGGAAACCTGGGCCGGCGCCTGTTACTGCGGGTCAGCGATATCATGCACAGCGGGGATGCCATTCCGCTGGTGAAAGCCAATGCCACATTAAAACAAACGCTATTAGAAATGACCGCCAAAGGCCTCGGCATGGCCGGCGTCGTCGACCCGGTAAGCGGAACCCTGGCGGGCATTTATACCGATGGCGATCTGCGCCGCACCTTCGAAAAAATGCCCGACATTAATACCGCGCTAGTGCGAGACTATATGACCGCCAACTGTGTCACCATCGAAGGCGAACGCATCGCCAGCGAAGCGCTCAATATCATGCAGGGTAAAAAAATAAATGCGCTCATGGTCGTTGACCAGTCTGGGCAGATTCAGGGTGCATTAAACATGCATGACTTATTACGAGCCGGTGTAGTGTAACTGGAGATTTGATATTGAGTAATGCAGACAAAGCCCGCCGAGTAGAATTGTTGATCCTGGATATCGATGGTGTGCTTACCGATGGGGGTTTACAGTTTGACAATCAGGGCGAAGAATACAAAACCTTTAATTCGCTCGATGGTCATGGAATCCGTATGCTGCTGGATAGTGATATCGAGGTTGCCGTGATCACCGGTCGGCAATCTGGAATTGTCAAGCACCGCATGGGGGATCTAGGCGTCAAACACCTTTTCCAGGGTTTTCGAGACAAGCAGATTGCCTTTACGCAATTGCTAACCGACACCGGAATAGAGCCTGCAAATATTGCCTATATTGGCGATGACCTGCCCGATTTGCCGGTAATGACCCGGGTAGGTTTTGCGGTTGCGGTGCAAAATGCCCACGCCTTCGTCAAACAGCATTGCGACTGGGTAACCACCGCTTCGGGAGGAAAAGGCGCGGTGCGGGAAGTCAGTGATTTCATTCTTCAGGCAAAAAATTTGCTCCACGCGAAACATGCAGCCTATCTCGAATGAAATCTAACTGGCTAATTTTAGTGGTATTCGTTGGCCTGGTGGCAATTGCCTCCGGCTGGGTATATCAGTCGACATCCAATGAAGCATCGACCCGGGCCGAGCTCGACATACCGAACAATATCGATTATTTTCTGAACGACCTGAACTATCGCGTTATGGCTGAAGATGGCGGTCTTGACTACGAGTTTCAAAGCCTGCATCTGGAACATCACACGATCACCGATAGCAGTAAAATTACTACGCCTTCGCTCCAAATATATCGTAGTGATGACATTTGGCTGGTTGATTCGATCCTGGGGAATTTCGAACACAAACAGAATTCTCTGGAATTCTCACAACAGGTGGTGATGCAGAAAAAGGGACTCCTGCCTATGCAGATCTTCAGTGAAAGTCTTCGCTTCGAACCTGATCTGAATTTAGTCAGTAGCGATTCTTCGATTTTAATGACGTCAAAAAACTCCCGCATTGAAGCCGAGCAAGCGGTCTTTAACCTGGCCGATAAAATCTACTCATTAAAAAGAACCCGGGCTGTCTATCATCATGACAACAGTTAAATTCATCCAACAAATCCTGATCTACGGCTTACTACTGGCTATCTCAGGATCGGCCCAGGCGCTTTCCACTGATACTGATCAAGCGATCGAAGTCGAAGCGGACAGCCTCGAAATTCGGGAAAAGGACAATATCAGCGTGTATTCGGGGAATGTGAAATTAATGCAGGGCAGCATGGAAATTACCTCGGATCGCCTGGTCATTCACTTCGACGCCAACAATGAACTGCAGTTGATGGAAATGAGCGGGAGTCCCGCGCGTTTTCGTCAGATCGATAACAATGACCAGCAAATGCTTGGACAGGCAAAGCGAATCAACTATGCCGCAACCGACGATACCCTGGAATTAATCGAGGACGCCCGCTTCGACCGCGGCGGTAATACCATCGAGGGCAATCTGATCCGTATCAACACTGAAACCAATAGCATTCAAGCCGGTAGCAGCGAATCTGACCACCGCGTGAAAATGCTGATTCAGCCGAAAAAACCGTCCAAAACGGGTAGCAATGAATAAATCGTCGTTAAAGGCGATCGACCTGGCCAAAGCCTATAAAAAACGCGCAGTGGTCAAGTCGGTATCACTAAATGTAGACGCCGGTGAAATTGTCGGACTCCTCGGCCCGAACGGTGCCGGTAAAACCACCTGCTTTTATATGATAGTCGGATTGATCGCCAATGATTCGGGCAATATTATCCTCGATGATAAGGAAATCGCCCACCTGCCGATCCACCATCGCGCCAAACTCGGTATCGGTTATCTACCCCAGGAAGCTTCGGTATTTCGCAATCTTAGCGTGGAAGCGAACATCCTTGCCATTTTGCAACTGCGCAAGGATCTGACCCGGGAAGCACAGCAGGATTTACTGGAAGAATTACTCGAAGAGTTTCAAATCACCCACTTACGTGAAACTGACGGAATATCACTGTCTGGTGGCGAGCGTCGGCGCGTCGAAATTGCCCGTGCGCTGGCTAATGAACCTAAATTTGTGCTACTCGATGAACCCTTTGCCGGGGTAGACCCGATTTCAATCATCGATATTCAATCCATCATCCAGCAATTGGCCAATCGCGGCATCGGCGTACTGATTACTGACCACAGCGTGCGCGAGACCCTGGGCATCTGCAATCGCGCTTATGTCATGGGAGAAGGCCGAATCCTCGCCGAAGGTGAGCCAGATCAAATTTTACAGAATAAAATGGTGAGAAAGATTTACTTAGGCGACGATTTTAAGCTATAACATGTCAATGGGAACGATTAATCATTTACGCACTATTTCACCGCTAGACCACGCCCATATATGAAGCAAAGCCTTCAACTTCGCATAGGCCAAAGCCTTACGATGACCCCGCAATTGCAGCAAGCAATCAAACTGCTGCAATTATCTTCACTCGAGTTGCAAACCGAAATTCAGCAAACCCTTGATTCAAATCCTTTGCTCGAGCAGGAAGATAATCTCGGTGAAATCAGCCTGAATTCAAAAGAAAATTCGAATGTCGAAGATCATACCGACATGATTCTCGCCAATGACAAAATTTCGGAAAACCGCGCAGAGCAGAAACTACCCGATGAGCTGGATATCGATGCCGGATGGGATCAGATATACGACAATCTGCCCGCCAGTGTCAGCCAGACGAACGGATCCGCGGATGATAGTCGCGACATGTTTGAAAATCAGGCCGGCCAGCAGGATGACCTGAAAGAACACCTTACCTGGCAGCTGAATTGCACCAATATAAGTCCAACCGATCACGAAATCGGTCTCGCTATTATCGATAGCGTCAATGATCGTGGCTATTTGAGTGAAACGGTCGAGGATATATATCAGGGCCTGACCACACAATTCGACTCACTCGATCTGGATGAGGTGGTCGCCGTGTTACATCTGGTCCAGCACTTCGACCCGATCGGCGTTGCCGCAAGATCGCCCAGCGAATGCATGTGTATCCAGCTCGACCAGTATGACCCGCAAACTCCGCATTTGAAGAAAGCCCGAATATTGGTCGAAAAATACCTGGAGAATCTGGCCAATAACGATGTTGCCCTGCTCAAACGGCGGCTTCAGGCCAACGATGTCGAACTCGCCGAAATCATAAAACTGATTCAAACCACGAACCCGCATCCAGGTGATAGCATTAGCCAGAACCATGCCGAATACATAGCGCCCGATGTTTACGTGCGCAAGTTGTCGGGGCAATGGATGGTCAACATCAATCATGAAAGCGCCCCCAGACTGCGGGTTAACGATGGCTACGCCAGCCTGATAAAACGCAGCGATAACAGCGAACAGAACAATTACCTGAAAGACCATCTTCAGGAAGCCCGCTGGTTTATTAAAAGCCTGGAAAGCCGCAACGACACATTACTGCGCGTGGCACGGGCGATAGTCGATCAGCAAAAGGCTTTTTTTAACTACGGCGAAGAAGCCATGCAACCGATGGTATTGCGCGACATCGCCGAAAAACTCGAAATGCACGAGTCCACCATTTCACGAGTGACCACGAACAAGTACATGCATACACCGCGTGGTATACTCGAGTTTAAATATTTCTTTTCCAGCCACGTCGGTACGGCAGACGGGGGTGAA
>JBLHOA010000169.1:0-7181 GCA_047622345.1 Gammaproteobacteria bacterium | reverse complement strand
TTATTGTTGATCAGTTTTTTAAGACCTGACAGCAGATCAAGGTCGACACCGGTGTCGACTACATTGACCATACCCCAGCGCAAAAATAACGCCCTGAGCAGATACTGAAGCTGTTCACGTTCATCGGGTTCAAGCATCTGCCTGGGAAATAAATGATGTACGTGTGAATTCCAGAAACCGGCACTGATAAACTGGTCGCTTAAGTCGATACGTTTTACCTCTCCCGGGATGGTGACAGTCCCTTTTTCTCCGAGCGCAATAATTCCATGCGCGCCGAAGAGTATGACCCCGTTTTCAATAACGGGTAGTTCAGGCGACGCAAATAGGGTCGCCCCTTCGAGGGCGATAGTTTCGGCATAGATTAGGGGGCGGGTTATCAGGCTGGTGCCAAGAGAGAGATAAACTAGTAAAACGATTCAATTCATAGTCTCTGTTCCTAGATATCCTGGTCAAATTCCATTGTAGATGCTTCGACTGAATACGTTATTTTCTAATTGGCGATGATCTCGTTTAAAGATTAAACCCTTGATCGCTTTAAGGTCGAAAGTAGCGGAAACAGTCGGGCTTGATCGTTTGCCAGCCCTGGTCGAGTATATCCAGAATCGATTGCTCCAGCGGCTGTTGTTCGAACGCAGTGATATTCTCGCTCAGGTGTTCCATCTTACTGACACCCAGAATGATCGCGTCGCCGTGCTGCGCTTCGAGTTTGGAATGATGCAGCAACCAGCCGATGGCTATTTTTACCGCCGAGATCCCCGTCTCCTGTGAAACCTTGCTCAGTTTTTGCAGCACTTCGAAATAGTCGTTTTTCCAGTAACGACTTTGATAGCCGCGTTCGACCGTAAATCTGCCGCTGTCGGGTATCGCGTCGATGCTGCTGTATTTTCCGCTGAGCAAGCCCCCAGCCAGCGGGTTATAGGCGTAGAAGCGCATCGCATAATTCCGCAGGCAGGGAAATAACTCGGTCTCAACATCACGCGTCAGCGCGTTATACATACCCTGATAAACGGTTGGGACCATCCAGCCATTGCTGCGACACAGCTCGACGACTTCGGCGACCTGCCAGGCGGCAAAATTACTCAAACCGAATTCGCGAAACTTCCCCTGTTGGTAAAGTTCAAAGCAGCGTTCAAGCGTTTTTTCAATCGGGGTTTCGAGATCGGGCGAATGCAGGTAGAGCAGGTCGAGGTAGTCGCTGCCCAGCCGGGTCAGGCATTCGTTCAATTGCTTTTCGACCTGGTCGGGTTGCAGGCCGAAATCGTTCCAGGGGTTTACCTTCGATGCGAGGTAGATGGTCTCGCGTTTTGGCGGAGGTAACAGTTCGCCCAGCATTTTTTCGGTGGCACCGCCGCAATACTGATAGGCGGTATCCAGTTCCGAATTGCCGGCTTCGATAAAGCGCTCGAGTATCAGTCCAGCGTTATCGCGGTCGACCTGGTCGCCAAAGGTCATTGTGCCAAGAATTTTTTTCATTAATGAATCTCCTGTTCAGTTTGCACTATAGCCACCATCGACGGTGTAGACCCCGCCGCTGCAATAGCCTGCGGCATCGGATGCCAGAAACACGGCGAGCCCGGCGATATCCTGCGGCACTCCGGCCCGGCCCAATGGGGTCTTGCCGAGAAAATGTTGCAAAATGCCGTCATCGTTCCACAGCGCTTCGCTAAATTGAGTTTTGATCAATCCGGGGCAGATCGCGTTGACGCGGATATTATCCGCGCCCCAGTCCTGCGCCATCGCCTTGGTCAGGCTGATAATCGCCGCCTTGCTGACGCTATAAATGCCGATGCCGGCCTCGGGTGTCAGCCCGCCGATCGAACTGATATGAATAATCGAACCGCCGCCGCGCTGTTGCATGATCGGGTAGGCCTTTTTACAAAGTTCAAAAGGGCCTTTCAGATTAACGTCGATAATTTTGTCGAAGGCGGACTCGTCGGTGTTCTGGATGGGGCCGAAAACCGGATTGGCGGCGGCATTGTTGATGATGATATCGATACCCCCGTAAATCTCGACCGTTTTCGCTACCAGCTGGTCGATATCGTCAATTCTGCCGATGTTGGCTGCTATTCCGGTGGCTTCAAAGCCTGCGGCCTTAATTGACTCAGCGACTTCATCGACGGCGGCCTGTTTACGGCTACTGACGACAACCCGGGCGCCGAATTCGGCCAGCCCTCTGGCCATTGCCTCACCGATACCTTTGCTCGCCCCACTGATTAGCGCGACTTTTCCTTGAAGATCAAACAGGGGTTTTATGTTCATTGTGGTGGCCGTGGTTTTTGGCCTATGATGCCATAGTTCGCGGCGTCAATACGAACAAAGCCGAATCGAGGTCGCGATAAATGTGCCACCCCGATTAGCGGCCGGATTGCAGAGGATCTGTTCCCGGGCTAGAGCAATACATCGGACCGCTGGGAATGAATTGTCCAGCGGCTCAATAAGACATTACGCGCGAAAATATGAAGTCATTTGTCGAACAACACCGACCCATTGCCGTACTCACCGGCGCCGGGGTCAGCACCGCTTCGGGAATTCCCGATTACCGCGACGCGCAGGGTGAATGGAAGCTCAGCCCACCGATGCAGTTTCAGGAGTTTATCGGCAGTGAAACGGCCCGTAAACGCTACTGGGCGCGTTCGGCGTTGGCGCGCGAACGCTTTCAACAGGCAAAACCTAACACTGCCCATGTTGCTCTCGCTGACTTTGAGCGACTGGGGCTGATCAACGGCATCATTACGCAGAATGTGGATGAACTGCATCGACAGGCGGGGAGCGAGTGCGTGATTAATCTTCACGGAAATCTCAGGTGGGTAGTCTGTATCGATTGTCAGGCGAAGGTCGATCGAAATGAAATACAAACCAGGTTGTTAGCACGAAACCCCGAACTCACCGATCTCAAGGCGAGCATGCTGCCCGACGGTGACGCGAAGCTCGAAGGCTTTGACTTTAGTGCTATCGAATACCCCGATTGTCAGTTCTGTGGTGGCTTGCTCAAGCCCGATGTCGTTTTTTATGGTGAATCGGTGCCGCGCGAGCGCGTTCAGGCCTGTTTCGAATTGCTGGATGGGGCGGAAGCATTGTTGGTCGTGGGTTCGTCGTTGATGGTTTATTCGGGTTTTCGATTTGCCCGCTACATGCACGAGCGCAACAAACCCGTTGCCGCGATCAATCAGGGGGTGACCCGGGCCGATGGACTGCTGACCATTAAAAGTTCTGAAGAATGTGGTGCGCTGTTGCAACAGCTGCTGCGGAATCTCGAGGCTTAGCGTTACCGAAATAGGTAATTAACGGGTTGCGCGTAACCAGTGATCTTTAAATTTCAGGCTGGCACTGGAATCGGGAATTTCGTCGGCCAGCAGACAAACCAGTTGTTCGATATTACTCGCAGTTTTGGAGTTATGCTGCACCAGACGGTTGGCCAGCGGCCCGATATAGGAAGCATAGTCTTCGCTGATTTTGGCCAGAATTTCGTCGTCAAAACTGGCGGCCTGACCACCGCGGGTGTTGGAAGTACTCGAAATAGCCGTTTGATCGATACGCGAACCGCTCATGTGTTCCCAGCGTTTGAGGAATGCCTCGCGTTCTTTGGCTTCGGGTATTTCGCGTGAAATTGCGGTGGCCAGTTCATCCACTGTGTTCGTTTCGGCTTCGTGGGCGACCATAATATTCTTCGCAATCGGTCCGACATAATCGACCAGCAGACGGGTCATCGAATCGAGGTCATCCCGACTGGTTTGCGATGCCTGCGCCGATTTTTGCACGATTGCTGTTTCGTCGTCGGGGCCGGCCGCCCGGGTTGATCTTAAATGCGGCAGCACCTTCTTGATTGCCTGCACAAATTCACTTGCAGATTGATAACGTTCGGCCTGTTTGATCGCCAGCCCTTTGGAGAGGACAGGGATCAAAGCGGTAGGATAGAGAATGCTGTAATCAACGCGATTATTCGGCGGTAGATTGATAATTTCGGGCAGGCTGGAGCAGGGGATGCCGGAATTTTTGGGCAATAAGGTCAGTAATTCCAGAAAGACCATGGCCACCGAAAATAGATCGGCCCGCGAATCAACCTTGAGCCCGAACATCTGTTCGGGCGCCATGTATTTGGGTGTGCCAACCACCGCGCCGGTCATGGTTAATTCCGGGCTTTCGGCGATTCGGGCGATGCCGAAGTCGGCTAATTTGACCACGCCACCATCTTTTAAAATCATCACATTGGCGGCTTTGATATCGCGATGCACTATTTGTAACTGGTGCGCTGCATGCAGTGCCTTTAGCAGTTGGGAAATAACCGACAAGGACTTCTGCAGGGGTATAGCGCGCCCGCGTTTGATGATTTCCTGTAACGATGAACCCAGCACGAACTCCATGACGATAAAGGGTGTGTCTCCATCCTGGCCATATTCGAGCACCATAACCACATTCGGATGGGTGCATCGGGCAGCTGATTTTGCCTCACGTTTGAAGCGCTCCAGAAACTCGGCACCATTTTTTTCGTTGATCAGGTGGGGGTGTAAAATTTTGATCGCGACATGACGTTCGATATCGGGATCAAAGCCTTCGTAGACCACCCCCATCGCACCTTCGCCCAGCGATTTGACGATATCGTATTTGCCGATTTGTTTCGGTAAGTTGCTCACGATAATCAGGCCTGAGTTTTATCCAGTAATTTCACCGCGCTGGAAAGACTTCGATACATTAAGTTAAACGAATGTCCGAGCGATGACAGCTCGTCCTTGCCCTTCTGTTCGAATTCGGCAACGCCCATATTGCCCTTGCTGATTTCTTTCGATTTTGCGGCAATCCTGTTCACCCGGCGAATAATAAGAAATTCGAGCAATACATTCAAAACCAGCCAGATCATGATAAATACGAATCCTAAAATAACCATGAAGGCATTAAAGGTTTTGTCGGCCCGCGCGATTGGAATTGCCATCGGCACGTTAACAATCTGGGCGCCGATTATTTCATTGTGCTTCCAGCCGAAACCATTACGGTCGCCGTATTTTTTAATCATTGAAGCGGGAGCCGCATCGGGAGTGCTATGGCAGGCCAGGCATCCTTTTTTGGTGATTTTGAACGGGCTGCTGAGAAACAGGTATTGGCCGGTAGGGGTCGTACGCACGCCGGTATATTCTTTTACGTCCTCGTAGGTGCGAAAGTATTGAATAATGTCTTCTTCCCAGGCGGTTGCTTTATGTTCCGGGTTGGTCGGGTTCAGGGCGGCTTCTTTGTAGGTGTAATCGGGGTAGTTCTTGCGCATCCGCTTCATGTTTTCGGTAGCCGCATAAGCTGGAACCGTTTGCGAAAGAAATTCGGTGGTATCAATTTGACGCAGCAAAGGGCGGATTTCATCGACGGTGTAGGAGCGCATACTGCGTGCGGCTTCCATCATTATTTTAGCCTTCAGAGCGACTTCTTCCTTGGCGTTTTCAAGCAGAATTTTTTCCACCAGAAAGATAGCTACAACAAACCCGAAAACAAAGACCAGTAACATGGCCAGATTGAACTTAACTCGTATACTCACGTCATTACCCCTTATCTACACATAGACATGTATGCCCGGATATTATTAGTTTTTCCCAGATGTGCGGATATTACACCATATCTTGATTCCTTTGGTATAATCGGGCGAAAATTTACCGGTTGATATCGTGTCCCTCATTAGTAAGGAAACTACAGTCATGTTTGCCGACATCGTCGGCAGCACTCGACTGTATGAAATTTTGGGGGATGAAATCGCCGAAGAACTTATTTCGTCTACCTTAAAGCAGTTATCCGCGATAATTGTCGATGCCGGTGGCACTATCATCAAAAACATTGGCGACGAAGTGATGAGCCGCTTCCCCGAGGCTGAGCAGGCGGTCATAGCGGCCCGGCAGATGCACGAATTCCTGACCGAGAAAACCGCGCCGTCGCGCGACTACAAACTAGCCATTCGGGTAGGCGCCCATCAGGGTACTATCATCGAAAATGATGGTGATATTTTTGGAGATGCGGTCAATCTCGCCGCCCGGATTGCCGGTCTGGCGCGTGGTGGTAAGACACTGATCAGCGCCTACACCCATGAGCAGCTTCCCCCCGGCGCGCGTGAGCGATGTCAGCACTTTACCCAGACCATAGTGAAAGGTAAGGAGCAGCCCATCGATATCTACGATGTTGTCTGGGAGCAAACCGATGAACTGACGCGGATCGTCGGCAACAGTGCTGCCGGGGTGATCGGCAACGTGCTCAGTCTGCAATACCAAGACAATACCATCAAATTAACCGCGCTTGGCTTAACCGCGGTTTCAATAGGTCGGGGCAAGGATTGCGATCTGATTATCCCGTCGGCACAGGCATCGCGCCAACATTGCCGGATCGAATGTAATCGGGGTAAGTTTATGTTCAGCGATAACAGCGCCAACGGTAGCTACGTCAGCCAGAATAATATTGAACTGTTCTTCCATCAGGAAAGCATCCCTTTGATTGGTGGAGGCTTGATCAGCCTGGGCGAACCCATCGAGCGTAATAAGGATTTCCTGATCAAGTACTCGATCGGTATTTCGCTAAAGCCCTAAATTGGGGCTCCGGAGTTTATTACCTGTTTTTACTCGCTAGTCACTTATGCGGCCGGTTGGTCAGCGTTTTAACGATGACGCTTTGTTTTCCGGGTTGCAATTGCAGCCAGCGGGTCTTCCGGCCAGGGGTGTTTCGGGTAACGGCCTTTCATTTCCTTTTTTACATCGTGATAGGAAGTCTTCCAGAACCCCGCCAGATCCTGGGTGATCTGCAGCGGTCTTCTCGCGGGTGATAACAGGTGGATCAGCAATGGCAGTTTACCGTCGGCAATTGCCGGAGTTCCTTCGTAGCCGAACATTTCCTGTAATTTAACCGCGAGTACCGGCGGCGACTGACCGTAATCGATGGTGATTGTCGAGCCTGACGGAACCTTGAAATTTAACGGGGCCAGTCGATCCAGCGCCTGTTGTTGATTCCAGCTCAGCAGGCTATCCAGAATGGATTTCAAATTCAGATTTTTCAAACCCGGTATTGAGCTTACCGGGGCTAGAAAAGGTGCCAACCAGCTTTCCATGGAAGCGAGCAGGGCCTCGTCGCTGAGGTCCGGCCATTCGTTAGGGTAAATGGTTCGCAGCAGTTCAACGCGGGCTCGCCAGCGCATCTGATTTTCCTGCCACGGCAGAACCTGC
>JBLHOA010000168.1:0-7197 GCA_047622345.1 Gammaproteobacteria bacterium | reverse complement strand
CGCTTCGAGCAAAGCGCTCTGCGTTTTCGGGGTGGCGCGGTTGATTTCATCGGCGAGTAAAAAATGCGCAAAGATAGGCCCGGGATGGAAGTTAAAGCTGCGTAGCTCGGGGTCGAAAATAGAAACGCCGAGTATGTCCGCGGGCAGCAGATCGCTGGTAAATTGAATGCGATTGAACTCGAGGCCGAAGGCGCGCGCAATGGTTTGCGATAAGGTCGTTTTGCCGACACCGGGTAAATCTTCGATCAGGCAATGACCGCGCGCGATCAAACAACAAACCGCGAGTTTGATCTGCTGTGACTTGCCCAGAATGATGGTTTCGATTGCGGCGAGTGCGCCGTTTATGTCGCCCTGGATTTCAATAATGGTGTGGTCGGTGCTATCTAACATCCTTTTTCCCGATAAAAATTAAAGTAACGCTGCATTATTCAGAGTTTTTGTGTAGGGCAAGTATATGCTCCTGCGCCAACACTAGGTGCTTTAGGCAAAACCTGGATTCCCCACATTCCTGTGGGTCATGTCCCACCATTTTCAGCAACTAATAAGCCGTTGAAAATGAGGGGAAAGCTAAAATCACATTTTTAGATTTCCCGTCCTCTGGCAATTCAGAGCCTGTCCCGGGCATGATCCGGGAATGCATTGTTCAGCGGTTCTACAAGAAAGTTTCGACCAAGTGTAGTCGAATTCGTTTAATAGTTCCGTGAAAAAAGTGGTGATTATACCGTTTTGCGGTGCCCCGTGGGCTTCCACGCGGGTGAGATCACATCGGGTATCGACGAGCGTTCGAGCAGGCGCGCGGGCACCAGCGACATCGCGCCGTAGCGTTGGTTGATCGCATCCATGGCCTGATGGCTGCGCACCCGCCCCGGATGTTTGCGATGGTACATATCGTCCTGGCAGGGGGCCGTCGGGTCGAGCGCGGTAATCTGCAACTGCCAGATTCCCTGGTGATGAAAATGCTGGTCGAACCATTCCCGACCCAGCCTGAAAATAACCCTTTCGTCATCGCTGGGTAACAACGAGCGTTCAGTGGTTTTCAACCAGCCGCGGTAGAGTCTGAAGGCAAATAGAAATTGTTGCGCGACCAGATTGTTTTTGCGCAAACGCGCGCCCACTTTGTGCGCCATGTGCGATAAAAACAGGCGCACTACGGCCGGGTCGCGCGTGTCGGGGGGCAGAACCTTGCCGTGGCCGATGCTGCGCGCCGCCGGTAGATGCGTTTTCACCGGTTCGGGGTCGAGCCCCTGGGCCATTAGCCAGATGCGACGACCGGGGTTACCGAAGCGTTTTCCGAGGACGCTGATCGGCAGGCCTTGCAGGTCGGAACAGATATGCACGTCGTGTTTAGCGAGCAAGCCGGCAATGCCTGCGCTGACGCCGCAAAGTTCGGTCACTGGCGCATTGGCGAGCGCCGAGCGGGCCTGCCACGGTGGGATGATCGTCAAGCCGTCGGGTCGCTGCAGTTTGGCCGCATATTTGGCGGTAGTCTTATCACCGCTGACGCCAACCGAGCACAAAATGCCCGAATGCTCAAAAATAGCCGTTTTCACGCGCGCCGCAATTTGCGCGGGCGGCCCCCAGAGTTGCTGGCAGCGGCTGAGATCAAGAAAAGCTTCATCGACCGAAAATATCTCGATGTCCGGGGTGAAGGCGGACAGGGCCTGCATGATCGTGGTCGAGACCTGCGCATAGCGCTGCGGGTGGCTGTTGGTACGGATCAATTCGGGGCAGAGTTGCTTCGCCTGCTTGATGTGCATCCCGGTTTTAATGCCGAAGGCGCGCGCCTGGTAAGAGCAGGTAATGATGCAGGTGCCGATGTCACCATTGGTAATCGCCACCGGTTTGCCGCGCCATTGCGGATGATCAAGCTGTTCGATCGAAGCGAAAAAGGCGTTCATGTCGGCCAGCAGGATTACCCGCGGCCAGCCATTGTTGTCGCCAGTGGTCACGGCGGCGTCAACCGTATCGACGGATCTGGGCGATGACCTTGCCTTCGATGGCGACCCGTGAAAGGGGCAACGTAATGTCCATTGAATCCGGGTTGTCGGCGATCAGCTGGATACCGTCGCCTGCGAGCCAGCGCATGCGTTTTACCACCAGTTGGCTGCCATCGATCATTGCTAGCACGATATCGCCGCTGTTGGCGTGTTGCTGGCTTTGCACCACCAGATTATCGCCACAGAGTATGCCGGCGTCGATCAAGCTATCATCGCTGACCCGCATCACCTGCCGCCCCGGTAGGATGAGCAGGTTTAGCAATTCATCGTATCGCCTGTCTTCGATTGCCTCGATCGGAATACCGGCCGCGATGCGCCCCAGGCTTAGCAGGTTTGGGGGGTAATATTCCCCGGACGACGATGGTTTAGCCGCTGGGGCTGTGTTAATTTGCGCGGAGTCGGTCATGTTGGTTATCGCTGTTATGGCGTTAAACTATAGAGAACAAAGCGAGAACTATCAAGTGAATTTCACTCCATTACTGTATTCCTTTCGGCGCTGTCCGTTTGCCATTCGTGCACGGCTGGCGCTTGCCAGTAGCGGAATTCAGGTTGAACTCAGGGAAGTCAAACTGAGCGCTATGCCCGATGATCTGCTGCTGATTTCGGCGAAGGCGACGGTGCCGGTGCTGCAGCTCGCAGGCGGTGATGTCATTGACGAGAGTCTGGATGTGATGCTGTGGGCGCTCCGGCAATCAGACCCGAATGGCTGGCTTGCCGGGAGCGACGAATCGCTGGCATTGGTCGAGCATTTTGATCAGGCGTTCAAACCACTACTCGACTGTTATAAATACGCCGACCGCCATCCGCACAAAACGCAACAACAGCACCGCGAAGCCGCGGAGCCTTATTTGCAGGAACTGGAAGCCTTGCTGCAACGACAAAGTTATCTTGGCGGCGAGCAGTTCCGCCTTGCCGATGGTGCTATTGTGCCCTTTATCCGCCAGTTCGCCGGGGTCGAGCCCGACTGGTTTGCCGGTTGCCCTTATCCGGTGTTGCGCAACTGGCTGAACCGCTGTCTGGAAAGTGAAGATTTCAAGCGCGTGATGCACAAATATAAACTGTGGCAGGCGGCCGATGCGCCGGTTTATTTCAGCGGTAATTAAAACTGGTTTTTAATAGCCATCCCGCGCGGCATGGTCGTTATTCGGCCGTTGATTTATGCGCTATTTAGCAGTATGTCAGCGGGCCGGGTCTGCTACTATTTCGCCTCTGATATAGCCACCTTCGGAAACCCTCATGATCGAAACCCACGCTGCTTCAGCCTACAGTTATCCATTGTTAATCAAGCAGCTCTGGCATAGTTCGCTCGCCAGTAATTCCGATCAGGAAATCGTCAGCGGATTCGATAAACGTTTTAGTTATGCGGAGATTTATGCGCGCATCGGCAAGCTCGCCGCCGGGCTGGCTTCGGCAGGGGTAAAACCCGGCGACACCGTGGCGGTGATGGATTGGGACAACCACCGTTACTTTGAATGCTTTTTTGCGGTGCCGATGATGGGCGCGGTTTTACACACGGTAAATGTACGGCTTTCGCCCGAGCAGATTCTGTACACGATCAACCACGCCGAAGACGATGTCATATTGCTGCACCATGATTTTGTGCCGATTATCGATCAGATTCGCGATCGCATCGAAGGAAACACCCGCTTTATTTTTCTTAAGGACGTTGCCACTGCGGTGCAGCCGGACTGGTGCGCGCACAGCTATGACGCGCTGATGGCAGCGGCGGCAGAACCTTTCGACTTCATCGACTTCGATGAAAATACGATCGCGACGACCTTTTACACCACCGGAACCACCGGCGACCCGAAGGCGGTATTTTATTCGCATCGACAGCTGGTGCTGCACAGCATGGGTGTCGTCGCCGGGATGGGGGCCAATGACAGTAGTTGCCGCTTTCACCGTGGCGATGTGTACATGCCGATCACGCCGATGTTTCACGTGCACGCCTGGGGCTTTCCTTACGCGGCGACCTTGATGGGGGTAAAGCAGGTTTACCCCGGGCGTTACGAGCCGGCGTTGTTGGTGAAATTACTGCAGCAGGAAGCGGTCACCTTTTCGCATTGTGTGCCGACCATATTGCATATGCTGTTGACCGTGGCCGAGGCCGAAGACATTCAGTTTAATGGCTGGAAGGTGATCATCGGCGGTGCCGCTTTTCCACTGGGGATGGTGCAGGCGGCGGCGAACCGGGGGATCAATGCGTTTACCGCCTATGGCATGTCAGAAACCTGCCCGGTGATTACCTTTGCGGATATGCAGGGTTGCGACAGCATCGAACCCGGCAGCGATTTAAGCCCGCGCTGCAAGACGGGTAAAGCGACGATGATGGTCGATTTGCGCGTAGTCGATAATGCGATGCAGGATGTTCCGCGCGGAGGTAAGGTCAGCGGCGAAGTAGTGGTGCGTGCGCCGTGGTTGACCCAGGGCTACGCGGGCAATCCGGAGGGGTCCGAAGAGCTATGGCGTGGTGGCTATCTGCATACTGGCGACGTTGGCTATATCGATGAAGGTGGTTCACTACACATCACCGACCGCATCAAAGACGTGATCAAGTCCGGTGGTGAATGGATTTCGTCATTGGCACTGGAAGACGTCGCTTCGCGCGCCGCATCGGTTGCCGAAGTCGCCGCCTTTGGCATCCCCGATGCCCAATGGGGCGAGCGCCCGATGCTGGTTATCGTTGCCAAAGAAGGGACTGATGCCGAAGTGGTAAAGGCCGAGGTCTGTGATCTACTCCAGCGTGAAATCGATGCCGGGGTCTTTGAAAAATGGGCGATGCCGCAACGCATCGAATTGGTCGACGCGATTCCGAAAACCAGCGTCGGCAAGCTGGACAAAAAAGTGATGCGCCTCAGCTATCAGTAACGCAGCATCGCGGCGGCTGAGTATCGGCAGTAATTATTGGAAATAGGCGGGCGAGTAGGGGTAAACTGCTCTGCGAAATTACTCTCAACCCAAAACAGAAACAGGATTAAACATGAAAGACGCGGTCATTGTATCCACGGCACGAACTCCAATTGGGCTGGCATTCAAAGGCTCGCTGAACAATATTAAATCGCCAACGATGACCGCACACGCGATCCGCCATGCGGTCGACCGGGCCGGTATCGATGATGCGGCCATCGACGATGTCATTATCGGTTCGGTGTTGAACGCGGGTACCGCCGGCATGAACGTGGCGCGCAATGCGGCGCTGGCAGCAGGGCTGCCTTATAGCGTCTCGGCGCAAACCATCGACCGCCAGTGCTCTTCCGGCTTGATGGCGATTGCCACTGCGGCCAAGCAGATTATTGTCGATAACATGGATATAGTCGTCGCCGGCGGTCAGGATAATATTTCCGCGGTGCAGAACCCGTTTCTGAAATGGGTTGGTGAAGAAAAAGACGCGAATGTTATCGCCAAAGCCGAACACGCTTATATGCCGATGCTGCTTACCGCCGAGCATATTGTGAATAAATTCGGCATCACCCGCGAAGCGCAGGATGAATATGCGCTGCAGTCGCAAATGCGCACCGCCGCGGGGCAGGCGTCGGGTAAATTTGACGATGAAGTTGTCGCTATAAACGCCACTCGCATGATTAAAGATAAGGAAACAGGCGATATCAGTTATGCCGATGTCACCCTCGCCAAAGACGAAGGCAATCGTCCGCAAACAACGCTTGAAGGCTTAAGTAATCTGAACGCGGTGATCGAAGGTGGCACGGTAACCGCCGGTAACGCCAGTCAATTGTCCGATGGCGCCTCGGCTTGCGTGGTCATGGAAGCAAGCCTTGCGGAAAAACGCGGATTGAATGCGCTCGGAATTTATCGCGGCATGGCGGTTGCGGGCAATGAACCCGAGGAAATGGGTATAGGCCCGATCTACGCGATTCCCAAACTGCTCGAACGCACCGGCATGAAAATGTCCGACATCGACTTATGGGAAATCAACGAAGCCTTCGCCTGTCAGACCATTTACTGCCGCGACCAACTGGGCATAGATAACGACATCTTTAATGTTAATGGCGGGGCCATTTCCATCGGCCATCCTTATGGCATGACCGGCGCGCGCCAGACTGGACATATACTGATCGAAGGCAAACGACGCGGCGCTAAATTTGTCGTGGTGTCGATGTGTATCGGCGGCGGAATGGGTGCGGCGGCGTTGTTCGAGATTGCCTGATTCTGATATCTAAACCGCCAGTTCTATAAACCCGGGATCTATAAACCGGTAGTACTGGCATCACCACCGGCGAACTGTCGGTATTGAGCAACAAAATCAAAATCCACAAGTTCGGCAAAAGCCCGGGTGATGCGTTCGGTTACCGGGCCCGGAGATGCCGCGTAGGGCTGACCGTTGAGGCTCGCCAGGGGGCAGACGCAAAGGCTGGTCGAGGTGAAAAAAGCTTCCCCTGCGGCCAGTGCTGATTCCACAGTCAGCGTTGTTTCCCTCACTTCGATACCGAGTTCTTTGCACAGTTCGATGACTACCGATCGACTGATTCCGGAAAGAATAAACTCGGTCGTCGGCGTGTACACAACCCCGTCTTTTACCGTAAACAGATTACAGCCTGCGCCTTCGGCAATATTGCCGTGCGGGTCGAGCATCAACGCCCAGGCACCAGGGTGACTATCATTGAGCTCGCGTTGTGCCAGCATCATGTTCAGATAATTGCAGGTCTTGGCATTGGGCGACAGCGCCGCCGGTGCAATTTTCGGGCGCTTGGCAATGGCAACGGGAATGCCCCGGGTAAAGAAATTTGCGCGCGCGCGTAACGGCAGCGGAACGCAATCAATAACCACAGTCGACCCGTCATAGGCTTTAGTTTCGCCATCGAGATATTGCAGACCGGTGCTCACCCGCTGGGTCACCCAGTAATCTTCGCCGGGGCGCAATTTCGACTGGTTTTCGTCGACCACGCGCTGCGTTGCGGTAATGAATTCCTGCTTCGATAAACCCGGGTCGATGCGGGTGTAGGTCAGACTTTCGAACAGGCGATCGATATGTTCTTCGAGACGGAACAGCTTGCCGTTGAAAGTTCGCGCGGTATCAAACACGCCATCGCCGTAGATAAAGCCCATGTCTCGAATCGATATAGTTGCCTCGTCTTCGGGAATAAATTCCCCGTTGACGTAAACGGTGCGTGCGCTGTTTTTATTCATCGCCGAAATCTAACCTTTGTAAAAGACAAGGTCAAGCGGAGCCAGGCGCGTTAGC
>JBLHOA010000167.1:0-7199 GCA_047622345.1 Gammaproteobacteria bacterium | reverse complement strand
GCCAGGTTTACTGGGTGTGTACGCTGGTCGAGGAGTCTGAAGTATTGCAATGCGAGGCAGCCGAATTGACCTATGAAAATCTGAGCCGGCGGCTGCCGCAGTTATCGGTCGGGCTGGTGCATGGCCGGATGAAGTCGGCGCAGAAAGAGTCGGTAATTAAAGCCTTCAAGGACGGCGACATCAATATACTGGTCGCGACCACGGTGATAGAAGTGGGTGTCGATGTTGCCAATGCCAGCATTATGATCATCGAAAATCCTGAGCGTCTGGGCCTGTCCCAGTTACATCAGTTACGCGGTCGGGTGGGCCGGGGGGCGCGTGAAAGCTTCTGCATTCTGCTGGTGAAATCGGGGTTGTCGGAAATTGCGCGCACCCGCCTGGACATTATCCGACGCTATCAGGACGGTTTTATTATTGCCGAAAAAGACCTTGAAATCCGGGGTGCTGGCGAAGTCCTGGGTACCCGCCAAACCGGTGAAATGAGTTTTAAAATTGCCGATATAATGCGTGATCAGAAATGGTTTTCCGAGGTGAATAACCTGGCTGAATTAATGCAACAACCCGAGTATTCCAGCGAGCGTGTTGCTTTGCTGGATAACTGGATCGGGGATCGGCAAAACTATAGCGATGTGGGATAGCGAGCCTGCGATGAACGACCTTATTGAGCTAAATAATACCCCGCACTTCGTTGTGACACTTCGCAAAAGAGTCGCTAAGGCTGGTGGCCTGAGCGCAGCGATTGCTCAGCACCTGCTCAGCGTGGCCCGCGAAGTGCTTCGGCCTTTGGCTCTTAGGTGCTTTTTGCGGCTTGACCTGAACCTTTTTTCATCCCAATCTGATGCGGTCAGATTTCAACAGAGGCTGCCGGGAAACAAATTTTATGAATCGATGCGATAACGATGAGTTGCTCGCCTATGGTGAGGCGCTAGCGCAGTTAACCGCGGCGATAAGCCCGACGGTAGAGGTAATCGAGCAACCGCTGATGCAGGCACAGGGGTCGGTGCTCGCGCAGCCGATTGTGGCTACTATTAATGTGCCCGGACTCGCCATGTCGTCGATGGATGGTTATGCGATTAATTCCTTGGACCTGCCAGCCGAAGGTGATTGCGAACTACCGGTTTCGCAGCGTATTGCAGCCGGGTCGACGGGCACCGCATTAGCGCCAGGCAGTGCGGCGCGAATTTTTACCGGGGCGCCGGTGCCGGCAGGGGCCAATGCGGTGATTATGCAGGAGCAGGTTGTTGTGCAAGGTAATAATATCCAGTTCAGCCAACGGCCGGCGCCTGGCCAGAATATTCGTCCCGTGGGAAATGATATTAAACAGGGAACTGAGATTCTGTGCCGGGGTCAGCGCTTGCGCGCACAGGATATCGGGCTGGCGGCTTCGATCGGGATGATCAACTTGCCGGTTTTCGAACCGATCAAGGTGGGCATCTTTTTTACCGGGGATGAACTGGTCGAACCTGGCCAGCCATTGGCCGCGGGTAAGATTTATGATTCGAATCGATATACGTTGCACGGGCTGCTATCGAGCATGGGATGCGAAATTATCGACCTCGGTTTGGTCGGCGATACGCTCGAAGCGACTAAAGTAGCGATGTTGTCGGCCTGTGACCAGGCCGATCTGGTGGTGACCACCGGTGGCGTGTCGGTGGGTGAAGAAGACCACGTACGTATCGCCATCGAGCAATTGGGGGAGTTGCGACTGTGGCGTCTGGGAGTCAAACCGGGTAAGCCGCTGGCCTATGGGCAAATCGGGCAAAGGTCTTTTATCGGTTTGCCCGGCAATCCGGTTTCGGTGTTCGTCAACTTTTGTCTGTTTGTCAGCCCGGTGATACAGATATTGCAGGGTCGAAACTGGAAAAAGCCGCTAGCGACCCCGGTTATCGCTGGATTTGACTGGCCGAAACTGGATAGTCGGCGTGAATTTTTACGCGCCAGACTGGAAGCGAGCGCCGACGGGCAAACCATTGCAGTGATTTATCCTAACCAGGATTCGGGTGTGCTGACCTCGACGGTCTGGGCTGAAGGCTTTGTCGAGGTTGCCGAAAATTCCACCGTAAGCCGAGGTGACACGGTAGAATACCTGTCCTTTAGTCAGTTTATTAGCTGAGTAAGTCGATGATTATCAGAGTCCAGACCGACGATTTTGACGTTAGTAAAGTTAATGCTGAACTGCAGCGCGGGCGCAGCGATACCGGCGCAATCGTCAATTTTATCGGCCTGGTTCGTGATCTGGCCGACGACAAGCTCTTTCAGATGACCCTGGAACACTATCCTGGAATGACCGAAAAGGCATTGCAAACGATCGCGCAACAGGCAAACCAACGCTGGCAGGTTCAGGACCTGGCGATTATTCACCGCGTCGGTGAATTGAAGCCGGCCGATCAGATAGTGATGGTCAGCGTGCTCAGCGCGCATCGTAAAGATGCCTTCGATGCCTGTGAATTCATCATGGATTATCTGAAAACCGACGCGCCTTTCTGGAAAAAAGAGATCAGCGAATCCGGATCCAGCTGGGTAGAGTCAAAAAAGTGTGACGCAGATGCTCGCAATCAGTGGGAAAAATGAATAAAATCGCCAAACTTATGACGCATCGGCTATTACTATATGTCCATGTTTAGCCCAAGATCCAATAAGCTACGAGCATAATTCGTGAATTACATAACCCCAGCTAATCGTTACCTGATACCGGTCCATCGAGAGCCATCGATAACCCAACCGGTGGATGCCGTTTCGGATAGTCGCGACAAATCGAGAGACTCGCTGCGACAACAGCCGTCGAATTACGTTTTCCGCGGCGAAGTAGTCGATCCCATCGTGGCCGATAAGCAATACCGTCCACAATATAATTTACAAATCCACCCGCAGAACAAGGACGCAATCAGTTTGTATCAAAGCATCGTAAGCGATCAACGGGGTAACGGGCGAATTCTCGATCGCTTCGTTTAAGATCTGCTTAAGGTGGCCGCTTCGAAAATACCCGTTAATTACTCACCGCCGAATTACCCGACATTGCGGCCCCAGAGCGGCAATCTATAGAGGCCGCGGGTATCTACAGAACCAGTATCGAGTCTGCTACAATGCCGCCTTGATTTTTGCAGCAGTTTCCAATGGACGTATCCCACTTAATTGATCCTCTGAATGACCACCAGCGCGAAGCGGTCAGCGCCGAGGCCGTGCCGATTCTGGTGCTGGCCGGAGCGGGCAGTGGCAAAACGCGTGTGCTCACCCATCGTATCGCCTGGGTTTGTGAAGTTTACGGTGTGTCCCCGCTCAGCGTCCTCGCCGTCACCTTTACCAACAAAGCCGCCAGCGAAATGCGGGGGCGTGTCGAAGCATTGCTGGGAATTTCTGCCTCGGCAATGTGGGTGGGTACCTTTCACGGCCTGGCACACCGTATGTTGCGTTCTCACTACGAAGCAGCAAAGCTACCGCAATCATTTCAAATTCTGGACAGCGATGACCAGCTACGCCTGGTCAAGCGCGTGGTGAAGCAACTCGACCTGGACGACACGCGCTGGCCGCCGAAGCAGGCGCAGTGGTATATCAATAACATGAAGGATGAAGGTCTACGCCCATCGAGTATCGATGCAGGCAAAGATCCTATCCAGCAGCAGATGCTGGAAATTTATCGAATTTACGAAGAACTCTGCCAACGCTCAGGGGTGGTCGATTTTGCTGAATTGCTGTTGCGCGCGCTCGAGCTGATTCGCGATAATGATGACCTGCGCGGGCACTATCAGCGTCGCTTCAAGCATATTCTGGTCGACGAATTTCAGGACACCAACGCCATTCAATACGCCTGGCTGCGCTTGTTGGCGGGCGAGGAAACGCCGGTTTTCGTGGTTGGCGACGATGACCAGTCGATTTACGGCTGGCGCGGGGCGCGCATCGAGAACATCCAGCATTTTGAAAAAGATTTTGTCGGTACCCGCTTGATCCGGCTCGAACAGAATTATCGCTCAACCGGTACTATTCTAAATGCCGCCAATGCGCTTATTGATAACAACCAGGGCCGCATGGGTAAAGAATTGTGGACGGAAAGTGACGATGGTGAATTGATCACCTATTACTCGGCCTATAACGAAAAAGATGAGGCCCGGTTTGTCGTCGACCGGGTGCAAAGCTGGGTTGAAGAAGGTCGCAGTCGAAATGAGTGTGCGGTGCTTTACCGGTCCAACGCCCAATCCCGTCAGTTTGAGGAGGCGCTGGTCAATCGGGGCATCCCCTACCGGGTGTACGGTGGTCTGCGCTTTTTCGAGCGTGCCGAAATAAAGGATGCGCTCGCTTATTTGCGTATGCTGTCAAACCCGACTGTCGATCCCGCTTTCGAGCGTACGGTCAATAACCCGCCTCGTGGCATCGGACAGAAAACCATCGATCTAATTCGCAACTATGCCCGTATCCATTCGGCGTCGATGTGGAGCGCAGCGGCTGAATTAGCCGCGGGCACAGAAATGACCCCGCGAGCGCGCAGCGCTTTGCAACTTTACCTCGACTTGATCAAGAGCCTCACTAGTGACCTTGCCGATTTGCCGCTGTCCGAACAGATAAAACTGGTCGTCGAAATGACCGGTCTGGAAACGCATTTCAAAAAAGACAAAAGTGAAAAAGGTCAGGCGCGGGTGGAAAATCTGCAGGAACTGGTTGGTGCGGGTAAAAGTTTTCAATACGACGCCATCGTTGATGAGGAAATGGAGCCGCTCGACGCCTTTCTCGCCCATGCCGCTCTGGAAGCCGGTGAAGGTCAGGCGCAGGCCTGGGAAGATTGCGTGCAATTGATGACCCTGCATTCGGTCAAAGGGCTAGAATTTCCGTTGGTGTTTATGGTCGGCATGGAGGAAGGCTTATTTCCGCATCAGCGTTCGAGCGAAGAGCCGGGCAAGATGGAAGAAGAGCGGCGGCTATGTTATGTCGGCATTACCCGAGCACGCGAACAGTTAGTGGTCAGTAGCGCCGAAGTACGTCGCCTCTACGGAAATGAAAGTTACAATGTGTTGTCGCGGTTTATCCGTGAAATTCCCGATCAATATATTCAGGAAATCCGGCCGAAAGCGCAGTTCAGTCGACCGGGTATCCAGTCCGTATCGAGCATCAGCCAGGACCTGGCCGCGCAAGACACTGGCTTGAGTGTCGGCCAGCGGGTCAGCCACGCCCGATTTGGCGAAGGTACCGTGTTGAATCTCGAAGGGCAGGGTGCGCAATCGCGTGTGCAGGTGAATTTCGAAAACGCCGGCAGCAAATGGTTGATCGCAAGTATGGCGAATTTACAGCCCGCCTAGGCAAACGACGGTTAATTCCCACTTGCTAAGTGGGCCATTTCCAGTCCTCCGACAATTCAGGGTGAATTGATCAGAGGTTTCCTAGTAGAATCGCGGCAGAATTTTCAAACAGGAGCGAATATGAGTAAGCAAAAAGTTGCCTTTATTGGCCTGGGTGTAATGGGTTATCCGATGGCTGGCCATCTGGCCAACGCCGGTTTTGAAACCAGGGTCTATAACCGGACTGCGGCAAAAGCCGAAAAATGGTGTACCGAATATCAGGGTTCATTTGCAGTGACACCGCGCGAAGCGGCCGAGGGCGCTGATTTTGTTTTTATCTGCGTCGGTAATGACGACGACCTGCGTTCGGTGGTGTTTGGTGATGATGGCGTACTGGCGGGCTGCAAAGTGGGCGCAATTCTGGTTGACCATACCACCGCATCGGCCAATGTTGCGCGCGAAATTGCTGAAAAAGCCACGGTGGCCTTTTTGGATGCGCCGGTATCGGGTGGACAGGCCGGTGCCGAGAACGGCGTGCTCACAGTGATGATGGGTGGCGACCAGGCGAGCTTCGAAAAAGCCCAGCCGGTCATAATGAGTTATGCCCGTGCCGCCGAATTACTCGGCCCGGTAGGTGCAGGCCAGTTAACCAAGATGGTTAATCAAATCTGTATTGCCGGACTGGTTCAGGGTTTATCCGAAGGGCTCGATTTCGCGCAACGCGCCGGACTCGATGGACACAAGGTGGTCGACGTTATCTCCAAGGGTGCCGCGGGTTCCTGGCAAATGGAAAACCGGGGCAACACGATGCTGAAAGATGAATTTGAATTCGGTTTCGCGGTCGATTGGATGCGTAAGGATCTGGGCATTTGCATCGAAGAGTCTAAAAATAATGGCGCAGCACTGCCGGTTACCCGCATCGTTGATCAGTATTACGCGGAAGTACAGGAGATGGGCGGCAGCCGCTGGGATACTTCGAGTTTGATCCGTCGATTAACCCGGTAATCGCATTAAATCGTGGGAAAGCGATAATATTTAATAAAAATGTATATAAATCAATAAGTTACGACTTATTATTGACAATGAAGATTAATTATAATGGCCATACATATTGTTTTTACTACCGTTTATCGGTTTTTGGCTAGTAATCCGGAATTTATGTCCTATATATATACATAGTGTTAAAGGTTAGAAGCACTTAGCCTCTCTCACGTTGTCCTCCTTTGGTTACATGTCGAAAGACAATTCGCCGGTTGATCACTCAACCGGCTTTTTTTTGTCTGGCGTTCTGTGTGCAGCCATAGCTGCGTTAAAAATTTCGGAAAAACGCTCATTTACTTTGTGTAAAATTCGCGCTATTTCCGAAATTTTTGCCTTGCTCTGACTACACACAGAACGCCAGACAAATTCAAGTAATGCTGACGATCTGTAATAGCGGCGTTAGATTTTTTGCCGAAACGCTCACATACTTTGTGTATGCTCGCGCTATCGGCAAAAAATCTGCCTTGCTCTCAACACACCTACGGCGTCAGACAAATTCAAATAACGTGGATTTTTGGCGGTTTTTAATCTCGCCTCTTCAACTATGCATAGTGCTTTAGATAAGTACGATAGCGGCGTTAGATATTTTGTGGGAAACACTCACATACTTTTATGTATGCTCGCGCTATCGGCAAAAAATCTGCCTGGCTCTGACTGCACCTAGGGTGTCAGACAAATGCAGGTTTTTGTGATACACCAAAAACCAGTCATCCCGGTCCACGAGCCGGGATCTGGCCATGCGCAGTCGTCATTAAGATTGCGGACCTGCGCGGCCCGCTGGTGGCCGCAATGACACAAGGGAGAGTAACCTTACCTGGCCCGCGTGTGGGCGCGATGACGGCAAGGTCTGTCTATTTAATAGCGATATACAAGTCAGTGGTAATGTCGTTCGAG
>JBLHOA010000166.1:0-7207 GCA_047622345.1 Gammaproteobacteria bacterium | reverse complement strand
GCACCGAGTTTTGGCAGTACGGGCAAGATGTCATTGTTCGATTTATATAAAGCGTCGCCACTCGCCGTCATCGGCAACTGTCTGACCGGCATGGCGCATGGCACGCTGTTTGGCCTGGGCGCCATTTACGCCAGTGCGATATTTACCGACCTCAAATCGATATCCTGGTTTATGGCCAGCTTTTTACTTGGCAGCCTGATCACCCAATGGCCGATCGGTTACCTCTCCGATCATATCGGCCGGCGTGCGGTGATGGCGTCGCTTTCGATTGTCGCGATCGTCTGCTGCATTTTCGCGATTCATATCGATAAAACTGGTTGGCTGATCTTTCTGGTAATGCTAATGCTCGGTAGCGCGGCGATGCCAATGTATTCGGTTTGTGTAGCCTACGCCAACGACCGTCTTGAACCGCATCAAATTGTTGCCGCCAGCGGCAGTCTGGTAATGGTTTCGGGTATCGGGTTGATGACCGGGCCTATCCTGGTTGCCTTTCTTATGGAATATTTTGTCATGGATGCCTACTTCTGGGGCATCGCCAGCTTTTTTGCGTTGATTTTATTGTTCACTCTGGTACGTATGAATTCGCGCGCAGGTGTTGCCATTAAAGATCAGACACATCTGGTTGCAGGGCCAATCGGTACACCGATTGCCGAATATAACGCCCCCGATTCGGTCGAGTATGCCGAGGCAGTGTCCAACAATGACTTCGATTATCTCGATCAATATAACGACGAAGTCGAACGTGAAGAATAGTTACTGCGATGGGGGGTGGTCTATGCCTGTTCGACCAAGAATGTTGACAGCCAGGCTTAAAATCTAGTCTGCTTCGATTGGATTGTCAGCCGCCGATACTGGGCTCGATCGGTGGCCTCTACAGGGGCTATCTCAACTATGGCAGGTTACTTGCCTACAACCTGTGCTATTGACCGGGTGGTGAAATAGTTCGCTCGCCCGTAGTGCCAGGGGAACCCTAAGGGACCTAAAAACTCCAGCGCATATCCAGTGAATATTGGTCTTGATCTCCTACCTCGTCATTGATCTTCTTCAACGGGTGACCCCAGACAAAACTCAGACTGAAAACTGTGTCGGTAATAGTGCTTGAAACGGACAGGCCATAAATATTACCACAGGCATCACGGCTATCGCGGTCACATTTGATTTCGCCGTAGTCGAGACCCAGCGACAGGCTGATGTACTTGTCACGATCAACCGACTCGTAAGGCCGCCACTGCGATTTCAAATTTCTACTGAAGTCGTTGCGCAGATACCAACCGATACTGCCGCTTAGAGCCGACGAATACCCGCGCACCGAATAAATGCTACCCAGGTTCAATTTATCATTATCAAATAAAATATCGTCGCTATATTGCAGATGAAGATTTTGTGAAAAACGGTAAACGGGATTGTTCAACACAATAAGACTGCGGCTGTCGATGGCATATTTTGAAAACTGTAATCTGGCTTCATTATCGAAACCATTTTCAACGGTAAAATATTCATCATCCCTGGCCCCATAAGAATTGAGGCCTTTATCGTATAGCAAACGATTACTGAACTGTCCTCGTGAATGATACCATTCGTGGCTTAGCTCAAATTGCAGCTGAGCTGTTTTATAACTGGACACTTCAACCAGCACGTCTTCAAAAAAGGCCTCGGTATCTTTACGATACAAAGCGACCGCAGTTGATAATTTACTGGATTTACTGCGCGCAAGTAACTTGTTGATTTTGATGCTCGACGATTCGGTATCACCGCTGGACAGGTAGCTGTCATTAAGGCCCTGCACTCTTTGCCGGTAAGAGACACTGCCCCGATTCAACTCAAACAGATAGCTGCCCAGGGGAAGGGAATAAGCGATCTGGTCACCCTGGTTGGTTTGATAGGCTTCACGCAAACTTCCGTTACTGGCCTGAATTTCGAGAATGTCGTTGATTTGCAGTGGATTATCGAGCGAAAGGCGCGCAGAGTAACCGGGATCCAGACCGGTTTTCCCGTTAACACCCATTTCAAAACGCCAGGGTTTCGAATCGACGATATCAATCTCTACCACGCTGGCCCCCTGCGTTAATCCCGGTTTGATTTTGAAATCAGCGGCCGCCGAAGGTGGACGTTCGATAATCTCCAGGGCCGATTCGAGGTCGCGTAAATTCAGCCATTGATGGTAGAGCGGCAACGCGGTGAATAATCGACTTGACGGCGTTTCCTCATCGGCTGAAATAATGTCTTCAATGAGCCCGGGCAATAGCTGGATTTCGATTTTTCCATCACTAACATCCTGTTCCAATATATAGGGTCGGGTTGTAATATAACCAGCGTCGATATAAAGATTGGATAGTGTAGAAATAAACGACTGGATCAGATCTGAATTAATACAGCGACCGGTGAAAGCTGTCAGGACACTGTGCGACCCAATCGCATAAGCATCGTCAGCAAGGATATCGACCTGCTTGAGTCTGATACAAGCCTCCGTCTCCTGTGCCGATAAATTCGGCGATAGCAGGCTGAAAACTAGTGCCCAGCTAAAACCAGAAAGAAGCGAAGGCGCGCATAACCGTTGCGTCAAAGCTGTATAAAGGTTCATTGCCTACCGTCCCTGGTTGGGTTAAATCGCGAAAGTCCTGATAGTCAAATAATATATAATCCAGATTAAGATTTAAACTCGCCCTTTTCAGGTGGGTCCAGCCCGAGTTATCAAATTCATAACTGCTGCCAAGGCCAACCGTAGTGCTTTGAAATGTGCTTAATTCCTTATCGCGAGCAAGAAAGTTTTGTGCATTCGCAAAGGGGAACAAGTCACTGTAAAAGTCGGCCTGAGTCTGGTCATAATAGCGAATGCTGGTTTCAAAAATCCAGCTATTTCCATAAGGCAGGGTATAACCCAGCTCGATGGTCGATGCTTCAATTCCCCAACTGTCACTAAAGGCGCGATATCCGGCATGTATGGCAGCGCGTTGCTGTAAGTAAAAATTGGCGCGAATGGCGACTGCATTGCTGGTACGAGTGCCGGGGTAGATTTCCTGCTGAAACAGATACTGCTCGGGGTTGCTGGAGTCGATATAACGTACCGATCGATAGGGGTTATTGAGATAGCCTTCGTCGGTGATCGTTTCCAGCGCGAAAACCATAGCCAGGTTTTTAGTCATAATTTGCGACATCGATACGCGATAACTGCGTACGAGGGTTTGCTCGGAAAAGTCGGGGTTTCCATTCTGCCCGACGATATTATCGCCAAGGGCAAAGCCCATATTCACCGTGGTCAGATCACCAAATAAATCCTGCGAAAAATTAAGACTCATCGTGCTGGCGTCGAAATCGCTTTCTACACTGGTGGTATAAGCAAGACTCATTGTTGTTTTCTGTTTAAGGTAGTCGATGCTGATCGATTGTTCTACCCGGTTCTCGGTATACTCACTTGCGGATACCAACACATCAATCGAGGCGCTAGACACGTTATCGACATAATGGTTATAGCCGACCGATACACTGTCCCCGAAATTCTTGCGCAACAGTACCGAAGGACCATCGATGGTTACGCCGCCACCGCTATAACTATGAAAAAGCAGGTCACCGCGCTCTTCGGGCAGTACAGCAGCAATGACCGTCGACTGTATTGATAAAATACTCGCCGTCAGTAGTCGGCACAATTGCCTCGGCCAGAAAAGTTTGCACCGCATCACTTATTGACCGCAGGTCTGTCGATCCCGCGCTTCATCGACAATAGAGGGCCGCAAAATCTAATTGCAACCACAACCGCCGCCCGACGCAATACCCGCACCACGCGCCCCTTCACGTGCATCGTAAACGTGGTTTAGATAAGACGCTGACACGGGGTTTCGATTCCAGCTCATAATCGGGTCGGCCAGGTTTGCCCTTTCGTAGGGCTTGACCCATGGATCCACGGCGCAACCGTTGAGCAACAATGCAAATAACAAGATTAAAGCCGCCCTGTTAGCCATGGCGCTATTCCCGCACCAGCTTCTTCACCATTTGACGATACTTGGCCTCGTCGCCGGGTTGGTAGCCCTGGTGTAAATAGCGCATGTTGCCATCGCGATCGACGACCACCGTAGTTGGCATCGCAATTACTTCGTAAAGTTTGCTCACCTGGTTTTTATTGTCGAGCAAGATTGGGAAATCAACTGGAAACTTGTCAAGAAAACCCTTTGCATTGGCGACCTGCTCTTCGACATTAACCCCGAGTACGGTAAACCCCAGCGGCTCATATTTTTTGTGCAGGGCATTCAACAGCGGCATTTCTTCACGACAGGGGCCACACCAGGAAGCCCAGAAATTGATTAACACCACAGTGCCGGTAAGTTCGCTCAGTTTGAGGTTGCTGCCTTTTAGCTGTTTGAGAGTAAAGTCGGGCGCCCGCCCTGAAATTTCAGCGGCACTAACTATGCTGGAAAAGCTGCTGGTCAGGGCTATCGCGATGGCCAGGTTTTTAAATAATCCGGTAAATGGAAAAGTCATATTTATCTCCCTAAAAGAACAAATTTATCGCCAGAGTAACTTCCATATTATGGGTGGTTTTTTCTTCACCGAATATATCCATTTCAAAAATCAGGTCGCGCGCTTCCACATCAATACTCATTCCGTTGTTAAAAAAACTGCGATAACCCAGCGCGTAAGCAATGGTGAATCGATCTTCCCCGGCAAAGGTTGTTGTGCCGGTTCCACCGAACAGGTAGAGCATGGTATTGAAGGTTGTAAAATCGGTAACAAAGGCTTCGCCGGGCATCAAGTTGAAACCAAGCCCAACAAGATAATACTCGAGTTTGCGTTCTTCAGCAGTGAGCAATGGGGCGTTACCGCTGAGAATTTCGTAACTGGTTTCACCCACGGCGGTATTACCCATTGAGCCCTGGACAAAGAAATTTTCTGAAACTTGATAACCGATTTTAAACCCGCTTACCACTTCGGTACTGAAATCTTCCACCGCGATCAGCCCGCTGTAAAAAGCAATTTCAAAATCATCTGAATTGATTTTGGCTTCGTCAAACTCAACCCGATCAATTTCCGGTTCAACCAGCCCTCCCTCATCGGATTCGTCGCTTTGCGCCAGAAGCCTGGCGGGTGCTGACAACATCAGAATCGCAAGCAAGCTTAAAAAAATACGGCGAAACCAAACTTCCACTCGTTGACCTCCTCATTGCTGTCATTAGTAGTACTGGCCGACAGAACCACATACTCATTGGCTTCAAAGCGAAGCAGGAAACTGCGGCTAATGTATCGCTGGATACCCACGCCCACCTGGGCAAAACTGTTGTTTGTCTCACCCGGCACGATCAGAGAAGAACCAGGCTCGACATTGATTTTACCCAAACCCAGGGTAAAAAACGGAGAAAAAGCAGGGTTCGGCAACGGCTGCATTAACAGATTTACCTTCCAGAATTTGCTACTTGAAATTCTTCCTATGGATTGACCATAGGCCATTTCAAACGACAGGTTTTCAGTAAAAGCGCGCGAGCCGAAAATAGTAAACACCGGCGCCGCCTTAAGCTCTCCAGCAGAGATTCCGAGCATCCACTGACGCTGGATAAAATCGTCCTCGGTTAAACTTTGGAGGGTAAGCTTTTCACCACCGGGTAACAAGGTCTGCTGCATCTGTTCACGTTTCGCCCAACCGGTTCGCCCATCTTCCGACTCGATCTGAAACCAGTCGGTTCGCCTTCTGATAATGGTGACAGTGGCGCCACGATCGATGACATAAAATAAAGGGTAACCCAGCCCGGGGCCAGTATGTATTTCAATAAATGGATCGGCAATGGTTACCTGCTGTTTCGGTGAAGCAGCCAATAACGGTTGGTAGGCAATTAGCAAAACAGGGAACAGAGTGGCTAATAGCACCCGCTTTAAAAAATTCAAACCCAGTATCCCTGTGTATAAAACGTAGTAATCAAATTTTACGGCAGGTCGGGGTCAAATGGATTATTAAAATTTTGTCCTCCCAGATCCAGCCATTCAGATATCAGTTTAAGCTCGGCGCCGGTTAAAAAGCCACTATGATCGACGTAAGCCGGATCGCTGGCAAGCGTTGACAATGCCTGGTTCGCCTGCAATTCGGTTTCGGTCATTTTTTCAATAAAATAACTACCTCGGGCGCCACCTGCGCTCATTGTCGGCCTGACTACTTCGTTGGGATCGTCTATGTCTTCAAAAACAGGATTATCCATGGCGTCGATTACCTGAATCCCTTCTTCGTCCAGCACGGGTACGGTTATCTGAATATTCACCAACATGTTGGCGACCAGTTCTTCGCCCTGATCATTAAAAAAGAGTTCGCGATAGGATTTGGGTAAATCCGCATTTTGATCAGACATGCCGTCGGTCAGATCAAGTTGGGCATCAGCCACGCGATCATTACCCATGGCATCGACAATGACATGGCAGCCGGTGCAGGTGTTCGCGGCTCGATCAACCTGCCAGATAGGGTGAATATGTTCCGTATAGTTAATTATTGAGCGGCATTGTGACTGCCAGAATAAACAGGTGTCGTTAAAGGTCGACGTAATCGAGCCATCCAGATCGGCGTAGTTATAGCTGTAGCTGGTATCCGCCGGTCGTCCCGCCAAAACCGGATCGGTCCAATAGTCGACATAGGTTAAATCAGGGCTGAGTTCGGGTTCTCTCGATTCAGGTACAGTAAGCCCAACTCGATCAAATCGTACTTCAGCCATGGTTTCGCCCAGGTTACCCCAATACCGGGTTGGCGACAGGTTGCCGGGAATCAGCGTATTCGGATACTGCAAACTGCTGTCCATGCCATTATTTATTGAAGGTGCCCCGCCGCTACGACCGTGCAGCTCGGGTGTTTCCCCCGCAGTGTCGTGCGTGTGGCAACCAACACAGCCCACACTGTCACCGGCGCGTACCTGGAACCAGTTGGTGTGTCGGGGACCGATGCGCCGCCCTTCACTGTCGAGTACTTCAAGCGAAAGCGGGAGATTTGCCGGCACTTTAACCTTGACAGAACCATCGGGCTCGACCGGCGCATACCCTAATATTTCGCGCATATCCAGATTGCGTTGCCGACCGAAGGCATCCCGGTCCAGGTCCGGTGGGACAGCGAAGGTCGGGTCGTCAGGATCGGGGAAACCAGGCACCTTGAGAAAACGCACGAATCGGGCTGGCCGTTGGGCGGCGGTTGCTTTTGCCGGATCGCCGAGATCCGATACTGAGGTGATACCCGTAGCAGTGGTGCAGT
>JBLHOA010000165.1:0-7256 GCA_047622345.1 Gammaproteobacteria bacterium | reverse complement strand
TTGACGGCAATACGCCGTCGACGATCAAAAAAGCACAGGAACGAATGTGGTCAGCGATAACGCGTAGTGATTTGTTTTCCAGATTCTCAGTTCCGGTAAACTTTGATGCTGAGCGAATGAGTGCCTCGAATAAGTCGATATCATAGTTGTTGTGCACGTTTTGCAGGATTGCCGCGAGCCGCTCGAGGCCCATACCGGTATCTACCGAAGGCTTGGGCAAGGGTTCCATATGCCCGCTCGCATCGCGGTTGAACTGCATGAACACCAGATTCCATATTTCAATATAGCGGTCACCGTCTTCTTCGGGGGTGCCGGGAGGACCGCCCTCAATTTCGGGGCCATGGTCATAAAAAATCTCACTACAGGGGCCGCAGGGACCGGTATCGCCCATGGACCAGAAATTGTCCGAGGTAGCGATGCGGGTAAACTGCTCGGGGTTCACCTTGATTTCATTCAGCCAGATATCGGCCGCTTCATCGTCGTCGGCATATACCGTTATCCAGAGTTTCTCAACCGGCAATCCGATTTCCCTGGTTAGAAAATCCCAGGCAAATTTGATCGCATCCTGTTTGAAATATTCGCCGAAGCTGAAATTTCCCAGCATTTCAAAAAAGGTATGGTGTCTCGCGGTATAACCCACGTTTTCAAGGTCGTTATGCTTACCGCCTGCACGAACACAACGCTGCGAGGTTGTCGCACGGCTATAGCTACGTTTATCGCTGCCAAGGAAAACATCTTTAAATTGCACCATGCCGGCATTGGTGAACAACAAGGTCGGGTCATTCCCCGGAACTAACGAGCTGGACGGCACAATGCTATGCCCTTTCGATTCAAAGTATTTAAGGAACTTGTCGCGTAATTCGGCGCTTGTAGTCATAGAGTCATGATCGGGTATTTGCTAAAAAAGACGACACCCGAGCAAGCTCGGGCGAATTATCGAAATAGTCGCATGACTGACTCGGGAGAAAAACCCCTATTTTGCAAAAAACGGGCCTGTTTCATCTGCAGCTTGTAATCATTTGGTATTTCTTCGCCGAATTTCCGAATGCGCTGCTGCTTCATAATCTCATTCCATTGACCTTCCATCGGCTGCAAATACAAGTCGGCCAATACATCATCAACACCTTTTTCTCGTAATTCGTATCGAATCTTCATCGGACCGAGACCGGCATTCACGCGGTGATGCACATAACTCTCGGTGAAACGGTCATCACTTTGCAACCGATCGACTACTAGCTTCTCGAGTGCTACTTCGACATCGTCCCCCTCGTGCCCGCGCAATTTCAGCTTTTGACGCAATTCCTGCAATGAATGTTCGCGTCGCGACAATAAATCCATTGCCACGTTACGGATGCTACGAGGTGGAGTCGGCTTACGCATTACAGCTATTTCTTACCGGGGGAATCGCCGACCGGCTTGAACCGTCATCTATGACATTAAGACCCGCGCATAAAAAAGCCTTCGGAGGGGGTAACTCCGAAGGCCACATGCCAGCTTGCAAAATCACGGTGGACTAAGTAGGTAGGTTAGGAAACCTCCACCATTTCGGATTCGACTTCGGGGTCAAGGTCGGCTGCTTCGCTGTCAATCGGGGCGGCATCCGATGCCTTGGGTAACAGAAGATCACGTAAACGGCGGTCGATTTCATCAGCCATCTGCGGATTTTCTTTTAGAAAATTACGCACATTGTCCTTTCCCTGGCCAATGCGTTCTTCGTTGTAGCTATACCAGGCACCTGCTTTTTCGACCAGGCCATTTTTAACACCCAGATCGATCAATTCACCTTCACGCGACGAACCTTCTCCATAGAGAATTTCAAATTCGCATTGTTTAAACGGCGGAGCTACCTTGTTCTTAACAACTTTGACGCGAGTTTCATTGCCAATTATTTCGTCGCCTCTCTTGATCGCGCCGATGCGTCGAATATCGAGGCGCACGGAGGCATAAAACTTTAGCGCATTACCACCGGTCGTGGTTTCAGGGCTACCGAACATGACACCGATTTTCATTCGGATCTGATTGATAAAGATAACCATGGTGTTCGAACGTTTAATATTACCGGTCAATTTACGCAGCGCCTGCGACATCAAACGCGCCTGTAACCCCATGTGCGAGTCACCCATATCACCTTCGATTTCGGCTTTCGGTGTCAACGCGGCCACCGAGTCGACAACCACTACTTCGACCGCACCGGAACGAACCAGCATGTCGGTAATTTCCAACGCCTGCTCACCGGTATCGGGTTGCGAAACCAGTAATTCATCGATGTCGACACCAAGTTTACCGGCATAGCTCGGATCCAACGCATGTTCGGCATCGACAAATGCTGCGGTTCCACCATTCTTCTGACACTCGGCAATGACCTGCAGCGCCAGCGTGGTTTTACCCGATGATTCGGGCCCATAAATTTCAACGACACGCCCACGAGGTAAGCCACCAATGCCTAAAGCTATGTCCAGCGATAAGGAACCGGTCGAAATGGTACCCATCGTCAGATCGATGCCCGAATCGCCCAGTCGCATCACCGAACCTTTGCCAAATTGTTTTTCAATCTGCCCCAGTGCTGCGATCAGCGCCTTTTGTTTGTTGTCGTCCATTTTTACCTACCTATTGGTTTCGAGTTGGCGAATTATCACACAGTAAAACGAGAACATAAAGAGAACTTTTTGATTTAGGTGATATTTCTGTATTACTACATTTAATGATGAGGCACATTATCAGGCCTGTGGTGGCTCATAGAATGAGCCTGTATAAATATAAATTAAAATAGATGCCGTTCTGCTCGTTTTGATGTTGTATATATAACGGCTAAACGATAGCCTGCTGCAAACCCGATAAGGCCAACTGTGAACAGTCGTCAACGTCCAGATCTTTCAAATCGCGCAATTTTGCTGCTGCTGGCATCGGTATTCCTGCTCATCCTACTCATGATCTTGACCTTTAGGCTGCCGACTCCCGGGTCCGTCGTCGGCCAGACCTGCGCTGCGTTAGGCGGACTACTGCTGATGGCACCACTCGCTTTTGCAGCAGTGAAACGATCGGGTCGCGGTAAAAACCCACCCCTGTGGTTTACCATTCACCTGCTATCCACCCTGCTCGGTGTTTTATTTATCCTGGCGCATAGCTTTTCCGGCGACTGGGTTTCCCCGCCGGGATTTCTCCTGCTACTACTGCTTATGCTCATCCTGCAAGGCGGTCTGTTGCGTACAGTTATATCCAGCAAATTCAGCTTATTATTTGCGCATAGTTCATCCGCGGACGGTTTCAGGCGCAACATCACCCCTGACCAGACCGAACTGGCGACGCTGATCCAGCAGAAACTAGCCTTGCTGCAGATCATCGAGGCGGGTGCCGACGAAGGCCTGTTTTCACTACGGCTGAAACATTGGTGCAAACATCCGCAACTCAGTTATCACTATCACCAACGGGTTAACCGTGAAGCCGCGATAATCGGGGTCAGGGAATTCGCAGGGGTTATCACAGGCTGGTCACGTCGACTACATATCTTTGCCGGGCTGATTTTTTATTTCGGCTTGCTGGCGCACGTTATTATCGTATTGTTTTTTGCCGGTTACGCCGCCGATGGTGATCCGATCATCTGGTGGCACATCACCGCCTGGGGCTCATCACCATGACCACAACCCAACTCGCCCTGATGATCGATCTGGAACGTTGCACCGGCTGCAAGAGTTGCGAGGCGGCCTGTAAACAGACCAACGCCCTCGGACCGCACAGCTACCGCAACCGGGTAATCTGGTTTGATGATCAACAAATTCCCGATATAAATGAGTCGCCATCTACCCCGCGGCTCGACTTCCTCACCGTAACCTGTCAGCAATGCGAACGCCCGGCCTGCCTGCGCGCCTGCCCGGTGAACCCGAAAGCGATATCAAAAGACCCCTTAACCGGCGTCGTATCTATCGATGAATCGCGATGCACCGGTTGCGGCGAATGTGCGCTGTCCTGTCCCTATGGCGCCATCGGCTACAACGCCGAAAAACACCACGCGGTCAAATGCGACCTTTGTGCCGAGCGGCGCGAAAACAATCTGGGCCCGGCCTGCGCTGCCGTCTGCCCGACCCGGGCGATCAGCTTCAACACCCGTGAAGCACTGCTTGAACAGGTTGATGCCAGTCAACGTGAAATGCTCGACACCGATCATTTCCTACAAAAACCGGCCACTATTTACCTGAAACGCCTGGTCGACCAGGGAGTGGATCGTGGCGATACCACTCTGGTCCATACCCCGCAGTTGATGCTGGACAATAAGGTACGCATGAAGCTTACCCCGGCCAAGGCGAGTGGTTCCTACCGCAGGGCTGACAAAACGGCGTTGGCCACATTACCCGAGCGCATTGTTCCCGGTGGCTGCAACATTTGCTTTAACGGCTGCCCGGTCAAATATCATTTGCGCGGCGACAAGCTAGTCAACGTTTACGGCAACGATGAAGACCCTCAGTTTCAGGGGCGAATCTGCCCGAAATCACAGATGACCCTGCAACTTTACGACAACCCGCATCGACTACTACACCCGTTAAAACGCGTCGGCGCCCGCGGCGACAATAAATTCAAACCAATCAGCTGGGATCAGGCACTCAGTGAAATCGCCCAAAAACTCTCCGCAGTGCGGGATCAGTTTGGCAGTGAAGCGCTGGCGATACAGTCGGGTTCGCGCACTGGCGTTCTCAATGTCATCGGCGCGATCCCGATGTTCGCAGGGCTCTGGGGGACACCGAATGTTGCCACTACAGAACCCTATTGCGACCTCGGAAAAAGCGTTGCGCTGGACAGCACACAGGGCAGCGGGATGTTGGCGAATGTCTACACCGAGGAAGACATCGGCAGCGCCGAAGCCTATGTCTACATCGGTGACAATCAGGCCGAAACCCGGCCGGTCAACTTCGGCATGCTAAACGACTGGCGCATTAACAATCGCGCCAAAATGATTGTCGTCGACCCGCGTCTGACTGCCACCGCGAGTAAGGCTGACGAATGGCTCGCGATTCGCTCGGGTACTGACATGGCGCTTGGACTTGGCATCATTCATTTTCTCTTTGCGCAGGATTTACACGACGAAGCATTCTGCCAACGCTGGGTGATCGGCTGGCAGGAATGGCGTGAATTTGTTATCAAACAAGGCTACGACCTCGACTGGGCCGCTTCGGTAACCGACTTGAGTATCGAGCAGATCGCCAGTCTGGCAACAACCATTGGCGAGGCCGACGGCTGTATGATTTTTCTCAGCCGTGGTATCAACCAGCATACCAATTCTGCGCAAACCAACCGGGTATTCATGTTTATCGCGGCAATCACTGGTAACTGGGGGCGTCGGGGGGGCGGATATTTCAATGTGTCTTCGGAAATTAACTGGCAGCCGCCAATCATCCCCGATGAACGCAAAGCGCAAACCCGACCAGCCCTGGGCAAGAACCCGTCGTCCTGGATGGAAGCAATGGCCGAAGGCGACCCCTACCCGATCAAGGCGCTGATCACGGGCAACAATCCGCTCGGGCAATGGCCCGATCAGGCACGCCTGCGTGAAGCAATTCAATCGCTGGACTTGATCGTCCATCTCGAATTGTTTAAAAACGCCACTTCAAGTTTTGCCGATTATGTGCTGCCGATGGCCAGCGGCATCGAAAAAGGCGGAACTACACGCTTCGCCGAAGACCGTCGCATCGTTTGGAATGATCGCTTGATCGATCCACCGGGCGAAGCGAAATCAGATCACTGGTTCTGGATCGAGCTGGGTAAAAAGTTTGGCTTTGATGATGTGCTCAAGGAAGACTATAAAGACCCTAGAAAACTATGGGATGAAGTGTTGGTGGCTGCGACCCCCGACCTGCAGGACGCCAGCATCGAGCATCTGATCAGTCAACCGAACCGCACTGTTCGACTGCCTTTTTTTGACCCGAAAAAAGGTGGACTGGATCCGGTTTACGTCACCGAGATACATCGTCAGAATCCGGAATCAAAACTCAAATACCCCACCGACAGCGGCCAACTTGAATTTTATACCGACAAGCTCGAAGCGAAGTTCAATACCGTCGGTTTATCGGCGTTGCCCGAGTTTTACAGCGAAGCCGAGCAGTTGATTGCTTTGCCAAAGATCAGCTATGACGACAAGCAGGTGGCTTCACCCTTTTTCGACAAGGAGACCCTGATTTATGGCGGCAGAATCACTGCGCCGCAGGCAGCCGACCATAGTTACTTCGATACCGAACTGGTAACCGGGCGGCCGCCGGCACCGCACTTTCATTCCTGGACGCATTATTTCTGGCAGGCACAGGAAATGTGGCCCGAAATGTATTGCCAGATCCACCCGCAAAAAGCGCAAGGGCTGGGTATCGCAGACGGTGACACCGTTTCCATAGAAACCAGCAACGGCAAAATCAGCGCGCGCGCGTGGATCCATCGCGGCATCCGGCCGAGCAGTGTATTTATTCCTATTGGGTGGGATGAGCAACAACCCTATCACCCGGCAACCGGGGTCAATCATTTGACAGGAATCAAACTCGACCCGGTATCCCAGCAGGCTAATTTAAAAACTCATTTGTGCCGAGTGGAGAAAGCCTAGCCGCCGGTCAGTTGCAGGATATCTTTCAATGCCTGAAGCAGCGTTGCCTGCCTGACCCCATCACGATCACCGGAAAATTGGTAGCTCCGCGCCTGCGCCTGTCGTATCGAAGCAACAGCAATCCACACGTAGCCAACCGGCTTTGCTTCGCTGCCACCGCCGGGACCGGCCACCCCGGTTACCGCAATCGCATAATCAGCTCGACTGTGCGCGAGCGCTCCTTTGACCATTGCCATCGCCACCGCTTCGCTGACCGCCCCGTATTCATCGATGACCGTCATCGGCACCGCCAGCATTTCATGCTTGGCTTCATTACTATAAGTGACGAAACCACGTTCGAACCATGCGGAGCTTCCCGCCAGATCGGTGCAGGTTTTTGCAATCAATCCGCCAGTACAGGATTCGGCGCTACAAATCTTTTGCTGATTCTGTGATAATTGCACGGCTAAACGCTGCAGCAGTTGGACGGGACTCTCGTTCATCCACGCAGTATACCTTCACCCCGTAAACGAAACGATAGCCAGGCCTAAATGAGCGAAGTCAAAACCAGCGCCCACACACCAATGATGCAGCAGTATCTGCGCATCAAGGCCGAGCATAGTGAAACGCTGTTGTTCTACCGCATGGGTGACTTCTACGAACTCTTTTTCGAAGACGCGCGCAAGGCCGCGAAGTTACT
>JBLHOA010000164.1:0-7349 GCA_047622345.1 Gammaproteobacteria bacterium | reverse complement strand
TGCTCCCAGCAAATGCCCGGTCATCGACTTGGTCGAACTGACTACTAGTTTGTAGGCATGATCACCCATGGCCAATTTGACTGCCATAGTTTCAGCAAGGTCGCCGGCGGGAGTTGAGGTTCCATGTGCATTAATGTAATCGATATCCTCGACATTTAAGCCCGCGTCATTCATCGCATTTCTCATGCAACGCGCTGCACCTTCGCCGCCTTCAGAAGGCGACGTCATATGATAGGCGTCACCACTCATTCCGTAGCCCACCAGTTCGCAATAGATATTGGCACCACGAGCTTTTGCCATTTCATACTCTTCGAGCACGACAACACCGGCGCCATCGCCAAGCACGAAACCATCACGGTCTCTGTCCCAGGGTCGACTTGCCGCTTCGGGATCGTCGTTGCGGGTTGATAGCGCTCTGGCTGCAGCGAATCCACCTACACCCAGTGCTGATGTCGCCATTTCGGCGCCACCGGCAACCATCACGTCGGCATCACCGTAAGAAATCATACGCGCTGCGTCCCCGATATTGTGTGCCCCTGTGGTACAGGCACTGACAATTGAAATATTGGGACCTTTTAATCCGCGCATGATGGAAAGATTTCCGGAAACCATGTTTATGATTGAGCTAGGTACGAAAAAAGGTGAAATTTTGCGCGGGCCGCCAGCGACAAAAGCATCCCTGTTTTTTTCGATTGTTGGCAAGCCACCTATGCCCGAGCCGATGGCAACACCGATACGTTCGGCGTTGGCATCAGTAACTTCGAGACCTGAGTCATCGAGTGCCTGAATTCCAGCAGCGAGACCATAATGGATAAAGGTATCCATTTTTTTCTGGTCTTTGGGAGTGATATATAAAGAGGCATCAAAGTTCTTCACTGACCCGGAAATTCGGGCCGAAAACTGGCTCGCGTCGAACGCAGTAATCGCTGCAATCCCACTTTTCCCAGCAAGAATATTTTCCCAGGATTCTTCGACCGTATTCCCTACCGGTGTAAGCAATCCCAACCCAGTTACTACCACACGACGTTTTGACACTTTAAAATCCTCTTTTAACCGACGCTATGTCCGAAAACTAAAATGCCGCTTAACATACTAAGATGATAAGCGGCATCGTTCAAACCAGAAACCTTTCTATAGGTTAGAGTTAACGTAGTCGATTGCTAGTTGAACACTGGTGATCTTTTCCGCTTCTTCATCCGGAATCTCAGTCTCAAATTCCTCTTCGAGTGCCATAACCAATTCAACGGTGTCAAGCGAGTCAGCCCCAAGATCATCGACAAACGATGCTTTATTAGTGACTTCTTCTTCTTTTACACCTAATTGTTCAGCAACAATCTTCTTTACACGTTCTTCAACAGAGCTCATTTTTAGAGTTTCTCCTGGTTAATAATTCGGCGGCTAGCTAAGCGCGATATTGTATTGAAAAGCTGACTCAGTTACCACAAATGTCTAATTTTATTTTTACTATACAAATCAAAATCTTACGTGGAAATAAAATTAAAAGCCATTATGGCATATGCATTCCGCCGTTCACATGAATGGTTTCACCAGTGATATATGCCGCCGATGGCGAAGCCAGGAAAACAACGGCAGCGGCAACTTCAGCCGCTTTACCAAGACGTTTTAACGGGATTTGTGCGGCCAGAGCCTGACGCTGTTCTTCACCCAGTTCCCTGGTCATGTCGGTATCTATGAACCCGGGTGAAACCGTGTTTACGGTTATATTTCTTGAACCGATTTCGCGCGCCAGTGATTTACTGAAACCAATCAAGCCGGCTTTGGCGGCAGCATAATTTGTCTGCCCCGGATTCCCGGTACTGCCCACTACCGAGGAAATATTAATGATCCGACCGGCGCGTTTTTTCATCATTGGTCGCAAAACGGCCTTACTCATTCGATAAACTGAACTTAGATTGGTATTGATGATTTCGTCCCATTGCTCCTCTTTCATTGTCATCAGCAAGGTGTCGCGCGTGATACCCGCATTATTTACCAGAATATCGGGGGACCCGAACTCAGCGCTGATTTTGCTGATGCACTCTGTCACCGAATTGCTATCGGTAACATTCAACACCATGCCGGTACCCCGGATATTATTTTGTGCTAATCGATCACTTATTAGTTGCGCCCCTGTTTCGGTGGTAGCAGTGCCAATAATAATGGCATTTTGATTTCCGAGCGCTTCGGCTATTGCGGCTCCAATTCCCCTGCTGGCTCCGGTCACCAGTACTATTTGGTCATCTAGCATCGTTAAAATTCTCCAAGTTCATTTTTTGATTTTTCGAAACTGCTGGTATCAAAGACAGGGAAGGCAGCAATCGTTTTTTCAATTCTTCGCGTTAAACCGGTCAACACCTTACCCGGCCCGCATTCGATAAGAACCGATACCCCTTGTTGATGCATATACTGTACCGAAGCAACCCATTTTACCGGTTGTGACAATTGCAGCTTTAATCGCTCCCTGATTTGGTCGACGGACGAGGCCTCGGTAGCAGACTGGTTATGAATAACCGGTACCCTGGGCATTTTGATATCGATAGATTCCAGCGCTTCGGCAAGTAACTCCGCCGCGGGCGTCATCAAACTGCAATGCGACGGAACGCTTACCGACAAGGGTAAAGCACGTTTTGCCCCCAGCGATTTTGCTGCTTCCATGGCAAGCACCACTGCTTTTTTTTCCCCGGCAATTACGACCTGACCAGGGGCATTGAAGTTTACCGCCTCGACAATTCCGCTGGAAACCGATTTACAGGCAGCAATGACATCGTCATCTTCGAGTCCGATAATGGCAGCCATCGACCCACTCCCCTCGGGAACTGCCGTTTGCATCAGTTTGCCGCGACGGGCAACCAGTTCGACTGCCTGAGTAAGTTGCAGGCTTTCTGAGCAAACCAGCGCAGTGTATTCGCCAAGGCTATGACCAGCCATCAAACTGGCGGCAGGAAAGCCGTTGGAAGATACGATCCGCCAGCTAGCCACACCGGCGCAAAGCATCGCGGGTTGAGTCAGCTCGGTTTGATTGAGGCGGTCTTCGGGGCCATTCGTTACCACCGACCATAAATCGTATCCTAATGCCTCGGACGCTTCTTCATAAACCTGGCTGACAATTGCCTGAAATGAGCCCCAGTCCGACATCATGCCAACCGACTGCGCGCCCTGCCCTGGAAATACGTATGCAAACTCTGTCATCAAAATATCTATAAAAAAGAGAGAATGTTAGCACAACGCCAAACTAATGAATCACTGACTCTATTGCCATGGACGTTAAATAATGGATAATGTCGCGACTTTAAATCACAGATAAATATTATGCCTAAAGGCGACCATATCGAAATGCGTGGCACGGTTAAAGATACCTTGCCAAACACGATGTTTCGTGTAGAACTAGAAAACGGACATGTTGTCACCGCACACATCTCCGGAAAAATGCGTAAACATTACATCCGGATCTTAACCGGTGATACGGTTACCGTAGAATTAACACCTTACGATTTGTCTAAAGGCAGAATTACTTTCCGCGAAAGATAACGCCTAACTGACAGCCTCGTCTTCCAGCTTCTTCAGCACCTTCAGTACCTTGCAGGAAAGCTTGTTATCCACCACATCGATCTTGACCTGCCCGCCATTGGTCAGGTCACCGAACAATAGCTCGTCAGCCAGAATCTGCTTTATTTCATCTTGAATAACACGAGCCATTGGCCGAGCACCCATCTTCGGGTCGTAACCTTTATTGGCTAACCAGCTTCTTGCCTCGTCGCTAATGGTCATGCTTACTTTCTTCGCCTCGAGCTGTGATTCGAGTTCGATCAGAAATTTATCAACCACATTCAAAATCACCTTGTTATCCAACGCCTTGAATTGAATAACCGCATCAAGCCGGTTTCTGAACTCAGGTGTAAACACCTTCTTAATGGCTTCATTGGTATCCAGGGTGTGATCCTGTAAGGTGAATCCCATCGAAGCACGGCTCATCATTTCAGCACCCGCATTGGTGGTCATGACGAGAATCGTGTTGCGAAAATCAGCCTTACGCCCGTTGCTGTCGGTCAAGGTTCCATTGTCCATCACCTGTAGCAGCAGATTAAACACGTCGGGGTGGGCCTTTTCTATTTCGTCGAGGAGCACAACTGAATAGGGATGCTTGTTCAGCTCTTCGGTCAATAAGCCACCCTGGTCATAACCGACATAACCCGGAGGGGCGCCGATAAGCCGGGAAACGGTATGTCTTTCCATATATTCCGACATATCGAAGCGGATTAACTCGATACCCATGATCTTGGCAATCTGGCGGCAGACCTCGGTTTTTCCAACTCCGGTCGGTCCCGAAAACAGAAAAGATCCGATCGGTTTCATGTCGCGGCCTAACCCTGATCGCGACATTTTTATCGCCGAATCAAGCGCGTGGATGGCCTCATCCTGGCCGAATACAACACGGGACAGATTTTTACCCAGATTTTTAAGCATGTCGAGATCGGTGGTACTAACGGTATTGGCCGGAATTCGGGCCATTTTGGCGACCACATTTTCGATGTCATGGATGCCGATCGTTTTTTTGCGCTGTTTGCTCACCTGCAATTGGCGTTGTGCTCCAGCTTCATCGATAACATCGATTGCCTTGTCGGGCAGATGCCGGTCATTAATGTAGCGACAGGCCAACTCCGTCGCCTTACGTAGCGCCGGCAGGGTGTATTTAACGTTATGATGTTCTTCAAAACGCGACTTTAATCCCTTTAGAATCAAATAGGTTTCTTCCATGGTCGGTTCGGGAATATCAATTTTCTGGAAGCGTCGCGCCAGGGCACGATCTTTTTCGAAAATTCCGCGAAATTCCGTGTAAGTAGTGGAACCGATACATTTGATATCACCATTCGCGAGCACCGGCTTGATCAGATTGGAGGCATCCATAACGCCGCCCGAAGCCGATCCGGCACCAATAATGGTATGAATTTCATCGATAAACAGGATTGCACCGGGTTCACGGGTTAATTGATTGATAACCGCTTTTAGCCGTTTCTCAAAATCACCTCGATATTTGGTGCCGGCGACCAGCGCGCCCAGGTCGAGCGAGTAGATGGTGCTTCCCGCGAGTATATCGGGGACTTCTTCTTCCACTATTTTGCGCGCAAGTCCTTCAACGATGGCGGTCTTGCCTACTCCCGCCTCACCGACCAGCAAGGGGTTATTTTTGCGACGTCGGCATAACGACTGAATTATCCGTTCAATTTCATTGTCACGCCCTATCAGCGGATCTATTTTTCCGGCAATGGCCAGATTGTTAAGATTGGTAGCAAATTTTTCCAGCGGATTGTCACTTTCCTGTTCCGCTGCCATCGGTTCGGATTCATGAGTGAAGCTTTCTTCTTCACCTTCATCGCTGATTCGGCTAATGCCATGGGACAGATAATTAGTCACGTCGAGGCGTTCAATATTGTGTTTGGTCAATAGATATACCGCGTGGGAGTCCTGCTCGGAAAATATAGCCACCAGTACGTTAGCACCGGAAACTTCGCCGTTCCCCGAGGATTGCACGTGGAACAAAGCACGTTGCAAGACACGCTGAAACCCCAGCGTCGGCTGGGTATCCCGTTCCTCGTCGGACAATAATAACGGCGTATTCTGGTCTACAAAAATCTCCAGCTCGGTTTTCAGCAACTGGACATTTCCACCGCAGGCCTCAAGCACCGCAGTTGCGGCGTCATTGTCGGTTAACATCAGCAACAAATGTTCCACGGTAATGAATTCATGGCGCTTTTCATTAGCGTCGTGGAAGGCTTTATTGAGCGATTGTTCGAGTTCTTTGTCTAGCATGATTTCCTTAATTCACTAAAGCTGCAATAGTAAGAATATAGTCGATTTGACATAAAAATGGATTGAAATGTTCCTACTCGAGTGCAAATTTTTATCGATTTGCGCAAGATCCTAACTTTCTTCCATATCGCACAGTAAAGGGTGCTTATTTTCCTTGGAATAGCTATTTACCTGGGTAACCTTGGTTTCGGCAATGTCCCGGGTGTAAATTCCGCAGACTCCTTTGCCGGTTTTGTGCACATTTAGCATGATCCGGGTGGCGTTTTCCCGATTGTGCGAAAAAATTGCCTCGAGAACATGCACCACAAACTCCATTGGAGTGTAGTCGTCGTTAAGCAAAACCACTTTGAACATCGGTGGTTTTTTTAATTTCGGGGCGGTACGTTCCAGTAGTAACGTATCGTCATTATCGTTATCGAACGGCTGATCAGACATACTTTTGATTATTTGCCAGGCTAAGCTATAAAGTTAAGCTATAAAGTTAAGCTATAAAGTAATGTCGGGGTTGCAATAATTCAAGGCTTGACTATCATTATTTTCGCTCGGCCTTTCAACATGGATGCCGAAGTATCTTATTGCATGTGAAGTTAACACCGGTTTTGTCCTAATTCCGAAAATGGATCTGAATAATTAATCAAAGAGGGTGAGTCATGCCTATCGGCACTGTCAAATGGTTTAGTAACGTAAAGGGATATGGTTTCGTAAACACCGATGAAGATGAAAGTTGCGATATATTCGCACACTTTTCGGCGATCGAAATGGATGGATACAGGAAATTGACCTCCGGACAGAAAATCGAATTCGAAATCGACGATGGGCCGAAAGGGTTGCAAGCCCAGAACATCCGTTCTATCGACAGCTAAAACCAACAATATTGAGGCGAAACCTGTTCAAGTGGGTTTGGACTCAATTCTTAATAATCAGAATTTGCTCTCGATCATTAAATCGGCGTCGGATTTCTGCGTGCGCGACTTTATTCGCGTTATAATGCCCGACTATTTAGAGCCTTTTTTACTGTATTTATTCCAGGGGATAAAATGACCTACCAGCATATAGAAATTCCACAGCACGGCGAAGCCATAAGCGCGAACGCAGATTTCAGTCTTAACGTCCCCAACACCCCGATTATTCCGTTCATCGAAGGAGACGGAATCGGTGCCGATATATCCCCGGTAATGATTAAGGTGGTCGATGCTGCAGTAGAAAAAGCCTATCAAGGCACTAAAAAAATTGCCTGGATGGAAATTTATGCGGGAGAAAAAGCCACTTCAATTTATGGGGAAGATGAATGGTTGCCGGATGAAACGCTGTCCGCCATGAGTGATTATATTGTATCGATAAAAGGCCCGTTAACGACTCCAATTGGGGGTGGCATCAGGTCGTTGAACGTGTCTATCCGACAACGTCTCGATCTTTATGCCTGTGTCCGGCCTGTGCGCTATTTCGAAGGCATCGAAACGCCACTGAAACGGCCCCAGGATACTGAAATGGTGATTTTCCGGGAGAATACCGAGGACATATATGCCGGTATAGAGTGGGAA
>JBLHOA010000163.1:0-7397 GCA_047622345.1 Gammaproteobacteria bacterium | reverse complement strand
CGCGGTACAATCTTATCCATTCCTTCAAGGAAAACTTCCTTTCGGGTTTTCTTTCTATATTTCTCGAAGTCTTCTGCTGTAAAACTTTGCTGGCGCATGCCGTTTTCCAAACAATCCAATGTTCCAGTATTATCTCATAATTGGTGAATTAATCAGAGTTGCCCTAACAGAATTGCGCGCCGCTTAACCACGCATCTTTTTTATCGATTTACTTTGTCAAAGAACTCATCCTGTTCAACATAAATCCAACGGCAATGGGTTATAGCGATGACAGCGATGGTGGCACAGTTTTTACGAGCAAAGGCTAACCACTCGATAATGTGGTCGCTAGAAAAGCCGGCTGCAACAACTTTCCTCTCAATTTTCAAATTACAGTTCATTCAAGAAGACACTAGTTAAGAATGCACCTTTTTCAAGTACGCAATGCCAGGTCAGATAGGAACAGCCTTTGAACAGGGCTTACGACAAGATCAGGCAAGCTGGAATTCAGGATATCATCTGGTAGTACACATTTTGCGGGTGCTCGGCTTCGATGAAAAAATACCAGCGCTCGACCAGCAAGCCACTGTATTGCAAGGCCAGGGCAAGGGCACACAATAACAATGAAGACGGCCCGCTGGCGATCATTAGCAATACCGGCAGGATAAATCCAGCCAGCAGGAAATAACGGCGGGCTAATAAAACCACACTGGCACCATAGCTGTGAATAAACGCGCGCGTATTAAAGCTACCCCCCATCGCACCCTGGGCGAGTTGGCGAATATTGGGATGGCGCACCCCGATCGCCGATTGCAGCGTACTCGGGCTGCGTAAATTTTTGTTACGCAGCAACGATGCATAACGGGATGCCAACGCGACAACCCCGAAAAACACCGAGGCGCCCGAGAAGTATCCGAAAAACCCGTCGTCGTTGATCACCGATAAAACCGCCGCCAGAGTAAAACCCGAGGCACAGCCCATCAGAAAAAAATTGAGCACCGTCAGTGGGCTATGCCATTGGCGTAAAAACTTGAGACTCGAATAAATCATCGCGGTACAGATAAACAAACCAAAAATAGACGCGCTAGCGAAGAGCCCGACCAGGGTAGCCAGTTCGACGCTACGACCACTAGTCAACTCGAACACGATGCTTGAATTGCCGGTATATTTAAGCGCGGCATAGGCGAAAACAGCCGCCATCGTCAACGGCAAGGCGATAACTTCGCGCGAAAGCCACGAAGTCCGCCACATCGCGGCGGCACGCCAGGCGCGTTCCGGGTGGCCCAGATGAAAAAATGATGCGGCAAGCCCTGCCACTAACAACAGCAGGCATAGCACCGCAGCGGTTAAGGCATCGGCGTCGACCAGCCTGTCGGGTAATATGCTCAACACATAAAAAATTTCGACGCTGAAATAAGCGAGGAACAAACCCTGTCCAGCACCGATCAGCGTGGTCAGGAATATAACGGAAAATGCTGGTTTCATATCAAATCACCGCTACCAGGAAGTCGAATCGTCGAGCGTGGTTCGCGTACTCGGTTTACGCGGCCCCCGGTCTTCTTTATCAAGAGGATTGTTGGAACGTTGTAAATCCTCCTCATGCACGGTGATCGTGGTTTTACGCCGCGGTAAATAATGATTAGCCGGTTCGGTGCCCCACTCCGGCATCAACTGATAACCATTGGCTTCGTTGATCGCTTTCGAGGCCTCGGATTCGGGGTCGTGAATATCCCCATAGATACGGGCGCTGGTCGGGCAGGATAAAACACAAACCGGCTTACGTTCTTCTTCGGGTAACTCCATGTCATACAAGCGGTCGACACAAAGCGTGCATTTTTTCATCACCTTTTGCTGCTCGTCGATTTCACGCGCACCGTAGGGGCAGGCCCAGGAACAGTATTCGCAACCGATACACAGGTCATAGTCGACCAGCACGATACCATCTTCAGGTCGTTTGTAGCTGGCACCGGTCGGGCAAACCGGAACGCAGGGCGGGTCTTCACAATGCAAACAGGACTTCGGGAAATGAATGGTTTGGGTGTTCGGGTAGGTTCCCACTTCGTAGGATTGCACCCGGTTGAAAAAGGTTCCGGTGGGTTCGGCCCCATAGGGGTTCTTATCGACCATCGGCCCCGCTTCGCCGGAGGTATTCCACTCCTTGCAGCTGGTGACGCAGGCGTGACAGCCCACACAGGTATTCAGATCGATAACCAATGCCAGTTGCGTCATGACTTTCCTCCCAGCCCCTTGACGAAGGCTTGCCAACGCCCACGCGCCGCTTCCATGCCAGGCACCCTCGGCTGCACATCAAACTGCGGCGAAGTCTGTTCCGGCTCATCCGCTCCGGCCTTATAGACGCGCACCCGAACGTCGTACCAGGCCGCCTGGCCGGTTACCGGATCGGAATTTGAATAGCGGTAATCACCGTGACCGGAGGGTATCTCTTCGCTGATCAAGTGATTCAGCAGAAAACCTTTTTGCGATTCATTCGCGTTTTTATCGAGCGCCCAGGCGCCCGACGCCTTGCCGATAGCATTCCAGGTCCAAACCGTACCGGGTTCAACGGCCTCGCTAAAGCGGCACATGCAACGCACCCGGCCGTGCGCCGACTCGACCCATATCCAGTCGCCATCGCCGAAGCCCTGGGTAGCGCCCACCCGGGGACTCATGAACAGGTAATTGTGCGCGTGAATTTGACGTAACCAGGCATTTTGCGAATCCCATGAGTGATACATCGCCATCGGCCGCTGGGTTATCGCGTTTAACGGGTACAGTTCCTTATCGATGGTCTGTGTTTCCAGCGGCTCTGAATAAAACGGCAGCGGGTCGAAATGGGTTCGTACCCGTTCGCGCAAATGCTCGGGGGGTTGGCGGCCCTTGCGCTTGCCTTCGGCGGCGAGACGGAATTTCTGCAGCACTTCGGAGTAGATATGGATATTCACCGGGTCGGTATATCGGATCAAGCCATGATCCTGCGCCCAGTGCAGATAACCACGGTTCCAGTTGCGCATGTATTGAAACGATTTGGGCAGTTTGTGTTGGTAAACACAGTCATTTTTCGCGTACATTTCCCATTGGTTCGGATTGGGTTCGCCGCGCATGAATTTTTCACCGCCCTTACCCCGCCAGCCGGCCAGAAAGCCGATGCCGGAACCCGGCTCGGTTTCATAGTTGATCACCAGGTCTTTGTAGTCTTTGAATTTTCGACTGCCGTCCAGGTTCATAAATCGAGGCAGCTTAAGTCGGCTGCCGAGCTCGACGATGACATCCTGGAAGGGCTTACAGTCACCCTTCGGCGGTACCACTGGCACACGCACCGAATCGGCGGGCCCTTCGAATTCAGAAATCGGACGATCGAGCATCGACATGGCATCGTAACGTTCCAGATAGGTTGTGTCGGGCAATACCAGATCGGCAAAGGCAATGGTTTCCGAGTGAAAGGCATCGCAGACAATTAAAAAGGGAATTTTATATTCACCGTCTTCATTTTTATCGACCAGCATGTCGCGTACCCGGCTGGTATTCATCGACGAATTCCAGGCCATGTTGGCCATGAACAGCATCATCGTATCGATCGGATAGGGATCACCACGCCAGGCGTTGGTAATCGCATTGTGCATTAACCCGTGTACCGACAAGGGATATTCCCAGGAGAAGCCCTTGTCCAGGCGCACCGGGCCACCTTCGTCATCGACGAATAAATCTTCGGGGTCGGCCGGAAATCCCAGGGGCATGCCTTCGAGTGGCGCGCCGGGTTGCACCGCATCGGGTGAGTTTGGCGGCTTCGCACAGGGTGGAATCGGCCGTGGAAACGGTGCCTTGTGACGAAAACCACCCGGCCGGTCGATGGTCCCCAGAATCGACATCAAGATACCCAGCGCACGAATTGATTGAAACCCGTTCGAATGCGCAGCAAGCCCGCGCATGGCGTGGAAAGAGACCGGGTTGCCGGTAATCGACTCGTGTTCGTTACCCCAGGTATCGGTCCAGGGCACCGGCAATTCGATTTGCTCGTCGCGCGCGGTAATGCCCATTTCATGCGCCAGGCGGCGTATTGTCTCCGCCGGAATACCGGTGACCCCCTCGGCCCACTCCGGGGTGTATTCGGCCACCCGCTCCTTGAGCAACTGGAATGACGGTTTTACCTTGCTACCGTCTTCGAGTTCAAATTCACCCATCAACCGCGGGTCGGCACCGGGACTATGCGAAGGAACTGCCTTCTGCTGATGTCTATCCCACCACATCTTGTTTTCCGGTTCGACACAGGTTTTTTCGATGTCCATCACCGAGCGCAAAAACATGCCGAAATCGTCACTATCAATTTCGACGTTGACCAGGTCGGGTGAATTGGAATACTTCAATAAAAAGTCGCGGTCGTACAGGCCAAGCTTGATTATTTCATTGATGATGGCGAGCAATAATGCGCCATCGGTGCCCGGTTTAATCGGCACCCATTCATCGGCGATCGCGGCGTAGCCGCTGCGAACCGGATTGATGGCAATAAACTTGCCACCGTTACGCTTGAATTTGGCTAGTTCAATTTTCATCGGATTGGAATGATGATCTTCGGCCGTACCCATCATAATGAACAGTTTCGAGCGTTCGAGGTCGGGACCGCCGAACTCCCAGAATGAGCCACCGATGGTATAGATCAATCCGGCCGCCATATTGACCGAACAGAAACCACCGTGGGCGGCGTAATTCGGAGTGCCGAATTGTTTGGCGAACAAGCCGGTCAAAGCCTGCATTTGATCACGACCGGTAAACAGGGCGAATTTTTTCGGATCGGTTTGACGAATGTGCTCGAGCCGCTCGCTGATCGTAGTGAAAGCCTCTTCCCAGGAAATTTCTTCAAATTCCGACTTGCCTCTTTCGGATCCGGGCTTGCGTCGCAGCGGTTTGGTCAAACGCGCCGGTGAGTATTGCTTCATGATGCCGGAAGCACCTTTGGCGCAGAGTACGCCTTTGTTGATGGGGTGCCGTGGATTGCCCTGAATAAAGCGAACTTCACCGTCCTCGACGGTAACATTGATGCCGCAACGGCAGGCGCACATGTAACAGGTGGTCGATTTTATTTCGCGTTTAACCGCCGAATTGGCTACCATAGTCGTTTATCCATGCGAATCAGGTTTGAGCGACAGTGTGGATTCTGACCGGGCTATATGCAAAGTAATAAATTTGATCTGCCTAGCAATTTATTTAATCTCTAATAAATAAAACTTATTATAACCAGCTATATATTAATTTTCTTTATATGATACGCGTTGAGAATGTCAGCAAGCACTTTGGTGGGCTAAAGGCCGTTAACCATACTTCGATCGAAATCGCAGCCGGGTCGATAACCGGGTTAATCGGCCCGAATGGAGCCGGCAAAACCACTTTGTTCAATGTAATAGCCGGTTTGTACACCCCGACCGAAGGTAAGGTCTTCCTCGATGGCGAAGACATTACCGGTTTGAAACCGCACCAGTTATTTACCAAAGGTTTGTTGCGCACCTTCCAGATTGCGCACGAATTCTCGCGTCTGTCGGTAACCGAAAATCTGATGATGGTGCCGGGTAACCAATCGGGTGAAAACCTGGTGAACGCCTGGTTTCGTCGTGCCCAGGTCGAACGCGAAGAAAATGAAATCCACGATCGCGCGCTCGAAGTAATCGATTTCCTCAACCTCGGTCATATTGCCAATGAACTCGCGGGTAACCTTTCCGGCGGTCAGAAAAAACTACTCGAGCTCGGCCGCACCATGATGGTTGACGCCAAAATTGTATTCCTCGACGAAGTAGGCGCCGGGGTAAATCGAACCCTGTTGCGTGAAATCGGCGATGCTATCGTCAAATTGAATCAGGGAAAAAATTACACCTTCTGCATGATCGAACACGATATGGACTTCATCAGTCGGCTATGTGATCCGGTTATCTGCATGGCCGAAGGTGCAGTACTCGCGCAGGGTAGCGCCGAGGAAGTGAAAAATAATGAGGCTGTCATCGAGGCTTATCTCGGCCGCGGTCTGAAAAATAAAGAGGCGGTTTCGTGAGTTTTCTGATCGGTGAAAATATGGTCGGTGGCTACGGTGGAGCCGACATTTTGAAAGGCTGTACTATCGATGTTAACGAAGGCGAAATCGCGGTCATCGTCGGCCCTAATGGCGCCGGCAAATCGACTGCGATGAAGGCTATGCTCGGCATGCTCGAACTCAAATCGGGGTCGGTGCGATTCAAGGGTAAAGATATATCGGCATTGTCGCCGCAGGCGCGGATCGCCGAAGGCATCGCCTTTGTACCGCAAACCAGCAATGTTTTCACCACCATGTCGGTTTACGAAAATCTCGAAATGGGTGCATTCCTGCGCGACGATGATTTCACCGAAACCATCGAACAAATCTATGAGCTCTTCCCGATTCTCGCCGATAAACGCGATCAACTGGCCGGCGAACTTTCCGGTGGGCAACGCCAACAGGTGGCGGTCGCGCGCGCTTTGATGTCGCAGCCGTCGGTATTGATGCTGGACGAACCGACCGCGGGGGTCTCGCCCATCGTCATGGATGAACTTTTCGACCGCATTCTCGAAGTGCGACAGACCGGCGTCGCGATTCTTATGGTCGAGCAGAATGCGCGTCAGGCACTCAATATTGCGGATCGCGGCTTTGTCCTCGTAATCGGCGAAAATCGACACCATGGAAGTGGTACTGAATTGCTCGAAGACCCTGTCGTTCGCCGATCATTTCTCGGGGGTTGAAGTGGACATTCTTACCGATATCGTCAATGCGATAGTCCTACTGCTGAACTTTGTCATCGTCCCCGGGCTTTCCTATGGCTCGCAACTCGCTCTCGGTGCACTCGGCATAACGCTGATATTCGGCATTCTGCGCTTCGCCAATTTCGCCCATGGCGACAGCATGGCCTTTGGCACCATGGTTACCATCCTGGTGACCTGGTGGCTGCAGTCCCTTGGGGTCAGTTTTGGTCCGCTACCGACAGCCCTGTTGGCGCTACCGGTCGGAATTATCGCAACCATTGTTATGATGCTGCTCACCGATAAAGCCGTATATCGGTATTACCGGCACCGTAGGGCTGCTCCGGTCACCTTCATGATCGCCTCGATCGGGGTAATGTTTATGATGAACGGCATCGTTCGTTTTATTATCGGTCCCAACGATCAGCGCTTCCTCGATGGCGAACGATTCATCATCCATGCGCGCGACTTCAAGGCGATGACCGGATTGAATGAAGGGCTCAGTATTAAAGTATCTCAGGGCCTTACCATTGTTATCGCCATCATTCTGGTAGCCGCGCTGTTCTGGTTCCTGCAGAAAACTCGCACCGGAAAAGCGATGCGCGCCTACTCAGACAACGAAGACCTCGCCCTGCTGTCGGGGGTCGATCCGGATCGTGTCGTACTGGTTACCTGGATATTGACCG
>JBLHOA010000162.1:0-7446 GCA_047622345.1 Gammaproteobacteria bacterium | reverse complement strand
GAAAGATGCACTTCACCCGCTGTGCCCTCGACCTGTGCCTGCTTATCCAGCAACTCACCCAGTTGCGAGCGCAACAGGTTAGTATTAATTCCCGCCTGACCAAATAACGGCCGTATAGAACCGCCCTGCTGATCCAGCAAGGCCAGCATCAGGTGCACCGGTTCAACAAATTGGTGGTCCCGTCCAATTGCCAACGATTGGGCGTCGGCCAGGGCCTGCTGGAATTTACTCGTCAATCGATCCATTCGCATCGATTTAATCCTCTAATTAAAAAAACTTAGTGGATAGATGGGTTCAAACGCGTGTTTTTCAAGCTTGAGTGGCGCTTCCATTGATCCAGATCAAAGAGGCCATCCTGCCGGTAACTCCTTCGCGTCGATAGGAATAAAACAGTTCCCGGTCGCGAAAACTGCAATAAGGGTCGGAATAAACCCCTTCCAGGCCTAGCCCGGTTAATAACTGCGTCGCCAGGCCTGTCAGATCACAAAGCCAGTGCCCCGGCCGGTTGGCTTCAAAATACGCATCGGCATTCTGTGACCTGGCATCAAAGGCATTCTTTACTTGCGCATCGACTTCAAAATTTTGCTGCGAGATCGCTGGACCAATCCAGGCAATCAAAGAATGATTATCGCTTTCCATCTGCGCCAGCGCCGCTTCAACCACCCCGTTTAACAACCCTTTCCAGCCGGCATGTATGGCTGCCACTTCGCTGCCCTGGTGATTACACAGCAGTATGGGCAGGCAGTCCGCAGTCATCACTGTCGCTATGGTTTCCGGCTTGCGGGAAATGGCAGCGTCGGCATTTCGATTGCTTTCGTTCTCCAGTACCACCGCTTCAATGCTATGCGTTTGGTTGATCCAGCAAGGGTCGCCTGGCAGATCCAACGCCTGTTTCAAAAGACGCCTATTTTCGAGCACGTCGCTGGCGGTATCCTCAACGTGCAAACCCAGATTCAGGCTATCGTAGGGTGATGCACTCACGCCACCCACACGGGTAGTAGAAAAAGCTCGAATATTGGCCGGCGCCGGCCAGTCAGGAGTAATGAATTCAATCATATTCAATCAGAGTATCGAGCATGGTTTGAAAATCTTCGGGCAACGGAGCCTCATAACTCACCAGTTCGTGACTTGCCGGGTGTTCAAAGCGCAGACAACGGGCGTGCAAAGCCTGACGCTTGAAATTCTGAATATGCTGAAGCAAAACCGGGTCGGCGCCAGCCGGGATTTTTAAACGGCCGGCGTATAATGGGTCGCCCAGCAGGGGATGCCGGATATGCGCCATATGCACCCTGATTTGATGGGTACGCCCGGTCTCCAGCTGCACATTGATCAAACTGTAATTTTTGAATTTCCGCGCGACCTGAAAATGGGTGATAGCAAGCTTGCCATCGTCCTGTACTGACATTTTCTTACGCTTAACCGGATGGCGGCCGATTCCGGTTTCGATGGTTCTTCCCCCGGTAACGACTCCCATCGCGATGGCGATATATTCACGATGCACATTACGCTGTTGCAATTGGTCAACCAGCCAGTTATGTGACCGCAGGTTTCGCGCCACCACCATTAACCCGGTAGTGTCTTTATCGAGACGATGAACAATCCCAGCACGCGGTAACTGGTCCAGACGAGGGTCACTTTCGAGCAGGCCATTCACCAGTGTGCCGTCGGCATGACCGGCCGCAGGATGAACCACCAGATTGGTGGGTTTATTGATAATGAAAATATCGTCATCCTGATGAATAATCTGAAACTCCACCGCTTGCGGCTTGTCAGATATTTTAATCTGCTCGGGAACATCGAGATCGATCAGGTCGCCGATATACACCTTTTGCTTGGGTTTGCTGTGTTGCCGGTTGATGCAGATAAAGCCTTCGTTGATCCAGTGTTGAATTTTGCTTCGCGAATATTCAGGCAAAAGTTGATGCAATACCTGATCCACACGAATACCGGAATGATTATTTTCCACCTGGAACTGCTGCTTTATTAATTTCATTGTCTGGTTATACTGTCGGCAAATTCTGACTTACTAGCCGAAGTTCAGCAGTAAAATACTGTGACATTCGGAAGGCATGACTGGCGTTTTATGCTATACGCTACACCACCTGCTGCATATTGCAGCAAACGCCTCATTTTAACCTGTATAGATTATTTAAAAATGCGTTTATTCATTTTACTTGCAACAGTTTTTGTTCTGGTCGCCTGCGGGCCAGCCAAGGAAATCGATATCACCGCCAACTGGACGGTCGAAGAATTCTACAATGAAGCCCGAAGCCAGCTTGACAAGGGCAACTATCTAACCGCTATAGAACACTATGAAACACTGGAATCCCGGTTTCCTTTCGGTAACTACGCAACGCAAGCCCAGATTGACGTCGCCTACGCTTATTTCAAGTTTGATGAGCCCGATTCTGCGTTGACCGCTCTCGACCGATTTATCAAGCTGAACCCCCGGCACGAAAACGTCGACTATGCCTATTATTTAAAAGGGCTGGTCAACTATGAACGCGGTGGCACTATTCTGGATGCGCTGGCAGAACGAGACATGGCCGATTTCAACCGAAAAATTCTGCGCACAAGCTACAACGAGTTTCGTCAGTTGCTGCAGCGATTTCCGGCCAGTCAGTACGCCGCCGACTCGCGCAAGCGCATGATTTATCTGCGTAACCAGCTCGCTCGAAGCGATCTTAAAATAGCCCGTTATTATGCGTCGCGCGAGGCCTGGGTAGCCGTAGCCAATCGCACAAAATTGATTTTGAAAAAATTTCAGGGCACGACAACTATCAGACCAACGCTGGAACTACAACTCGAGGCCTATCAGAAACTCGGGCTGGACGAGCTCGCTGAAGACACACAGCGAATCCTCGAACTCAATTATGGTGATGACGTCTGAAACTGGCTTTAGTGCGTATTCAACACCACCTTGGGTGCCGCGCATTGCCCTAGCAGCAACTCCGAAAAAGCTTTGGCGCCCTGAGCTAATGGGCGTTGCTCTACCCATCTCAAAGTCCCGAGTGCACCGCTGTGCAATTTATCGAGGGTAGCCTGAAGATCTAGCGGGGTGTAGGTATAAGTCCCGATGAAAGTAATTTCACGCAAGGTCATCGCCCGCACATCTAACGAACCTTTACTGTCCATCAAACCTATATGGACCACCACGCCGCCAGATTTCACCGCCGTTATCGCGCTGTCGCGGGTGGCTGCAGCGCCTACCGCATCAAACACAAAATCGTAACCAGCCGCTTCCACTTCATGGCTCATCGGATCAAAAATTTCGATATCACAATGTTGCTCTACCATGTCCCGACGTAAGTGGTTGGTTTCCGCCAATTCCACTCGACCCACGCCCTTATCCTTTAAAATCAGCGCGGTCAGCAAACCAACCGAACCAGCACCAATCACCAGCGCCCGTCCCTCGCTAATCGGCCGCGCCGAAATCCGCTCAGCCAGCAACACAGCATGTAAGCCGGTAGCACCGGGCTCGGTCAGCGCGGCACTGGCACTATCCATATCATCGGGCACTGCAATCAGATTTCGTTCAGGAATAGCAATTTGCTCGGCAAAAGCACCCGCACGGTACATTCCGATTAAATCGCGTTTCGCACACAGATTCTGCCGTCCACCCAGACATTCGGGGCATGCACCGCAGGTAATTAATGGGTTAAGCACTACTTTTTCACCACGACGCTGGCCTTCAAGTACGGTTCCCACTGCCTCGTGCCCTAATATGAGCGGGGGTACGCGACGCTCATCGTGACCCAGATAGGCATGCATGTCAGACCCACAAATACCGACCGAATCAATGCCGATCAGCGCCTCGCCTGCTTGCAGGTTGGGTTCGGGCTCATCGCGATAGGTCATTTCCTTATTTGCTGTATAAACCAGTGCTTTCATTTTGCGGTAAATCCTCCATCAATGGCGAGCGTCTGCCCGGTAATATAAGCCGATGCGGCTGAGGCAAAAAATACAGTTATTCCGAACAGGTCATCGAGCTCCCCGTTTCTGCCGATCGTTGTCTGACCTGCCGCCCATTCACGGGTTTCCGGGTTTTCAAAAACCGGGCCGGTCAATTCGGTAGGAAAGAACCCGGGAGCGATCGCATTGCAACAAATTCCATCACCCGACCAGGCTTCGGCCATCGCGCGGGTTAACTGGCAAATGCCACCTTTGGAGGCGCCATAGGCCAGTCCGTTTGGAAAGGCACGCGTTGATTGTAATGAGGCAATATTGATCACCCGACCAAATTTTTGCGCCCGCATTTCGGGGATAAATTCACGGGTGAAGAAAAATGGCGTGGCCAGATTGAGGTTCAATGTCAAATCCCAACTTTCCAGCGATACCTGGTCTACCGGTTCACGCAGATTCACACCGGCAGCATTGATAACGCCATCGACAATTCCGGAGTCAAATTTTGCCTTACAGGCCCACGCCAGATCGGGCAAAGTTGAGCGGTCGCTCAAATCAGCACTCAGGTAATCGGCTTGACCACCTTGTTCCCGAATCGAGTGCGCCGCGCTGTCGAGTTCGCTTTCCCGCCGAGCCACCAGCACGACGCTGCCGCCGGCATCGGCCAGGTAGCCTGCAAGCGCGCGCCCTATACCGGAACTGGCCCCGGTGACGACAAAATTTCGACCATCCAGTGAAAATTGATGCAGACTTGCCATTGTGTAAGCTCTATTTTTCTATACCAGGGTCAAACGCTTCATCAGGGTAATATTTGTCAATCCGATCACCACTTATGTTCGCTTTCCTGCAGCAAACTGCGCAAGATTTACGCAGCATTGTTTTCGCTAATAGTCACAGATTTATCCGCCTTTTATATAAACTGATACTCATCTTCGTGCGCAATTATGGCGTTGGATACAAATACTCAGGCAACCACAATGCGATCCGTGGGAAGGCAATGATCAGAGCCAAACCGATAACCTGGATCACCATGAATTGCATCATTCCACCATAAATATCCTTCAAGTCCCATTCTGGCACTACTCTCTTCATAAAATAGGCGGATAGCATTTTTGTAATAAAACTTTTACCAGCGATTAGCGCTGTACAGAATCAATTACATTCCCTGTTATTATTTTAATTCTCATTAAAACGGTACTTCAGGTCTCATTTTTCCAAATTTATCGGATCATTGCAACCTTACTCTATCCGATATAATCATATCCGCAGCCTTTTCGCCGATCATGATGCAAGGCGCGTTGGTATTCCCGGATACTATCTCCGGCATAATCGAAGCGTCAACTATACGCAGGTTCTCTATGCCGTGTACTTTCAATCGGTCGTCAACCACCGCCATCGGGTCGGAACCCATCTTGCAGGTACCGACCGGGTGGTAGATCGTCTGACTAAATTGACGCGCCGCGTCAAGCAACTCGTCATCGCTCTGGAATTGCGCCCCCGGCACTACTTCTTCAACAATATGCGATTTTAATGCCGGAGCCGAGGCGATGCGACGAGCTACCTTGATGCCGCCGATGACCGCTGCATAGTCACGCTCATCCGATAAATAATTGGGATGAATAGCCGGATATTCGAACGGATCGGATGATTTAATTGCAATATGACCGCGGCTATGCGGGCGTAGCTGGCATACCGAAGCGGTAAAAGCGGAAAAAGGATGAACGCCGTCGCCGGGTTTATCAGCACTCAGGGGTTGCATATGAAATTGAATGTCGGGTCGCTCGACCTGTTCGCCCGAACGCGTAAAAACGACGACCTGGCTTGCGGCAAGCGTCAGCGGCCCGCTGCGCGTTAGAAAATATTGCAGGCCCACCTTCAACCGTTTGAAAGGATTATTCAATTCGTCATTTAAGGTGCGCTCGCTGGTCTTGAATACCAGTCTGATTTGCAGGTGATCCTGGAGATTCTTACCCACCCCGGGTAATTCATGCACGGTTTCGACTCCGGCCTGCTGCAACATTTCGGGATCACCGATGCCCGAGCATTGCAGAATTTGCGGTGAGTTTATTGCGCCGGCACTTAGAATCACTTCGGCACTGGCATGCGCGACATTGATGTCGCCAGCCCGTCGATACTCGACCCCGGTAACCCGCTTGCCATCCAAAATCAGACGGCTGACCTGTGCCCCGGTGATAACCGACAGATTACTGCGATGCTTGACGGGTTTAAGAAAACTCTTTGCGGTACTCCAGCGAAACCCGTTGTAAGCAGTTTGCTGGAAATAACCCACACCTTCCTGTTGCGCGCCGTTGTAGTCTTCGTTTAAGGGGATATCGCACTCAGTTGCCGCCTTGATAAAATGCTCGGCTATAGGACGACGCAGTCTTAAATCGGACACCTTTTGGGGGCCGCCAACGCCATGATAATGATCGGCACCGCGCTGGTTATCTTCCGACTTTTTGAAATAAGGTAAAACATCTTCGTATCCCCAACCCCGATTGCCAAGCTCGGCCCAACGATCATAGTCTTCGGCCTGACCACGCACATAGAGCAGGCCATTGAGCGAACTTGAACCGCCCAACACCTTGCCGCGAGGCCATTGTAGCCGTCTGCCAGCCAGGCCGGGATCAGGCTCGGTCATATAACACCAGTCGAATGAAGGATTGTGCATAGTTTTGAAATAACCGACTGGAATGTGAATCCAGGGATTGGTATCACGCCCACCGGCTTCCAGTAACAGTACTTTCGTAGCCGGGTTACTGCTTAATCGGTTGGCCAGAACACAGCCCGAAGACCCCGCACCGACCACGATGTAATCATATTTGTTGGCTGCCATAACACCTGGATCAGATAAAGCTGGAAACTGCTACCTGCATAGAGTTCCGGTTGAAAAATTTAACAAAGCCACATTATTTATCATGCGCATTGATTATCCTGGCCGAATTTCCACCACCCTCGAATTCGACACTCAGCGAATTAAAATATAACATTCTTTATTAAAACGGAATTATTATTCTCAATTTATGCGACGGTAATTAGAATTGGTAAGCAGCAAATATAATGAAACGTGAACGCGGTTCGACCATACACCGGGGGCTGGACATCCTCGATACTGTCGCCGCGTCTAACAAGCCGATCAGTGCCACCGAAATAAATGCCGTATTGAAACTACCCAAGGCAACCGTGCATCGACTGTGCGCTGAACTCGAAGCACGCGGCTATCTGCTTAAAAAAATCAATGGTAAAAGTTACATCCCGGGCAATCGATTCCAGACCGTTGCTATCGGCGTGTTATCGCATTCCCGCTTCACGGCTACGCGTCACGCGATACTCGCAGCGCTCTCTGAAAAAGTCGGTGAGACCTGTAACATTGCTTACCCCGACGGACTTGCGATGGCCTATTCTGACCGTGTTGAAACCACATCACCGTTGCGCCTGCAATTTCCAATTGGAACCCGGGTACCCCTGCATTAAGCGCCTAACTACCCTACATCCAGGTAGGGCAATGTAACGGCATAATCTTTCGAGCTTTTCTCGTTCCCA
>JBLHOA010000161.1:0-7477 GCA_047622345.1 Gammaproteobacteria bacterium | reverse complement strand
CCCGGCAAGGTGCGCAGCAGCTCAGAGTCGCGAGCGCTTTGCTGGGAAGGCGAAAATTGTTGGGGTGTCGGGAGCAGCAGCCAATGCTGCGCGAGCGTCCCGAAGCAGTTTTCAACACCCCCGGCAAAGTGCGCAGCAGCTCAGGAGCGGGGGAGCTTGTTTTCTGGGTCGTATATGGCCTTGTACCCAACCGCTTCGACCGTCATCGGGAATTGTTCGCCGAGGTATTCGGTGATCATCTTGCGCCCGACCTGACAGTACTCGTAGGGCAGGTAACCCAGACCGATATTCTTGCCGACACTCGGCCCGTAGGAAATACTGGTCAGGTAGGAGCGTCGGCCTTTGGCATCCACCGGAACTTCGCCGGTTTCGGCATCCATCAGCGGGCAGGAACCCACCGGGTAACGCGCCATACCCGTCGAGTCGACATTGTCGGTCATCACCAGGGTGCACAAATAAGCCACCTGATGTTCGAGTTCACGCTGCTCGAGGTAGGGCACCTTGCCATGGAAATCAGCTTGCTTGACGACCGGACGGGATAGTCCGGCTTCGTAGAGATTGTATTCGGTGAGCAGATCGGCATTTTGCAGGCGCAGGCTTTTTTCCATGCGGCGGCTGTTGGCGTAAGTTTCCACGCCGACCGGACAGGCACCCTGCTCAAAAATCAAATCCCACAATGACATGCCATAGCTGAAGGCTACGTGTAATTCCCAGCCCTGTTCGCCGACGTAGGAAATACGGAAAGCTTCGACTGGAATACCTTTCAGGGTCAGCTTGCGGGTCGCGGCAAACGGAAAATTGTCATGTTCCCAGGCGGCAGGATCGTCAGCCACGGCCTGAATAATCTTGCGTGCATTGGGTCCCCACACGCCCAGACAGGCCATGTGATCAGAGCGATCTTCGATGTAAACATTCCAGCCATTGTCTTCGGCCATGCGCTTCAACCAGATGTAGTCGCGGTGACCGGCGTCGGCGCCATCGATGACGCGGTAGCGATCTTCGGCGTGACGGATAACGGTCAGGTCTGCGCGCACACCGCCGCGCTTGTCGAGAAAATGCGTATACACGCCCTTGCCGATCGGAGTATCACCGCCAACCTTCGCGGTACAGGCAAATTCCATCAGCGTTTCGGCGTCGGGGCCGGAGACGTCGTAAACGGCAAAATGCGACAGGTTGATCATGCCGACGTTTTCCGACATTTCGAGGTGCTCGACGTTGGATACGCGGCAGAAATGGCGGTTGTCCCATTCGTGTTCGCGAATCGGGGCGCGATCGCCGTATTTCTCGAACAGGTGCTCATTCGCCGCGTAACCATGCGCGCGTTCCCAGCCGGCCAGTTCCATGAAGTAGCCGCCGAGTTCCTGCTCACGTGCCCAGAAGGCGCTGCGCCGCAAGCCGCGACCCTTGGAGTAGGGCTCTCGATTGTGGACCGCAGGGTTGTAAATCTTGAACGCCGATTCGTAGCAGCGGTCGCGGATATAGCTCGGTGTTTTCTGGATTGGATAATGGCGCGCGGTATCGATACCGTTGAAATCCATCTCGGCGACGCCGTCGGTCATCCAGTCGACCAGCACCTTGGCAATGCCGGGGGCGTCTTTAACCCAGACGCCAATGGCGTACCAGAGGCCACGCGTCAGCACCGATTCACCGACCGAAGGCCCACCATCGGTGGTTACCTGTAATAGTCCATTAAATGAGTGCTTTTCGTTGTAACCAATTTCACCGAGGATCGGAGTCAGTTCCATCGCACGTTCCAGTGGCGTCATGATTTGTTCGAGTTCGAGATCACGCTGCGACGGTGACCAGTGGGTTTCCCCTTTTTCGGGCAGGTCGCGCGGATGCAGCAGGCGGGGTTCTTTCTCTTCGTAGTAACCCCATTCAATCTGTCCGCCCTCAGGCGTTGCCGGGTCACCGGTGTCACGCATATAAGCCGAATTGCCCTGGTCGCGCATTAATGGGTAGCCGATGTCCTTACCGGTGCCCTCAAATTCAGTGTAGGGCCCGAAAAATGTCAGCGGGTGGTCGACCGGCATTACCGGCAGGTCTTCGCCCGCCATTTCAGCAATGGTTCGACCCCATAGTCCGGCACATACGATGACGTGATCGGCGGCGATATAGCCGCGGCTGGTTTCAACGCCGACGATGCGCCCATCCTTAATGTCGAGTCCGGTTGCGTTGGTATTGGCGAAAGATTGCGCCTTGCCGGTTTTAACCGCGTTATCCACCAGAATGCCGGCGACGGTTTGCGAACGGGGTTTGACCAGACCCGCATCGGGGTCCCACATCGCGCCCTGAATCATGTCTTCTTCGAGTAGCGGGAACTTTGCTTTGGCTTCGGCCGCGCTGATCATCTCGACCCGGGTGCCGAACGATTTGCCCGAAGCAACCTTGCGCTTTAGTTCCATCATGCGGTCGTCGTCGCCGGTGCGCGCCACTTCGAGGCCGCCGATGCGGTCGTAATGGCCCATCTTGTCGAAGAAATCGATGCTATAGCCGGTGGTGTAACAGACGAACTTGCTGTGGTCGGTGGCGTAGCAGAAATCGGAGGCGTGCGAAGTCGAACCGATATCGGTGGGCACCGACGTTTTATCAATGCCGACGATGTCTTCCCAGCCGCGTTCAACCAGGTGATGCATTACTGAGGAGCCGACGATACCGCCAAGACCGATAATGACGACCTGGGCTTTTTCTGGAAATTGTGCCATGACTATTCTCTCCACGAGACGCCTGCCTGTTGCCGGCGTCAAAAGTTCACCCTGATGTTGTTAAAAACACGGTATCAATCAGGTTGCTAGGGTAAATCGGTAGGTTGATATGGTTTTGCGCCAAACCCGTGGGCGCAACCAAACTGCCGTTTGCGGGGAGTATAAACACCGGTATTTTACTTCTCCAACCATTTTACGCCGCCGAAGTCGCGATACTGTCCATGGGTGTCGCATCTGAAAATTATTGGTCGGCGATGGTTGTTGAAAATTCACCCTTCACAGGGGATTACGGCTGTTCCTGGCTTTGCCAGCAATTCTTTATGCCGGCGATTATCCAGCAAAGCGTTACCGGTACATCGACGGCACACTGGATTTACAGCCTGCAGGGGTTGTTGGCGCTTGATTCCAGGTGAATTAACGATAGAATGCTCGGCCTTTAGAATGGCTGATGGCAAGCGGGGTAATCCTGCTAACAGTGCTGTCTTTATCCATCAGCGGCATTAGCTAGCCAGTCTAAGGACGGTTTTTAGAATTTTTTGTGTCCCCTCAAAGGTACAGGCGCCCAGGGATGCTGACGCATAAGGATTCTGACGCCATTCTTTTAAATGGCAATATCTGTGACCTGCGTTTTCCGGCGGGTTCGGTAAGCAGCAAAATGGCACCAGGGTCTGAAGGCAAACCCCGGTGATTTTTACAAAGCCACGGTGATCGAAGGTTCGCGCTACGATCCCCGAAACGAGAACATACGAACGCAATGAAAATACTAGTCTGTGTGAAGCGTGTCCTTGACCCCCAGGTCAAAGCCCGCGTTAAAGCCGATGGTTCGGGAGTCGACCTGGCAAATGCCAAGATGACAATGAATCCTTTTTGTGAAAATGCACTCGAAGAAGCACTGCGATTGCGCGAAGCCGGAATCGCCGATGAAGTCATCGTGGCGTCGGTGGGTGGCGGTAAAACCGAAGAAACCCTGCGCCACGGGCTTGCCATGGGCGCCGATCGTGCCATTTATGTGATGACTGAAGAGACCCTCGAACCACTGGCAATCGCCAAGGTGCTGAAAACCATCGCCGAGCAGGAATCGGTCGGACTGGTGCTCGCGGGTAAGCAGGCTATCGACGATGACTCGAATCAAACCGCACAAATGCTGTCGGCATTGCTGGGCTGGTCACAAAGTACGTTTATTTCTGAACTAAAAATCGAAGGCGATAAGGCAACGACTACGCGTGAAGTTGATGCTGGGCTGGAAATCATCAGCGTAAAAATGCCGGCGGTGATCAGTGTCGACCTGCGACTCAACGAACCTCGTTATGTGAAACTTCCCGACGTGATGAAGGCAAAGCGCAAGCCGATGGATAAGATCGAACTTGATAGTCTCGGTCTCGATACCGCAAACCGCATGACCACGCTGAAGGTCGAAGAGCCCGAAGGTCGCGCCGCGGGCGTGATCGTCGGCAGCGTAACCGAGCTGGTTGATAAACTGCGCAACGAAGCGAAGGTGATATAGATATGAGTAATTTAGTTATAGTCGAACACGACAATAATGAAGTCGCAGCATCAACCTTGCATGCAATAACCGCCGCGCAACAAATTGGTGGCGATATCGATTTGCTGGTCGCCGGTGAAAACTGTTCAGCGGTTGCTGATGCGGCCGCAAAAATTGTCGGAGTCAGAACCGTGAAAGTCGCGGATGACGCGAAATTCGGTCACCATCTGGCGGAAAATCTGGCGTTGCTAATCGTAGAAGTTGCTGCGGGTTACAGTCATGTACTGGCCGCCGCGACTACCTATGGCAAAAATGTGTTGCCGCGCGCATCGGCATTGCTCGATATGGCGCAGATTTCGGAAATCGTCGAGGTTATTTCTGCGGATACTTTTATGCGCCCGATATACGCCGGTAATGCGCTGGCTACGGTTCAGTCTTCGGATTCAATTAAAATAATTACCGTGCGTACGATCAAATTTGAAGCTGCTGCAGCCGAAGGTGGTTCGGCGACTATCGAAACGATTAGCAGTGGTGCCGATAGCGGCCTTTCCAGTTGGGTATCGCAGGCGGTGTCGAATAATGATCAGGTTGATTTAACCTCGGCCAAAATCGTTGTTTCCGGTGGGCGCGGAATGCAGTCGGGCGACAACTTCAGTATGTTGCATGCGGTAGCCAAAAAGCTCGGTGCGGCCGTCGGTGCTTCGCGTGCTGCGGTTGATTCCGGTTTTGTCCCGAATGAATTCCAGGTAGGTCAAACCGGTAAAGTAATCGCCCCCGATTTATATATCGCGGTTGGTATTTCCGGGGCTATACAGCACCTTGCCGGGATGAAAGAAAGCAAAGTAATCGTCGCCATCAATAACGACAGCGAAGCGCCTATATTTCAGGTTGCCGACTATGGACTGGTTGCCGATCTGTTTGAGGCTGTGCCTGAACTTGAAGCCGCGTTATAGCTTGTTTTCAGTATAAATTAGGTAATTGCGGGGTCGGATTTCTATTAATCCGACCCCATTCAGCTCGATAAACTTGTCGAGTTAAACGTCTAGATGGCTAAAATTCCGGCCGATAGTAGCAATCCGGTAGAATGAGGATCCAATCGATACCAGGGCGGTTATAGGCAATATACATCCTAATAGGCCTGTTTATTAGTCTCATTATTGTACCCATGTCAATCAAAAAAGTGCGACTGTTAGCTGCCTGCTAACGGCTTTAGCGCGACATCGCCTGTCCTTTTGCAGTCAGCGGAAAATACGTACATCCCGTAGCCTGATTCAGGGTTTCCCCTGAATGCCTGTTGGCGTCCGAATAGGTTAAGGTTAGTCGTAAGATAACGGAACATGTAAAGCTTGGCGAAGACTTCGGTGCAGAATCCTATTGGGATAGCGCGGCGGAGATGCACTAACAATAATTACCTGCTAGCCGGAAAACGGCACTTTTCCCGGCCCCGGGAAAGCACTCGGGGTCGGGTATTTACTAGTCAAGTGAGCATAAGGATGTTTTTTGGGAGACCAGGCCAATGTTTACAGTGATGTTGGTAGATGACCATCAGCCCATTTTGCGCGGACTTAAGGCGCAGGTAAATGCAACCGGAATTGCCACGGTTGTTGCTGCCGAATGTGATGGCGCTGCCGCATTGGTTGCGGCTCGCAATTATCGCCCAGACCTGGTTTTACTCGATGTATCGTTGCCCGATATGGCCGGAACCGATATAGCCCGGGCGTTGCTGGAAGAAAACAAGGAGCTGAGAATTCTGGCCGTATCCTGCTATACCAATTCAGTTTTTGTAAACGCGATGATCAATGCAGGCGCGAGTGGTTATATGCTGAAAGAAAATTCAATCGACGAAATAAAGCCGGCCATCAAGACTGTCATGTCCGGCGGGCAATGGCTAAGTAAGGACCTGCCCGAACTCAGTTACTAAGTATGATATTTTATTTCATCGTGGGTAACTTCTGTTCATCGCCTGACATGGACAACCATTTATCGACGGAATAAACCCCCAGGTCGGAAAAACTGCTTTTCGCAGCAAAAACCTCGCCAAATCGTGCTATATAAGTACCCTAAGGATAAAAACCGGTACCGGTTCTCCTGACTTAACCAACATATGGCCAGCCTACTCATAACCATGGTTTCATTTTTCAGCAGGAAAAACTCAACAGGATTTCAGCGGCTATTTTCCGGTCTGCTATTTTCACTGGCGTTGATTGTTTGGTCGAATCAGGCCTGGGCTGCCTGTTCTCCCTACCTGGGGCTTGCGACTTTAAACGAGCTTTTTAAAGACCGTGCTAATCAGGCTAACGACCCCGATGATTTTGTTGAACTGAAGTTGCTCGACTCGTCAATACCATTGGCCATTTATGGACAGTGGTCAATCCGGGTTTGTGAACTGAATGCACCCGGCAATAATAATGATGCTGATGGATGCAGTCCGGTGGAACCTATAGGCGGATTTACCGATACCACACCTCCCTATTTGATTATTAAAGACAACAATATCGGCCGGTTCATGAATTTCAAGACCGGCTTCGACGCGATTCTTCTGGATATGAATGGTGACGTTATCGACTACCTCACTGTTTCCGGGTACCAGCCGCAGGAAGTTGCTAGCTGCACAGGGAGTGCCCTGCCTTATGATTATCAGGCCGGTACGCCGGGAGCATCGACTAAGTTTATTTACCGCCTGCCCGACGGTACCGGCGATTGGGATTCAGCGACTTCGGCATCGCAGTCGCCAACCGAAGACACTTCGAATGATGACGATGGTACCAACCCAAGTCTGAGTTTTTCCAATATTACGATCAATCAGGGCACCACTACCGCAACGATTACCTTTACCCTTGATGCCGCTGCCACGGCGACCACTATTCTGGACTTCAATACCTTTGACGGCAGCCTGTTTGACGGGGTCGACTATACCTCGGTGACAACAACTGCGACCTTCGGCGTTGGCGAGACCAGCACCACGGTTAACGTGCCGGTCAGCAGCACTTCAAATGCAGGTGAATTTTACTTTTTTGTGAAAATCAATTCGGCATCGCCGGGAAGTGCGAATATCACCAATCACGTCGGTACTGTGTTTGTCATCGGCCAGGCGATCGATCATTTTGAGGTTGATATAGCCGGTAGCGGTAACGGCAGCACCTGTCTGGATTATGAGTTTGTAATTACTGCTAAAGATAGCAGTAATATCACTTTGAACGGGTATAGCGGCACGATCAGCATCAGCACCACGAGCAGCCACGGAAACTTTTCTACGGTAACTGCGACCAATAATCTCAGCCCGAATCTC
>JBLHOA010000160.1:0-7564 GCA_047622345.1 Gammaproteobacteria bacterium | reverse complement strand
TTCCCAGACGGTACCAGGGGAAGTGAGTTTTCCGGGATCGATTCGGGGACTGCTGGAAAGACCTTAAGTATCGACCAGTCCTATTTTCTGCAACTGGCCTGGTACTTCTAAGAAATCGCTGATCAATTCATCCTGACCAAACCTGAATAAGAGTGCGCGATTTCCCAGGCCTGATCGAGACTGACCCCTTTTTTAAAAGCCACCGCGAGCGGATGCTCCGATTCCTTGATCTCGATCGAAGGACGCAGCCCGGAGCCCATAAAATGCACCATGGTTTCCAGGTTGAGTGTTGATTCTCCACCGAACTGTAAGTCGTTCGCCAACCAGCCGAAGAAAGGCCCGATGTCGGTCGCGTTGAAATTTTCAACATAGCTTAGAAAATGATCTTTACGCTGCGACACCCAGACGCCGAAGTGCAAGTCTTCGTCCTGATCGTGAATCGGAATGGTCAGGCTGACGCGCACGAAGAAGAATTCATCGTCGACCACACAAAGATCATCATCGATTCGGACCCGTTTTCGCCGTTCGGCAACGGGTACCAGGTTGGCATAGTCCGGGCAATTAAAGCCAAGTGCCGGCAATTCTTCATGATCTTCACCACAAACTGCACCGTTATAGGTCACAATACTTCTCCAGCCAATGTCAGGAATCCTCTGCCCTTTTTCTTGCTATTTCTCGCTGCTCTTTTTTTGGGCAGATATGAACCGCGATTATAAAGATATCTGCAAAGGCTGCAAAGCGGCAGCAAGACTGGGGGCCTGGATTCAGGCAACATTTACCTGCGACGCCAATAGACACAGATATTCCAGACCCAGTTGCGCGGCGATCAGCGCGGTAATTTCACTGTGATCGTAGTCGGGAGCAACTTCGACTATGTCCATGCCGATAAAATCGATGCCATCGAGATTACGCAGAATTTCAAGCGCCTGATTCGAGGTCAAACCGCCGGGCACCGGAGTGCCGGTTCCTGGCGCATAGGCCGGGTCGAGCGCATCGATATCGAAGGTCAGATAGGATTTATGCGCTGCAACCGTTTGTTTGATTTGTGCGACGGTGGCGTCGATGCCGATACGATGGACCGTGCTCGAATCGATAACGGTGAAACGATCGTTTAGCTGATCATAATCGGTACGAATACCGATTTGAATCGACCGCGTCGGGTCGACGATGCCTTCCTCGACTGCGCGATGAAACATACAGCCATGGTCGTAGGGATTATCACTACGCTCGGTATCGGTATGCGCATCAAAATGTACCAGCGAGACAGGGCCGTGCTTTTTTGCCACCTCACGCAAGATCGGCAGGGCGACAAAATGATCGCCTCCGAGGCTTAAGGTTTGCGCTCCCTGCGCGAGAATATCGGCGACGCAGGCCTGCGTTTGTTCGACCATTTCAGCCGCATCACCATAGCGATAAATGACGTCACCGTAGTCGACAACATTGAGCCGGTCGAAGGGATTAAAGCCCCAGGGGTACTGCCGATCCCAGCTCGCGATATCGCGGCTCGCCTGTCGAATCGCCCGTGGGCCAAAGCGACTACCGGGCCGGTTACACACCGCCAGATCAAAGGGCAGCCCTAATACGGCAATATCAACATTTTCCAGCTTTCGACTAAACGGCCGCCGCATGAAGGTACTCGCGCCAAAAAACGGTGCTTCCCGTGTGGGCTGGTCTGGGTCCGCCTGCCCGTAAATCGAGTCAGAGGAATTGATATCGGATTCGGTCATCGTAATGCTCCGTTTAAATAGTTTTGCCGCGCCTGCAGTTTGTAGCAGGCCTAACCCACCAGGCCACTTTGCTGGATGCCGTCGAATATGAATTGAACCGCCAACGCCGAAAGCAATACGCCCATCACCCGGCTGATAACCTGCATACCGGTGACGCCCAGCAATTGTTGAATTTTACCGGCAAGCATCATTGAGATAAATGCCAACAATAAAATCGCCAGTATCGAGCCGATCACCGTCACCTGGCCGACAATGTCGCCCTGCTGATCGGCCATCAATAAAATCGTCGCACCCATCGCTCCCGGCCCTGCCATCAGCGGAGTGGCCAGTGGGAAAACTGAAATGTCTGATTTGGAAATGGCTTCCTGCTCTTCATCTTCGGTGGTCGAAGTGCCGCCGGAGGAGCGCACAAAAACCATTTCGATGCCAATCAGCAATAATAATATGCCACCCGCGGTTCTTAACGCGGCCAGCGATATACCGAGCCCGCCGAGCAGGTACTCCCCGACCAGCGCAAATGAGACCAGAATGAAGGCGGCTACCAGTGTGCCGCGCAGGGCGGTGACGCGCTTTTGCCGGGTGCTTTGCCCGACGGTTAAGCCGGCGAACATGGCGGCAACGTTAAGTGGACCTATGAGGGCAAAAAATGTGGTCAGTGCGAGACCTGCGGTTTCCATCATCAAGGAATACTCAGCTAATGTGAAATTGAAATGGTCGGAGACGAAGCGAGGGTCTGGTAAACCACACAATAGCGCTTGGTCAATTTCATAAGAGAATCAATCGCTTCGGGGTCGGCATCGCTGTCGAGGTCAAAATGTAATCGAATGTTTTGAAAACCGACCGGCGCCTCCTTTGAAACCCCCAACGTGCCCCTGAAATCGAGATCACCTTCCGCGCTGATGCGGGCATCACGAAGCTCGATGCCGATGGCGGTAGCGACCGCCTTCAAGGTAACGCCCGAACAGGCTACCAATGCTTCCAGCAGCATATCCCCCGAGCACAAAGATAAACCGTCACCCCCGGTAGCAGGGTGCAGCCCGGCTTCGGCCATGGCTTGCCCGGTTTCCACTTTGCAGGTAATTCCGGCACCGATTGTGGCCTTGGCTTTGAGCGTAACCAATGCCGTTTCCGGTTGCTCGCTGTAGCGCTGCTTCAACGGAGCCTGTAGCGACTTGAGTTCTTCCGAGTTCATTTTATTTCCGGGTTTGTTAATTCAGGTATTGGTAGGTAGTTGTTCGCATTTGACAATGCTCGCAGAGAAGCACAGACCACGCGCGTCGACCAGGCGATATATTGCGCTGCCTTGTTCTCATCTGCAACCATTCAAGCGGTTGCATCGAATACAAAACCAACTATTCGCATTGGATGATACGCCTGGGTTGCTCGCCAGTTTCCCATTGCCAGAGATAACCCCGACCGAGCGCCACGGTGGCACTATTGCCAGCGGCAACCGCAGTGACCCCGGACATCACCCGCCTTGGCTCAAGCCCTTCGTTTCGCCCCCAGATCCACAGGCTGTTATCCGCCTTGATCGCAAGCGAGTGGCTGCTGCCAGTCGCAATTGCTTTTACCCCGTCCAGAATAAGGCCCCAGTTTATCGCCTTGTCGCCGTATCCGTGATGCCCAAGCGGACCGTAGATATTTCCGCCGGTACCCCAAACCCCGCCATTCTGTTTAAGCAAAAGTGCATGACCGGTGTGTGCCGACACCTGAACCGCCTTTGAAAAAGTGTGCTGCCAGGTTTCGCTGGTGGTGAGTTTACCGTCACCATACTGTCCTCGATGAGCCAGCCCTTTTACAAAAAGGTCGCCATCGCGGGTTATATAGTAATTGGCGCTATCGCCGACCGCAGCCGAGCGCACCGCAGTTGCGACGGGAGTTGGCTCTGCCGACAGGGTTTCGCCCAGACCGAACAGGCTTTTCGTTTGCAGCAGCCACAAACTGTCGTCGTTTAATATAACCAGCAATCCCGAGCGACCGGCATGGAACGATTTAACTCCGTCCATCATCAGTTCAGTTTGTGCCGGGTCGGACCGCCAGGCGAGCAAGCGTCCATCCAGCGTCAGCCCATAACGGTTGTTGCGCCCGACCCCCACCTGCGTTACCCCGGTGATACTCTTGCGGGGCTCATCAGTGTCACTCCACTCGTAGGCATTGCCATTACAAATCGCCATAAAGTCATCGTAGTAGCCCGCCAATGACGGGCCGGAACTGTCGGCGGATATTGCTTCGGCCAGCATCAGCATAGCCAACGCAGACAGGCGCTGCAATTTTGCCGATAATTTACCCGAAATACTGCTCATCACTGCCCTCATGGTTGTTCCAGGAACCGCGCCAGCATAAACGACAGGCAGTGAATTCCAAATACCTTCGCGTAAAATGCTCAGCCAGCCGTTGATGTTATTGCAACCTCGAATCAATTATAATGCGCGCTTTCGATTAACACTTTAAGGATAAAGAGCAAAACGTGGATAACATAATCTCTCTATGGCAAATCGGTATCACTGCACTCGTTGCCGGCATTCTGATCGGTGCGCTGGCCTATCGGCTGTTTGCACCATCGGTAAAAGCGGCCGATAAAGTCAAAACGGAACTCGATCAGGCCCGGGCAGAACTGGACAATTACAAAACCAGCGTCAACAGCCATTTCGATAAAACATCTGAACTGGTGAGTGACCTGACTCAGGACTTCGTCAAGGTTTACCAGCATCTGGCCGAGGGCGCACAATCACTGGGCGACAGCAGTACGCTGACCAACCTGCTGGAACAACATCAGGGCAAGGTTTTGATTTCGGTGGAAGACAGCCCGGAAGAAGAAGCGTTGGCTGCCGACGAAGAGGCTACGATTATCGTTGACCGTCAGGATGACCCGGTAGAAAGCGTCGATGAAAAGGTTGCGCCAGAAGAGAACGAAGTCGTCAGCGAGGCCGATGCCAAACCCGAGGCAGAAGACCTTGCCTCAGGCAGCGATACCGTCGACGGCGAGAAAAAAGCAGAGCCCAAACCCAACGTGCATTAAAGTATTGCCCGGGCGATGCTCGGCTGGGGGTTACCCGGCCGGGGATCGCTCAGGCGCATTCTCTTTGTTCGATATAAGGCAGCACAACCGACATGCTGTGCGCCACCGCCGATTCTTTTTCGCCCACCGGGGCTACGTAGTAGATTGCCGATTCGGCCGCATCATTTCCGGCCAGTTTCGCTATCACCCAGGTCGCCAGGTATTGCGATGCCAGGCAACCACCGGCGGTGGCAACATTGTCCTTTGCGACAAACGGTTGATTTAAAACTTCCACTCCCGCGTCAATCACCCACGGCCGGGTAGTCAAATCGGTACAGGCCGGCAATCCATTCAAAAGTCCCAGTTCCGCCAGCAACAGGGTGCCCGAGCACTGCGCGCCGATCACCTGCCTGGCGGGTCGAGGTCGAGCCGGTCCAGGATACTGTTATCTTTAGCGATATCGCGGGTGTAGATACCACTGCCGAATAACACCACGTCGGCGCTATTGGCAAACTCGAGCGATTGTTGCGCGTCAACACTAACCCCGTTCATCGACGTTACCGAATCAGACGGGCAGGTAATCTGAACATTCCAGCCGATGCTTTTCATGCGATTCAAAATGCCAGCCGCAATAAAGGAATCGAGTTCGTTAAAACCCTCAAAGGTGAGTATTGCTATATTCATAGTGATGTCCTGTAACGAGCTGCCTTATCCGAGTGCCAATGTTATTTAAAACGTTGTTCAATTCCGCTGACTATAAAGCTATTTATCGATGCGTCCAACTCGCCCGAGTTTTTCTTCAACAAAGCCACGATTCGGCTAAACCCGGCATCGCCATCCTTGACCAGCAAGGGGCTGGCTGGATATTTTCCAGGGCGCACACCTTCATCGACCGCCAAATGAGAAAAACCCCTATCCTCATTCCAGATCAAAGCCTTTTCATCATGCGGTTTATGGTAGGTGAGTTGATAACTGATAATTTCATCCGCGTCGTTAAACCAGACAAACAAGTCCATTTCGAGGCTTCAGAACCAGCGCTTTTTCGGCTCTCCCCGTTTTTGGCTGATGTCTTTAACTTCACGCAGCACAGCACTCAACCGATAAACTATTCATAATGAATATTCCGATGGGATAAGCAGACCGCCCCAAACAAAGCGGTTCAAGCCGACTCAATCTTGCGCGCGAGACTACCGAGGTAAGAACTCATGTCTCCACAGCCGTTTTGCGACCAGCCACCATCGACCAGTAGAATCGTGCCGTTGATGTAACTACTCAAATCTGACCCCAGAAATAGACAGGCCTTACCGATATCTTCAGGAGTCCCCATTCGGCCCAGCGGTACCGATGCAATAACATGCTGGCGTACCGCTTCGTCGGGAGCCAGACGCGCCATCCCTTCGGTGCCGTCGATGGGGCCGGGAACAATCGAATTAATACGCAAGCCCTCCGCGCCCCACTCAAGCGACAGTGTTCGCGTAATCATGTCTACTCCGGCTTTTGCTGAACAGACATGAGCCTGCGCCTCCATCGGCAAAAAGGCCTGTGGCGCCGAAATATTAATGACACTGGCGCCGGGTTTTTTCAGGTGGGGGTATGCGGCTTTCATCACGTGAAAGGTACCCATTAGATCGATCTCGATTACGCTACGAAAGGCATTCGCCGACATGCCGTTGACCGTTGCCGGGAAGTTTCCGGCGGCTCCCGAAATCAGTACATCGAAAGCGCCAAAGGCCTGCCCTACATCGGCCAGGCCCGCCTCGATAGCAGGTAGATCACGAACATCGGCGGCAAACCCCATTGCGTCGGCGCCCAGTGATTGCAACGATGCGACTGTATCCTTCACCTTTTCTTCAGATCGGCTGGCAACTGCAACACGGGCGCCATGGCGGGCAAACAATTCGGCAACACCCCGGTTAATACCGCTGGTCCCACCGATCACCACTACGGTCTTATTGCTGAAATCAATCGTCATACTCATAGTTCATCTCTTTCGTTAGGTTAATGAATACCAGCCCGGTTTTACTTCCCCAGGCTTGCAATTACCACGACAGTTTTCTGTCGATATATTTTTAAATTACTTTACGCATATATACGCGAGTATCATCCCGGCCCGTTTCATGCCAGCCGAGGTGTAAATACAGCGCTATATTTTCTTCGAGTAACACATGGGTAGGCAGTCGTAGTATGGGCCACGCCTTGCACCAAGTTCACCCGGATTCCGTGTTTCTGTAAAACTTTCCATTGGATCGTTCTATCGGCAGTTGCGATGCAGTCGTTTAACAATCATCAGAATTTCCCGTTATCGTTCTTCCATTCGCCACGAGGAGGAATAGATTCGATAGTGTTCCAGTGCTCAACCAATTGGAAGTCATTAAACGATAAAACCAGACCAGGTATGAGCGCTAGTCGCGTAGAAATCACCAGCGCGCCCTTCAATTTGAATCGACCGTAGCTGTTTACCTGGTAATTTCAATGCATTCACCACAAGAAAGTGACTCACGATGCTCCCTGACCAAAGGTAATCTTATTGCCATTGGGGTCAGTTACAGCGAACTCCCGCATTGCCCCGCTTTGTTTCACTGACAGAATTCTCAGCGATGGAAATTTTTCTGGGTTATCGGTATCAAGGTCCTGCGCAACAAATTTCAGGGAAAGTGATTCAATGTCGTCAACACTTATATACATCAGGGAAATGTGTAAAAGAATTATTGCAACTGCGCCGATGCCAAAATAAATATGCGGGCGATCCAGAAAACGGATTAACGTCTGAAACAGACCTGCATCGATAGGAGATGAATACTCAGGCAGAATGCGTTTAGATAGCGCGCCTTTGCCAAGG